>JBDSYB010000255.1:0-4302 GCA_039925885.1 Verrucomicrobiota bacterium
CGAACGGCTTCGCAGCAAATTCGGCGAAGCTCTTGGAAAAAGAAAAATCATCTGTCTGGATATTCCCAACGATCTGACCTTCATGCACCCCGACTTGATTGAGTTATTGAAGGAGCGACTCAGCGAACATATCGACGTGCCGAAATAGTTCAGAGTTCGACCAAAAGTTGTTCCATTTCCGCCAGCGGCCCTTCGTGATTTTGTTCGATGGCCAATTGTTTGGCGCGTTCAAACGAAATTTTTGCCGCTGATGAATTTCCCAAAGCGAGTTCACATTTGCCGATTAAAATTTGCACCACCATCCAATCCGGTTTCTTTTTTATTGCGAATTCAAATTGCTCCTTTGCCTCTGCGATTTGCCCGGCGTCAAAATACGCTTTGCCCAGACTGAATCGCGCCAGTTCGTTGTCGGGGTATTGTTCGAGTAACTTTTTGTGGCGGTTGATGGTTTCGTTCATGGTGGTGGAATATTTTTCGGAGAACGATTCAATTTAATCTCTCGTTTCCGACGACAACTTTAGTTCCGCAACCAGATCGCGCCAATTAAAATTCGTCTTCTTTTCTCCCCGCCCCTTTGACTTTGACGGCGAACCCGATAGCTTTCTGGGCAGTATTTAAATGAATTCGTCGCAACAAATTCCAAGTAGTTCAAACCTGGCTTTCGTGGAGGAGCTTTACGCGAATTATCTAGGAAACGCTGATTCTGTCTCGAAGGAATGGCGCGAGTATTTTTCTTCGCTGCAAAACGGCGAACCACCGGTGACTCCGCGCGGTCCTTCGTTTCGCGCTCCCGGCCTTTTCAATCCATCGGGTTTCGCGAAAAATCAGAACACATCCCTCGCCGCGCCGACAGACATCGCGGGCTTGCAGGACAAGGTCAATCAACTGGTTCGTATTTATCGCGGTCGCGGTCACATGCTGGCGCAACTTGATCCGCTGGACATCGCTCGCGGCGCCGTCCCTGAATTGGAGCCGACCTACTTTCATATCAGCGACGGTGACATGGATCGTCCGGTGTCATCGGGCACATTTCAATCGGCAGATTCTTTGACGGTGCGGGAATTACTACAGCGCCTGCGCAATACTTATTGCCGCTCGATCGGCGTCGAATACATGCACATCGACGATTTGGCACTGCGACGCTGGTTGCAAAAACGGATGGAGCCAGTGGAGAACCGGCTGGAGTTGACGCGCCAAGAACAACTCCGAATTTTCACGCGCCTTACGGACGCCACTATTTTTGAAGAGTTTATCCATAAGAAATTTATTGGCGCAAAAAGTTTTTCGCTCGAAGGCTCCGAAAGTTTGATTCCGCTGCTCGACCTCGCGTTGGAAAAAGCCGGCGAACATGGCGTGAAGGAAGTCGTCTTTGGCATGGCGCATCGCGGGCGACTGAATGTGCTCGCGAATATCATCGGCAAAAGTCCGCGCCAGATTTTTCGCGAGTTCGCTGATTCGGACAAACGCAAACACGCTGGCGACGTAAAATATCATCTCGGTCACAGCGGCGATTGGAAAACTGCTTCCGGCAAAACGCTTCATCTCTCGCTCTGCTTCAATCCGAGTCATTTGGAATTTGTGAGTCCCGTCGCGCTTGGCCGTGTGCGCGCGAAACAGGATCGCGCGGGGGACCGCGAAAAAATTCTTTGCATGGGATTGTTGATTCATGGCGACTCGGCGTTCGCGGGGGAAGGGGTTGTTCAGGAAACATTCAACTTGAGCGAACTCGCTGGATATTTCGTCGGCGGCACGCTCCACGTCGTCTTGAATAATCAAATTGGTTTTACTACATCGCCGAACGAAGCACGCTCCAGTCTTTATGCGACCGACGTGGCCAAGATGTTGCAGATTCCAATTTTTCACGTGAACGGCGAAGATCCCGAAGCCGTCGCGCAGGTCGTTCAACTCGCGATGGATTTTCGGCTCACATTCAAACGCGACGTGGTGATTGATATGTGGGGATATCGTCGCCTCGGTCACAACGAATCAGACGAACCATCCTTCACTCAACCCATGCTTTATCGCGCCATCGAAAAACGCAAACCGGTGCGCGAAGGTTATCTTGATCATTTGTTGCGCCTCAACGGAATCACGCGTGAAGAAGCTGATGCCATCGCGACACAACGCCGCGAAAATCTTGAGCGCGAATTATCCGAATCGCGCAAGGAGAATTTTCATTCGCCCGCCGAATTGGTTCAAGGAATCTGGAGTCGCAGCAAATATTCCGGCGGAGCGTTTGCGGATGTTGCTGAAGCCAAAACTGGAGTTGATGGAAAACAACTCATCGTCCTGCTGAAAACGCAAACTGAGTTGCCGCAAGATTTTCATCCGCATCCGAAGATCGAAAAATTTCTGGAAGCGCGTCGCAAAATGGCGGATGGAAAAGCGCCGCTCGATTGGTCTGCTGCGGAAGCTTTGGCCTTTGCGAGTTTGGCTACCGAAAATTTCCGAGTTCGTCTCAGCGGACAGGACAGCGGCCGCGGAACTTTCACTCAGCGTCACGCCATTCTTCACGATTACGAAGACGGACATCGCTACATTCCGCTGCAACATTTGTCGGAGAAACAAGCGCGCGTCGAAATTTTAAACAGTCCGCTTTCCGAAACGGGCGTTCTCGGCTTCGACTACGGTTACAGTCTCGATTATCCCGATGGCCTGATTTTATGGGAAGCGCAGTTCGGCGATTTTGTGAACGCCGCGCAAGTCATCATCGACCAATTCATCGTCAGTGCCGAGGACAAATGGCGTCGCCTTTCGGGAATTGTTCTTTTGCTCCCGCACGGTTTTGAAGGAATGGGACCCGAACATTCCAGCGCGCGTCTTGAAAGATTTTTGACGTTGGCCGCAGAAGATAATATCCAAGTTGTTTATCCCAGCACGCCCGCGCAATATTTTCACTGCCTGCGTCGGCAAATGATTTCGCCCTGGCGCAAACCGCTTGTCGTGATGACGCCGAAAAGTTTGCTGCGTCATCCGCAATGCGTTTCAAATTTGAGCGAACTGGGGCAGGGGAGTTTTCAATACGTCATTCCTGACTCGCAAAAACTCGGCGCAAAAATTAAACGCGTTTTGCTTTGCACCGGAAAAATATTTTACGACTTGCAAAAGCACCGTGAAGAAATGAAATGCAACGACATCGCGATTGTGCGATTGGAACAACTTTATCCGCTGAACGAAGGAGTCTTGAAATCAGTTCTCGCAAAGTTCGACGACGCGACTCCAGTATTCTGGGTGCAGGAAGAACCGGCGAACATGGGCGCATGGCCGTTTTTGCGCGTGACACTCGGCGAAAAATTATTCGGACGATTTCCATTTTCAGGAATTTACCGCGAAGCTTCCGCCAGCCCGGCGACTGGTTCGGCAAATCGTCACAAACACGAGCAGCAACAAATTTTAACAGAAGCATTTAAACAAGAGAAGATTTCTGAAAAACCGTAGCAGCGGACGTGAGTCTGCTCTGAATCAAAAGTGAGAGAAATGAGCAGACTCACGTCCGCTGCTACAAAGTAATAATATGGCAATGGAACTCAAAGTACCGGAAGTCGGCGAATCGATCACCGAAGTCGAAATTGGCGACTGGTTGAAAAAGGAAGGCGATACGGTTGCGAAGGACGAAAACGTCGTGATGATTGAATCGGAAAAGGCGACGGTCGAATTGTCTGCGCCGGATGCGGGGAAGATCTCCAAAATTTTAAAACGCAAAGGCGAAGTTGCAAAAGTCGGGGAAGTAATCGGCTTGGTGGAAAGCAACGGGCAAGCTCCTGTCGAAAATAAAAAGTCCGGCGACGAAAAGCCGAAGGCCAAGGCTCCGGTTGAGAAAACCGCTCTGGCGAAAACGGAAGCCAAACCCGCCGCTAAAACTCCTGAGAAAGAAATCAAGAGCGGCGACATCGGCGGACGTTTGCGCAAGGAAAGTTCTGCGCCCGAAAAAACTTCGCCTGAAGTTTTCACCGCCAAAGTTCAAAAAGAAAAGCCCATCTCCACCGAACCGGGCCGCGAAGAAGAAGCCGTCCCGATGACTTTGTTGCGTCGCACCGTCGCAAAGCATTTGGTCGAAGCGCAACAAACGATGGCGATGTTGACCACATTCAACGAAATTGATTTGTCTGCCGTCATCGCGTTGCGAAAAGAATTCACTGAGAAGTTCCTCGCCAAACACGGCGTCAAACCCGGCTTCATGTCCTTCTTCGTCAAAGCCACGATCGAAGCTTTGAAACTCGTTCCGCAAGTGAACGCGGAAATTCGCGGCAATAATATTGTTTATCATAATTACTTCGACATCGGCGTGGCGATTGGCGGCGG
>JBDSYB010000256.1:0-18198 GCA_039925885.1 Verrucomicrobiota bacterium
GCGCCATCGCCTCGCGTTTAGAGATTCCGCTGGTGCACGGATTGATTTTTCCGGCGACGGCGGTCCTCTACTTTGCTGCATTTATCATCGCGATTTGGATCGCACATTTCACGCGGTTCGGTCGCAATATTTATGCGAATGGCGGAAACGAAGCTTCCGCAATTCTTATGGGCTTGCCTGTGGGGCGGACCAAAATCGGAGTCTATGCGCTCAGCGGATTTTGCTCGGCATTGGCCGGGGTGGTTTACACGCTCTACACTTTTTCGGGAAATCCCACAGCGGGTGCAGGTCTCGAATTGGACGCCATCGCCGCCGTGGTGATCGGCGGAACTCTCCTTAGCGGCGGCGTCGGTTATCTTGCAGGAACCTTCGTGGGTGTTTTAATTTTCGGGATCATTCAAACGGCCATCACGTTTCAAGGCACACTCAGTTCCTGGTGGACGAAAATTGTCATTGGCGGATTGCTCCTCGCATTTATTCTTCTGCAAAGATTAATTCAGGCGAAAAAATTTCGGGTAAAATCTAACTATCGATGACCACCAATTCACGCTCATGAAATCAAAATTTATAAAATTCATCGCGGTGTTCCACACTGCTTTTTTTTCGGCGGCCATGTTCAGCTTTGCCGTTGATTATTCAAATCCTGTTTTGCCAGGCGATTTTCCCGATCCGTCCGTCATTCGAGTTGGAGAAGATTATTGGGCGACGGCGACTGCGTCTGAGTGGGGACCAATTTATCCGATCCTGCATTCGCGCGACCTGGTGAATTGGGAACTTAAAGGTCATATTTTCTCTGAAAAACCAAAATGGTCTTCCAAAAATTATTGGGCACCGGAACTTACGTTCTACAAAGGCAAGTTTTATGTCTATTACGTGGGACGCAAAAATATTGAGAAAGGAACTCTGCACATCGCTGTCGCCACGGCCGAAAATCCGCTAGGCCCCTGGACCGATCACGGCCCCTTGATTGGCCAGGACGACGGCTCAATTGATCCGTTCGTGCAAGCTGACGAACACGGTGATCGTTATTTGCTTTGGAAAAATGACGGCAACAGTCGTGGCGAACCGACTTACATTTATGCGCAGAAACTCTCGGAAGACGGCTTCAAGCTCGGTGGTGAAATGAAGCAACTAATTCGCAACGATCAGCCTTGGGAAGGCAACCTGATCGAAGGCGCCGCCGTCGTGAAGCATGGCGATTATTTTTATTTGTTTTACGCGGGAAGCGGATGTTGCGGCAAAAATTGCAACTACGGAACCGGAGTCGCCCGCTCGAAAAGTTTGATGGGGCCTTACGAAAAATTTGCCGGCAATCCGATTCTCGCGCACAGCGAAACCTGGCGTTGTCCAGGGCACGGCACCATCGTCAGCACTCCGGATGGCCGCGATTTTTTTATGTATCACGCCTACGCCGTGAAAGGATTTCAGTTTATTGGCCGGCAAGGCGTGCTTGATGAAATCAAGTGGGGAGGGGATGGTTGGCCAACGATCAACAACGGAAAAGGTGTTAGCACCACTGCCGTTTCGCCCTTCGGAAAAGTGCAAAAAGTCGAAACGCAATTCATGGATGATTTCGCCACCAATATAAATTTACGCTGGCAATGGCCGCATATGATCGAACGCGGCATGAAAATCGAGAAAGGCGAAATGATCTTGACGGCTCCCGCGACATCCAGCAACGAGCTGTTCGGTTCGGTGGCTGCGTTGCAAGCGACGACCGCAGATTACGCGGCGACCGCTCTGGTGGATGTTCGCGATATGAAGGCGGGAACGCGCGCGGGGCTTTTTGCGTTCGGTGATACGGAAAACGCGTTGGGCATCAGCGTCGGTGACGGAAAAATTTCATTGCACCGTGCGCGAAAAAGCAAAACTGAAAGCCTGGGTTCGATGGATGCGCCCTCCTCGCCGAAGATTTATTTGCGAATGGAAGCGAAGGACGGCCACCTGTTTCAGTTTTCCGTTTGGGACGGAAAGATCTGGAAAAATGTGGGTGAGAATTTGAATCTGGAAGGCGATTACCTGCCGCCGTGGGATCGCGGAGTGCGTATCGCGCTTACAGCAGGTGGAACGGGAAACTCTGTTGCAAAATTTGACTGGCTGCGCGTCGTGCCGAAATAAACTTTTTAGCGATATTGGAAACGCCGTCGAAATGCTGCGTTCACAGACGCTTCGCTAAAAAGCCGGATCGGGACAGAAGAGTTCCCACCACCATGGCGATGAGATAGCCATACGGAAGTCCGCTCGCCATCAATCCCACGAGCAGCACCAAAAAAAAGTTTGATTTTAAATTTGTCGTGTCGCTGATCAACAGCATCAGTGCCAATCCTTCAAACAAAAGAATCACGCCGAGAAGCGGTTTGGGAAAAACCTGGATAACATTTTGAAATCCGCTGGCGAAGAAAACCCCGAGTGCCAAATAAAGCGCGCCGTAAATTATGACCGAGCCTCCGGTGCGCCCTCCAAAGGCATAATGCCCGGCCATTCCCCCTGAGCCGTGGCACGTTGGAATTCCCCCGAGAAACGGATTGACCAGATTCATTAACGAATAGGTGAGGCTGATTTTGCGCAGACTCGGCGCCCGCTCGGGGAATAGGTCCTGCGACGTTTGTCTGGCAGCTAGAATTGAATTGCCGAGCGAGAGCGGAACCTGCGGCAAGGCAAGCAGGGTGAATCCAGTGACGATGTGTTGCCATTGCAATGTTTGAAGTTGCGGCAAATGAAAACCAACGTGTTGCGTGGCCGAATACAAATCGAGTTTCAAGAGGACGATGGAATATATTGCGCCTGCCAGAAGGACAAAAATTGCGGCGGGATATTTGCGGTTTCCGTATAGGGCCAGGGTGATGACAAATGCGAATCCGGCCAGCCAATAGCCATTGACGCCATCGCGGTGCAAATAATCTTTCAGTGCCAGGCTTGCCAGTTGTAACCCCAGACCAAATTGAATTCCGCGCACCACCACTTTGGGAATCACTCGCGCCAGCCAGTTGACCAAACCGGTGACCGTCAGCAACAACATGGTCAATCCGATCGCCAATCCACCTCCGTAAAGGATTTCCGGAGTAATTTTTTTTGCGGCGCTCTGCGCGATGACCATAATCGCCACCGCTTTGAGCGGTTGCACCGGCATCGGTATGCGATAAGCCAAGCCCGTGAAAATTTGCATCGCGCCGTAAACAATCAAGACGCTCGCGCTATCCAAACCGATGGCTAGAATCATTCCAACCACGAGCGGCAGATCCGTGCCGATGTCGCCAAAGGCCCCCGCAATTTCATTGCGGTCAAAACGAATTGGGCGGGGCGGTGCGCTTTGCACTGGAGACGTTTTGGTTTTTGTTTCCAAATTCAATTTGAAGATGATTCTCGCGGCGAACCAACTTCGCAATATTTTCCGCTTTGCCCTGTCAGGTGTTTTGCTACCTTCCGCGCACAATGGACGAACGAGCATTATTGGACGGGCTGCTTTCTTACGTTTGCCTGATTATTTTGATTACCTTCCACGAATTTGGCCACGCGTGGATGGCTTGGAGACGCGGCGACGACACCGCGAAAATGCTGGGGCGGATTACGCTCAACCCGCTTGCTCACATGGAATTGTTTGGCACTGTGATTTTACCCTTGCTGGCGGTATTTTTGGCCTCAGGCCATTCGGGCCTCGGCCGTTTTGTGATCGGTTGGGGCAAGCCTGTGCCGGTGAACTCGCGTAACCTCAAGAATCACGGATTCGATTGGGTGTTAATTGCGCTGGCCGGACCCGCGATGAACATATTGCTAGCAATAGTTTCGATGGCATTAGCGCGTGGAGGTATGGCGATGGACTCCGCTTCGATTGTGGATTTTGGTTATCGTCTCGCGATTATGAATTTCGCCTTGTGTTACTTTAATCTCCTGCCGATTCCGCCGCTGGATGGCTCTCACGTAGCGCGATACTTCATTGGGATGACTGAGGAAACTTTTTTGCGTCTTGGTCAATATGGGTTTTTTATCGTGGTGATTGTTATCCAGATTCCTGCGGTTCGAATTGCTCTGAACGCTGCAACTATGAACTCCTTTAACCTTCTCAGGCGACTGTTTGGGATGGCCTACGGACTTTCGTAGCGTTGCTGTCCTAGAAAAATTCGGGCTTCGTCGCTGATGGAAAACTTCACAAATTTTCTGAGGGAATCCCCGCTTGGCGTTGCCGATTACGGCGACTAATTTTTGACCACCAGACAGGCGCAAAAATATGTGAACGCGTCAATGGATTTACTATGAGCCTTTCGCTAAAACCTCAACATCTCAAACGTTACAAAGATATTGCCATGCTTTTTCTCAAGTATGGCCACGCCGATATGGTGCATCAATTTGGATTGCGCGCGGCGTTGAACGATGAGGACTTAACCTCCGGCCAAACTTCCCCGCCCGAGGAGCTGGCCAACGATCTCGAAGCGATGGGGCCAACTTTTGTGAAACTTGGCCAGATACTTTCCAGTCGTGCCGACCTCTTGCCGCAGGTTTATTTGGATGCTCTTTCCCGATTGCAGGATAAGGTCAAACCCTTTTCCTACGAGGAAGTGGAAAGCATCGTAACGTCCGAACTTGGCGTGCGGATTTCCAAAGCGTTTCTGAACTTTACTCGCGAACCCGAAGCCGCTGCGTCGCTCGGTCAGGTTCACCGCGCCACCCTGCGCGACGGACGACAAGTAGTCGTGAAAGTCCAGCGCCCCACCATTCGCCAGCAAATTGCCCAGGACCTTGAAGTGTTGGAAGAGATCACTACTTTTTTTGAGGATCACACGGAGATGGGACGCCGTTATCAGTTCGCTAAAATCTTCGAGGAATTTCAAAAGACGTTAATTAGCGAACTCGATTACACCCGCGAAGCCGCGAATCTCACGGCGATTGGCGAGAATTTAAAAGAGTTCGAACGCATCGTGATTCCCGCGCCCGTGTCGGGCTACAGCTCCCGCGCCGTGTTAACGATGGATTTTATTCCCGGAAAAAAGATCACCCAAATTGAGCCGCTGGAACGAATGGAAATCGAAGGCGGCGCGCTGGCCGATGAATTATTCAAGGCCTATCTCAAACAAGTTCTGGTGGATGGGCTTTTTCACGCAGATCCCCATCCGGGAAATGTTTTTTTGATGGACGATCGCCGTCTCGCTTTACTGGATTTGGGAATGGTCGGGCGCACCACGCCCAAAATGCAGGAAAAATTGGTCAAAGTTTTGATCGCTATCAGTGAAGGACAGGGCGACGAAGCCGTCACGCTCGTGATCGACATGAGTGAAACGACTTCTTACTTCGAGGAGCCTGAGTTTCGACGCAAAATATCCGCGCTCGTCGCCGAACAGCAGGACAACACTCTGGAAAAAATCGACGTGGGACAAATTTTATTGGAGGTCGGGCGCAGCGCGGGTGAACACGGTCTTTTCGTTCCCATCGAACTAACCATGCTCGGCAAAACGTTGTTGCAGCTTGACCAAATCGGGCGCGGGTTGGACGACAAATTTAATCCCAACGCCGCAATTCGCCAACATGTCAGCGAGATATTGAATCGCCGCCTGCAAAAAGATGTTACGCCCGGCGCGCTCCTCAACTCCATTCTTGAGATCAAAGATTTTGTCAGCGGCTTGCCTCGTCGTGTGAATAAAATTTTAGACACCGTCGGTAATTCTGAATTCGAAGTCAAAGTGCGTTCGCCCGACACAAATCTGTTGCTGGAAGGTTTTCAAAAAATCGCGAACCGCATCACGACCGGATTGATTCTTGCCGCGCTGATTATAGGCGCCGCGTTGCTCATGCAAGTGCGTACGACTTTTGTCATTTTCGGTTATCCAGGATTTGCGATGTTGTGTTTTCTGGCGGCGGCGGGCGGCGGTTTTTGGCTGGTCTTGAGCATTGCTTTCGCGGACCAAAAATCAAAGAAACGGCAGAGGAAAAATAATTAGTAGATCGGAAAGAATAGTTTCTTATCGGGCTTTTCCGAACAACAGTCTCAAGCTGTTCAGCACCACGATGACCGTGCTGCCTTCGTGTCCCACGACGCCAACGGTCAGCGGAATTGCGCCACAGATCGCGAAGCCCACCAGCACAACGACGGTTCCCAGCGAGATGAAAAGGTTCTGCCGAATAATTTTTCGCGCGCGCCGACTTAATTGATACGCAGACCAAAAATTTTCCAGACGGTCGTGCATCAGGACAACATCCGCTTGTTCCAAGGCGGCGTCAGAACCACGCGCGCCCATCGCCACGCCGACATGAGCCGCCGCCAGACCCGGCGCGTCATTGACGCCGTCGCCGACCATTGCGACGCGTTGGCCCTGAGTGGTAAAGGCGCGAATTATTTCCACCTTTTGTTCCGGCTGAAGTTGGGCGCGGACATCATCCAGGTGCAACTTGGTTTTCAAATGATGAGCCGCCTTTTCGCGATCGCCTGTCAGCACGACTGTTTGCAATCCGGCTTCGCGCAGTTTGGAAATAACTTCAGCGGCTTGATCGCGAATGTCGTCGCGCAACAATATTCTTCCCAGCAAATTCTCTTTTGCCAGCCAGACTTCAGAGTTTGAAAAATCGCCATCCGACTCGGTTTGCTGGTTTAGGGTGACGTGGTTTTCCTCCAGCCATTCGCGGCGTCCCAGAAAAATATTTTTTCCATCGTGCTTACATTGCAGGCCGAATCCGGGACTGGATTCGAGTTGGTCAATCTCGAGAACGGGAAGTTGATGTTGTTTTCCGTAACGAGTGATGGCGCGGGCCAGGGGATGTTTGGAAAATCGCTCCAGAGAATAGGCGAGTTCCGCCAGTTCCAATTCGCGGCCCGGTGGAAAACTTTCGATGCGTTCCACACGCAATTCTCCCGTGGTTAGAGTGCCGGTCTTATCGAGTGCCACGATTTGAATTTCCGCCAGTTTTTCAACGGCAGCGCCTCCGCGAAAAAGAATTCCACGTCGCGCGCCCCACGCAATAGCCGCGAGCACGGCTGATGGAATTGAAAGAACGAGAGCGCAAGGAGAAGCCACCACCAGCAACGTCATAGCGCGATAAAATGCGCTGCGCGTATCACCGCTGGCAGCGAAGGCCGGGTAGCCCATCAGAAGCCACCAGACAAAAAACATGGCGCAGGACAACGCGAGAATTCCGTAAGTGTAGGCGGTGCCGAATTTATCGGTGAACCGTTGCGCAGGCGCTTTGAGGTGCTGCGCTTCTTTAATGAGGTGAATAATTTTCTGGAGCGCACTTTCCCGGGCGGCGCGCAAAACCGTAACTTCGACGAGGCCAGAAAGGTTCAACGTTCCTGCAAGAACGGTGTCGCCAATATTTTTTTCAACCGGGAGACTTTCGCCAGTCAAATTTGATTCATCGCTGGCGGTCTGACCCTTGATGATTTCGGCGTCCACCGGAAATTGAGTGTCCGGTTTAATAAGAAGACGCATCCCCGCTCGTAATTCACCAACCGCGATTTCCCGTTCGCCATCATTCTCATCGAGCAGAATAGCGGATTTTGGAGCGGCTTTAAAAAGAGCGCTAATTTCCCGTTGCGTCCGACCCATTGCATAATGCTCCAGCGCTCCCGAAAGTGAAAAAAGAAAAAGCAACGCCGCACCTTCGCCCCAGGCCCCAATGCTCGCGCTGCCCGCGGCAACTGCCAACATCAAAAAATGGACATCGAGCTTTTGCTTTTTCAGCAACTCCAAAACTTCAACCACGGCGAACCACGCTCCGGCGATATAGGCTCCGACGAAAAAGGTTAGACCGAGAGAATTTTTTCCTGATAAAACAGCCGCGATGGCGAAAGCGCCGCAAAGAGCCGCCGCAAGCAGTTGCCATTTCCATTCATCCAGATGCTCCTCGCCGTGGGGAAGTTCAATTTCACGGGGACCAAGTTTTGGAAGAGAAAACTTTCTCCATCGCCAGAATTGAGGAGCGGTGGGGCAGGTGACGCGGGCAATGGTGGTTTTTCCCACTTCTCGTTTGATGATGATGCTTTGGAGTTGAAACGGCGCGAAAGCAGTGGCGCAACCTTTGCAGTCGGATTTTCCATCCAGAAGGCCACAACGATTTTCAAAAGAAACCTCATGGGCGAGACGAGCATTTCGAGCAACTCGCTCTTGGAGAGCGGGGTCAATATTTTTCCCCAGCGTCGCCACGGAAACAGCATCGCCGCCCTCGTTAATTGTCACTGCTTCCAGCGCAGGTTCGGCGGCCAAAGCATCGGCTACGAAATGCACCAGGCAATTCGTGGTTTTTGTTTTCTGATCAGCGATGCCCATCCACAGATTCTTGCCAAAAAGGCCGTTTCCTACAATCCACGAATTATAAAACCGTGCCTGTATGAAATTGGTTTTTTTATCAGGGTCATCAGGAGCTTGCTTAGTGTGGGTAAGGGTTCTTTTCCCATCAGGGCGTCGAACCCCTAAACCGGTTTTGGGTCAGCCCCGACGAAACGTTTTGGGACGCGCCTGATTGCTATTTTATTTTTCCTGACTAGTTTCAGGCCGGTAAATAAATAACAAAACATGACTATGAACAAAACTACCGAATCCGCGTGCAACGAAGCGAACTTTGTAGGAAATCGTTTGGGCAGTTGTCTCGATTTAATCGGACCTGATAAAAAAAGTTTACGTCAAAAATTTTTGATTGGTGAACCGAGAAAGTGCGCCGCCGGGTCTGGGGAAGAAATGAAGAAACGCGGTTTCGTTGGCATCTATCAAAAAGAACGCGAATTCCGTTTTCGCATCCCTCATTCAAATTTAATTATCCAAAAAACCTGGTAGGCAGCTTAGCGCGGCTGAAACAACTTCACCCGTGCTAAGAAATCAGGTCTTCGAGCCGCAGGCGAGCGATCTTAAAAATTTCTTGCAATGCCGTATCGATTTCCGATGCTCGGGAATTTTTGAGCCGCGCTTGAAACCCACGCAAAACAGCTTCTTTTTTATTCATCCTCGCGCAAATCACAAAAGGAAAATCGAATTGCGCGCGGTAAGTCGCGTTTAATTTTTGGAAGAGTTCGATTTCTTCGGCGCTTAAATTTCCCAACCCGGCGCTGCGTTGTTCGTCAGTTGATTCCGCTGTGAGCGTTCCTTGCAAAGCCGCTTGCCCAACGAGATCGGGATGGGCTTGGATCAACGCAATTTTTTGTGCTTCATTCGAGTGCAAAACGATTTCGCATAATTTTTCGTGAAGTGAACCCAAGGTGGAAAATGGACGATGCGCCGCAGCTTTTTGCGCAATCCATGGCGAATGCTCGAAGGCTGGTCCCACCACGCGGACAAATTCGCTTTCTTCCAGCGAATTGATTTCATCCATCGTGCGAGTTCGCTTGCTCATCAGAAAAAAATTTTTCGGAAGAGTGTTCGCCTATTTCACGAAATCGTGTTGCTTGAGCCAGAACAAACAGTCCTTCGTCCACGGATGAAGTTTCTCCGGCTCGTAAGGTGAATAAACCCGGAAGCCGAGTCCCATTCCGTGAGGACCTTTTTCGTAAATGTGCAAATCGAAAGGCACACCCGCTTTTCGCAAGGCACCAGCGAATGCGAGGCTGTTTTCCACGGGTACTGCTGGGTCTTCTGTTGTATGAAAAAGAAAACACGGCGGCGTATCTTTGGTGACGTGCTCTTCGTTGGAAAGCTCTGCGATCAGTTCTGGGGAAGGGTTTTCACCGAGTAAATTTTTCCTGGAACCTCCGTGAGTTTTTTCGCCCATGGTGATAACGGGATAACAAAGAATTCCCAGATCAGGACGGCTGCTTTGCTTTTCGATGGGATCAAGCGAATCAGGTTTGCCGGAATCAAAATGAGTCAAAAGCGTGGAGGCTAAGTGTCCGCCCGCCGATGAACCCATCACGCCAATTTTTTTTGAGTCCAGTTTCCACTCGCTGGCGTGGGCGCGAACCAGTCTGACTGCTCGCGAAACATCCTGGAGCATTACAGGATGCCGATAGCCCGCCGAACCCAGACGATATTTCAAAACAAAACCGGCGACGCCGTGATCCCGCAGAAACATTGCATAAGCTTCGCCCTCGTGCGCTGCCAGGCCGCCGTAACCGCCCCCGGGGCAAATCACCATCGCGGCACCGCCGGCTGATTCTGGTTTTGGCAAAAAGGCGGTCAGGGTGGGTATGTCTTTTTCTTCTTTGCCCAAAGCGCCCGGCGCGCCATCCGGCCATAGGGGAAGGGGATTGGTGGGTTGCGCATTGGCGGAAACGCAGACAGAAACGAGAGTGATAGCGCGAAAAAGTTTTTTCATAATCAACGGAATGATAACGAGCGCGGAAAATATTTCACTAGTTTTTCACGATCAAAGATTTGCGCGAAGGGGTTGGGTGGCGAGAATCCGAAAGCGCGAAAGCAACCTTGGTTTTGCCCAGCGAAGCAAAATTAAATTGGTAAGGAGAGCGATGCCAATCCAGCACGCCGGTGCCATTATTGAATGAGGTGGAGCGGGAGAGCGAAAGTGGAAAAAGCGAAGGAGGGTAGAGAGGCAGATGTAAATGAGCCAAGGCATGGTTAAAACGAGGAGTGCCGTTTTCAGCACGGCCCGATTTACACCTGTCGCATTAAGTCCAACCCACATGGCAACCCATCGCAAAGTGAAAAAGTCAGCCGCGAAGAGAATGATAGAAGCAGGCAGAAAGAGTTTTTTCGACCAATTCATTTCGCGGCCAGCGATTCCCAAGAAAAAACAAAGCGATTCCAAAACAATGAGCAGCAAGAACGGCGCGGCGAACTGGCGGCGAAGTGCAAGATGTTGACCGCGAATTATTTCTTTGACGTCGAGCGGTGTGGAGAGAAGCAATTCCAACGCACCGCTGCGACGATCCTCAACCAGCCGCGTGCAAGCTTCTGACGTGACCCAAATTTTAAGAAATGCGTGAATGAAAAGCAGTGTTGGAAATAAGAGGTCGTAATCCCACATAACCCGGCCGACTCCTAAAAATCCCAGAAACCAGATCACGATGATAGCGATGACAAAACCCCAAGCGTGATCGAGCTTGTCTCGTCCGCGCAATGTCAGCCAAAAAAACGGATTTATTTCCAAAGCTTCCGAGCGGAATTTTTTGCGATTGACGGTGTTGATTTTTGGCCGGGTAAAAGTTTCCAACTTTGACGCCAAAGGTTTGAAACCTTTTTCCTGCCAGGAATGCGGCAATTTAAAACTGGCGCGGGAAAGGAAACCAAATGTCATCAACCACGTTAAAGAAAGTGATCCCCAAAACGCTGCGGGCGGAAGAGAGCCAGAAGTGCCGGAATCTACAAGGGCGACGACCATAAATGCCGGGCTGATTATGAACAGCGGCCAATCATTTGCACCAGTTGAGTTCATTAGCAGTCCTAAGAAGATGAGCGGTGCGAACGTCACGAACAAAATGACGAGGATCGTGAAAAACATAGCGAGGCGCTCAAGTCGATTGTAAGTCGAAACCAAAATACCGGTGGCCAAAGAAAAGAATAAAGTTGTTAGCAGCGCCAAAACTGTTTTTGAAAATAGCGCAAACGAAACGCCACCGAGCAGCAGGCAAATGGCAAGAATGGGGAAAATGGCGAGCAGCCCGTAAACGGCATTGAGCGAACTGGCCACGAGCTTTCCGAACACGACATCGTAACCTTTCAAGTCCGTCAGAAATAAAAGGCCGAGAGTTCCTTCGCGTTTTTCTTCGCTCAAGCAATCGGCGGTGACACGCGCGCCAATGAAAAGACAATAAACGAACGCCAACCCTGAAATGGTCGTGAACGTAATCCTGCCGTGCATGGTTGAGGGGAGTCTGCTGCGGGTGAGCCAAAGGAATTGCCAGGCAAATGCAACGAGAGCAATGAGCACCGCGAAAAATCGCGTGCGATAGGTCGCCCGTCTGCGCGCTGCAACCCGCAACTCACGCTCGGCAATTGGGAGAAAGGGCATTTGTCAAAATATCAACCGATCGAGCCGTCAAAATCTAAATCAGCTTTTGATATCTCTTATCTTCGGAAAGTTTTTTCACCAGTTCTTTCACTTTCTGCGACTGGCTTTTGTGCGCGAGCAAAACGGCGTCGTCGGTCTGGACAAGAATGGAATCTCGCAAACCGACCACGGCAATGGGCGTCCGGTTTTTTGTGCGCGCATCGAAGATAATATTTCGTGCCGCATCAACGTGAATGAAATCGCCGACTGCGCAATTGCCTTCCGCATCCGCTTTCAAATGGCGCGAGAGCGCGTTCCACGAACCAAGGTCGTCCCACTCAAAGGAACCATCCGCGACCACGACATTTTGTGCGTGTTCCATGAGCGCGAAGTCGATCGAGATTTTTTTGATTTCGGGATATTCCTTCGCCAAAACTTTTTCGAGCTTCGGCGTTCCGGCGACTTTGAACCAACGCTGACACGCCTCCGCCATTTCCGGTTGATGCTTTTCCAAACCCTGCGTGATCGTAACGAACGACCAGACAAACATGCCCGCGTTCCAACGATATTCTCCACTGTTTACGTATTCGACGGCGCGTTCGTAATGCGGTTTCTCCACAAATTTTTCCGCTTTGAAAAAAGTTGTTTTGTAAGGTTTGACTCCACTCGGCGGCGGCAATGCGTTGCCGGTGCGAATGTAACCGTAGCCGGTCGCAGGCTCCGTCGGCTTGATTCCAATCGTGACGATGACTTGTCCGCGACTCGCCAAATCAAATGAGTCATTGAGAACCTGTTGAAATTTCTTTTCTTCAGGAATGACGTGATCTGCGGGCATCACTGCCATCACCGCGTTCGTGGAACGTTGCCCGACAATTGCCGCGCCGAGCGTAACCGCCGCACAAGTGTCACGCCCAACTGGTTCTCCAATCACATTTCCTTTCGGCAATTTAGGAAGCTGCTTGCGCACCGCATCCGCCTGCACCGCGTTGGTGATGATAAAAATATTCTTCAACGGCACGAGGGGCAAAACGCGATCCACCGCCTGCTGCAAAAACGATTTGCCGCCGAGCAACGTGATGAGTTGCTTGGGCGTTTTCTCACGGCTGACCGGCCAGAAACGTTCTCCTTTTCCACCGGCCATGATGATGACGAAACGATCATTGATATTTGTTTTGGTTTTCATGTTGCTAACCCGCGTTGCGCATGTTCCCAACAATAATCATGCTGAGTAACTGCTCACGCGCTTGGGTTGAAGCAAAGGAGGTTTTCACTCTGAAATCAAGTCCGGCTTTAGACATCAAATGCAGAGCGTTTGTGCGGCCTTTGGTCAAAAAAGTTTTTCGATCAACGCTTTGGCGACCACGGCAGTTCTCGTGTGAACATTCATCTTGGTAAAAATATGTCGTTCATGATTATCCACCGTGTGATGGCTGATGGAAAGTTGCTCTGCGATTTCCTTCTTGATCAGGCCTTTGACCATCAAGCGAAGGATGTCCAACTCCCGTGCAGAAAGCCCGTAGGCGCTTGCGCTCTTCGGAGGATTGGGCGGTGTTGTTCGAGATATTTCCATGAAATATCCGGTAAACCAGGACCGCATTTCCGAGACGTTTTGCCACCGACTGATCGTAAACACTGGAAGCGCTGGGCGGATTTCATGAATTCGGGCCAGAGCATTTTGCATTGGTTTCCCCGGAGGTCCTTCGAGAAAAATCATCAGAGGATTTTTCTTTTTCATCAACAGCTTCAACGCCGTTGAAAGATCCATGCGGTCAATTCCGCGACACATTTCTTTCGGACAAATTTCAAAAAATCCAGTGCTGCCAGCAGGTTCGATCTCCACCAACCAAATCAAATGTAATGGTTTGGCCGAAACACTCATCTTATCGCCAAGTCAAAATTGATTCGCATCATGTGAGAAATTGGACCGTTTAACGGTGTTGGCGCTGAGAGCTACGTGCAAAGCCTCTCAATTTATCGCTCCCAAAAACATGACGTGATCACGTCATTGTTTTCATTTTCAAAGATAATAAAGTCATTCCGCTCCAACAAACATCTTAAATCCATGGAAAAGATTCTGTTTATAATTGCCGACGCAACTTCAATCCTCGCTCCCGCGCTCCACGCGCAAACGTCCTACACCAATGACACAACGATTCTTTATTGGAACTCGATGAATCTTGCGGTAAATTACACGGACGATGCTCGTCTGCGTCCATAAGCATGCCGGGACTAAACTCGAAATATTAACAGCAGATTCAAAAACACATTATGAAGCGAATAACGATCCTCACTATTTTAGCGACTGTCAGCCTGTGTCTGGGAGCTTCCGCAGCTAGCCTCATTACTCAGTGGAACTTTAATAGCAATCCCGCCGATGCAAACACAGCTACGGGAACACTGTCTCCCTCAGTCGGCAGTGGCTCTGCCGCCATCGTTGGAACTGTGGTGACCACGTACAATCCGGGTAGTCCCTCCGACACTTCTACCGCCACCGATAACACGGGATGGCGCACGGCAACTTACCCTCCACAGGGAACCGGTAACAAAACCTGCGGCGTGCAATTCAACTTCAGCACTGCGGGCTACGACAACATCACGCTGAGCTGGGACCAGGCAAATAGTGCCGGCGCCAATAAGTATTATCGCGTGCAGTACAGCATTGATGGCGGCTCAACATGGACAGATAAGGATGTCGTCATCAACGCGCAGACGGTTGGAAACACGTGGAACTCGCCGATCGCTACGATCAGCTTCAACGGAGTATCCGGTGCCAGCCAGAACCCGAATTTCGCTGTGCGGATCGTCAGCGAGTGGGAGAGCACCGCTGTTGGTGGCTCGGACGTATATGTACCCGTCACCCCCACTTCCACTTACAGTACGACTGCCTTCCTGCGCTTGGACTTGGTTACTTTCAGTGGAGATGTTGCTGTCGGAGGACAGGTGGAGATTCTTACGCAGCCTACAAATCAGGTTGTCGCTGTCGGTCAGCCCGCAAGTTTCCAGGTGATCGCCTCAGGTGGCACGACGCCGATTAAATACCAATGGCGGAAGGATGGAACACCCATATTGAACGCCACCAATTCTACTTACTCCATTGCTTCGGCTCAGTTCTCCGATGCCGGTTCCTACATTGTCGTGGTTTCTAATTCAGTTAATTCTGTTACCAGCAGTGCTGCCACCTTGACCGTCCGGACGGCTCTTAATCTTGCTTGGACAGGTGTAAACAGCGCTTTTTGGGACTCGATTACTGCAAATTGGGTAAACACAGCTGATTCGACGACTGTGGCTTACGCTGGCGGAGACCATGTTCTTTTTGATAGCCGTGGGGCCTCGGCACCCGTGGTCAGCTTGACGGAATCCTTGACTCCTAGCTCGGTCACCGTCCAGGCCGATTTTGATTATACGTTGCGCTCAACTGTGGGCGGTAAGATTGCGGGCGCTACTGGACTCAAAAAAATGGGGGCCGGAACTTTGGTGCTGAACACCGACAATATCTACTCCGGAGCGACCGTGATTGAGGCGGGGACGCTGCAATTAGGTGCGGCAGACGATCGCGGCTCGATGGGATCCGGCTCCATCACGAATATCAGTGGTTTAGTCTTCAATCGTGCTGATAATATTGTTATCTCCAACGCCATCACGAGCAGTGGGGGTCTTACCAACCTTGGTAAGGGAGTTACCCTTTCAGGAGGAGCAAACACCTACAGCGGCCCAATCGCCGTGCTCTCAGGCACTCTAACGCTGTCCGGTAATCAAACTGTCACTTCCAGCGATGTTGTTATTTCCCCAGCTGCCCCGGGCATCACTGATGCAACCCGATTGGCTCTCGCGTCCGGGATCGTCGTCAGCTCCGGCACCACGATCCACATGTCCGGGACCACGCCAGTAGGGGATCTACGCCTCGCGCTTGCGGGCAGCGGCGGCAGCGCCGTCGTTAATGGTCCTATCGTTTTGGACGGAAGCTGGGTGAACAGCTTCTATGCTGACGACACTGCGCAATTTGTGATCAATGGCAATGTTTCGGCCGACCCAACCTTTAGCGGAGTGTTCTTTCTCCGCGGCAATCTCGGTTTCGGGACCATCAACGGAACGATGATTCTGCCCGGAATCCAAGTAAACAAGACAGACACAGGAACGTGGACCTTCAATTCGACAGGCAATGATTGGGGAGGCACTGCAATCGCGGTCGGTACCCTGCGCATTGGCGCTCACAACGCCCTGCCTACGACCACGACCATAAATATGGGGCAAGCCAGCGCAAAGTCCGTGTTGGATTTAGCGGGCTACAATCAGCGAATTGCAGGTCTATCCGATGTTGCAGGGACCAGGATCATCACGAACAGCAGCGCAACGGCTGATTCCATCCTAACGATCGGATCCGGCGCTTTCGGCGGAATCATAGTGGATTCGGTGGCCGGCCGTAAGACAGGTCTGACCATTGACGGGTCAACGTTTACTCTCTCTGCGCTTTGCAGCTATAGCGGCAACACGACCGTTCAGGCCGGGACTTTGGCGCTTTCGGGTGCCGGTGCAATTCCCAATTCAGCAGTGATAGACTTGGTGGGTGGCGGGATCGACGTGTCCGCACGATCCGACGCAAAACTGACACTCAGCAGCGGCCAGACCTTAAAAGGTAATGGCACTCTTTCTATCACCGGGAACCTTGTCAATGGCGGGACAATTGAACTGGACCTCAATAAATCCGGCGGCGTTGCGACCTATGATAAACTCGCTGTCTCCGGCCAGTTAACTTCCGGCGGCACTCTGAAACTCATCCTTAGCGGAGAGGCCTTGAGCAGTGCGGATGTCCTTGATGTCTTTACCGCAGGCAGTTTCAACGGCACCGTTCCAACTATCAATCCCGCCGCGCCGGCTCCCGGTACGACATGGAACACCAGCACGCTTCTCACCGACGGTAAGCTGCGGATCGCAGGTGCAAACGGACCGATATTTAACGCGCCGGTTTTCTCCGGATCGAATATCATTCTCAGCGGTTCTGGTGGGACTCCTTTTGCCACCTACTCAGTGGTAACCTCGACTAACATCGCAGCTCCGGCCGCTACTTGGACGCCGGTGCAAAGCGGATCCTTTGACGCCAACGGCAACTTCAGCGTCTCGCTCCCCATTACCTCGGGAGAGCCGCAGCGGTTCTATATGCTGAAGCTGCCGTAAAATCGCGCCTTCGACTTGTCTATGCGCCAGATCAATTGGAGAAATTACTCTTCCCCACGCCTTGCGCGTGGGTTCACTTTGATCGAACTGTTGGTGGTCATCGCCATCATAGCCATTTTGGCCGAGCTGCTGTTACCAGCGCTAGCCAAGTCGAAGGAAAAGGCCAAAGGGATCGCTTGCGTCAACAACATGGGGCAAATCTCCAAGGCTTCGATCATGTATATGGACGACAGCCAAGGACTGCTCATGCCGCTTTACTTTGTGCCTGGAAGCCCGTTTATGCCGTCGGATTTCAATTACGATCCGCAAACCTACGTTGTGCAGAACGGCGGAGGTTTCTTCTGGCAGGACCGCCTCCGCGTTAGTGGTTACGCCAAGAATCCAAAAATTTTCAGTTGTCCTTCGTTGCAGGCCAACGCTGCCCGGAGCATCGGTGGAGGCATCAGCACCAATCACGCCTTGGGAATCGGGATTAATTATCCAGAACTGGGGGTGCTCGCGCTTCCTGGAGCAAGCGTAAATTGGGTGAAAGACAACTCCGTAAGCCGTCCGAGCCGTTGTATTGTTTTCGCAGATGCTGGCTCAGTCACTGTTGCGACCAAAAATTTAAATCCTGATCTTTGGCTGCCAGATACCGGTTATGATGCCGCCCTCGCTCAATATTACGGAGGAGGTGCCACCTATTTCCGTGATCCAAGTGACCCCGCCGGTTTCGTCAGCGGCGATGCGCGCTCCATTCCACGGCACAATAAGCGCGGAACGTTCGGCTTTTTCGATGGGCATGGCGAAATCATGAAAAACAGCAAAGTGGGCTACAGTCTACCGCGCAAGAACGACGGCGCGCTTTGGGCACGGGACCATCGCTAAACAAATGATGCACATGTGGAAAAATATTCTTTTGTTCGCGCTCATCAGCTTTTCGCTTGCCGCTTGTGGGAAAAAATCCTCCTCCGAAACAGAGGCAACTTTGCCCGAACTGGATCGCGCTTTGCAGTCCGTGACCATGGCAAAAGGAAAGCTTCCTGAAAAAGTCGAAGAGTTGTCTGAGTTTATGGCGCTCCAGGGAAAACGGCTGCCGATCCCGCCCTCCGGAAAGCGATACGTGATCGACAGGACGAACCGAAAGGTTGTTTTGGTGAGCCAATAGTTTCCATTATCGAGTTCCAA
>JBDSYB010000257.1:0-5184 GCA_039925885.1 Verrucomicrobiota bacterium
AGATTTAAAGAATTTATGTCACGAATTGGAAAATCGCCGATTGTCGTTCCTTCCGCAGTGAAGGTGAACGTCTCCGGCAAAAAAGTTTCTGTGCAAGGTCCGAAAGGCAAATTGGACATGGAATTGCCGCGCCGCACCAGCCTCAAAGTTGAAGGTGATAAAATTACCGTGAGTCGCGATGGCGAAGATGCGGAAGCGAAAGCAATGCACGGTTTGGGTCGCGCGTTGCTTAACAACATGGTTCTTGGTGTGAGCGAAGGTTTCAGCAAAAAGCTTGAGATCAACGGCGTCGGTTTTAAGGCGGCGGTTGTGGGAAAAGTCGTGAACCTGACGCTCGGTTATTCGCACCCGATTAATTATCCGATTCCTGACCAGATTAAAGTCACTGTCGAAGAAAACACAAAAGTTACGATTGAAGGGCCGAGCAAACAGGTTGTTGGACAAGTTGCCGCCGAAATTCGCAGCTACTATCCGCCTGAGCCATACAAAGGCAAAGGTGTGAAATACTCCGACGAGAAAATCGTCCGCAAGGAAGGCAAGACTGTTCAGTAACAATTAAGTCACGGCGAAATCCGTGACGCAAAAAAATGAGAACTCAAGTTAAGCAGAGGTTGGCGCAACTTCGTCACTGGCGCATCCGTAAAAAAGTCACCGGCACGGCGGAACGTCCGCGCATGAGTGTTCGTTTTACCAACCAAAATATTTACGTGCAATTCGTGGATGATGTCGCGAGCAAGACAGTTGTTTCTACTTCGACGCGAAGCAAAGCGGTTGGCAAGGCGGAAAAAATTGGCGCGAATGTCGTGACGGCGACGCGCATTGGAAAACTCGCTGCGGAAGCCGCGAAGGAAAAGGGAATCAAGTCAGTGGTATTCGACCGCTCCGGCGCTCGTTATCACGGAAAAGTAAAAGCTTTGGCAGACGCGGCGCGTGAAGCCGGTTTGCAATTTTAATTAACCAGGAGAAAAAATTGTGGCTGAAGTAAATAAAAGTTTTGGTGGTGAAGGCAGTGCTCCTCCCGCAGGTGGTCCCGGCGGACCCGGTGGCGGTGGTGGTGGCGGCAATCGTTTTGGCGGCGGTGGTGGTGGACGTGGCGGACAAAATCGCGGACCGCGTCGTCGCAATGACGGGCCACAAGCTCAAAGCGGCGACCTCGTCGAGAAAGTGGTTTTCATCAATCGTTCTTCCAAAGTTGTGAAGGGCGGACGCCGTTTTAGTTTCAGTGCATTGATTGTCACCGGCGATAAAAAAGGCCGCGTTGGAATCGGTCTCGGCAAAGGCGCCGAAGTTGCCGATGCAATTCGTAAAGGCGGCGAAGTTGCCAAATCACAAATGGTCAAAGTTTCTTTGAAAGACACGACCATTCCTCACGAAATTTATTACACGTTTTGCGGGGCAAAAGTTCTGCTCCGCCCGGCATCTCCCGGAACAGGAATTATTGCGGGCAAAACCGTCCGCTCGGTTCTCGAATCCGTCGGCATCAAAGATATTTTGAGCAAGTCGCTCGGTTCTGACAATGCGGCGAATGTCGTCAAGGCAACGCTCGGTGCTTTGCGTCAGCTTCGTTTGCGCGAAGATATTTATCGTGGTCGCGGCCTCGAAATTAAAAAGAAGGTTGAGAAACCCGCTGAAGTTCAACCCGTCGTAGCCACAGCTTAATTTTATGCGTTTACATGATTTAAAACCTCGGCCCGGATCCAAACATCGCCGCAAGCGATTGGGGCAGGGTGAATCCAGCGGTCGCGGAAAAACAGCGGGTCGCGGTGGCAAAGGCCAGACCGCGCGTTCCGGCAGTTCGATTCGTATCGGCTTTGAAGGCGGTCAGATGCCTTTGATTCGTCGCATCCCGAAACGTGGATTTAATAATGCGCGCCATACAATCGAATATGTTCCGGTGAATCTGGAATCGCTCAATCAATTTGACGATGGCGCGACGGTGGATGAATTGGCGTTGCGCAACGTGGGCTTGGCGAACGGCACTTTGAAGCGGATTAAAATTCTTGGAACCGGCGAACTTACCAAAAAGTTGAAGATCACCGCGCACGCTTTCAGTGCTTCTGCCAAAGCGAAAATTGAAAAGCTCGGCGGCACTTGCGAAGTCATCGCCAAGCCGGTGCAGGGGAAAAGATTTGAAGGGAAACAAGGTTAGTCTGCTTTTCGCATGTTCACCGCCATCACCAACACACTCGGCAATTGCTTTAAAATCCCCGAGTTGAAGTCGCGGATTTTTTTCACGCTCATCGTTTTGGCGATTTGTCGTCTGGCAGCGTTGATTCCCACTCCCGGATTAAATAATGCGGCTCTCAAAGCCTATTTTGAAACCGCTGGGGCCGCGGGCGGCAACTCTCTGATGGGCATGTATAGCCTGTTCACAGGTGGTGGTTTTGAAAATTGTGCGGTCGGCGCCCTGGGCATCATGCCATACATCAGCGCGACGATTATTATTCAGTTGTTGACGGCGGTAATTCCACAGTTGAGTAAACTCGCCCGGGAAGAGGGTGGTCGCACAAAAATCGTTCAGTACGGACGTTATCTGACGGTGTTGCTCTGCCTTGGTCAGGGTTTCGTTATGGCGTTGGGATGGGAAAATGCAGAGCGCGTGTTCAAAGGATTTCAAGGCCATTTGGTTCTTTACGATAATCTTTGGTATTATCGTATTCAGACAATGTTCATTCTAACCACTGGCACAATGTTGCTCATGTGGTTGGGCGAACAGATCACGGATCGTGGGATTGGAAACGGAATTTCCCTGGTCATTACAATAGGCATTCTAGCGCGTTTACCGAAAGCGGGGCAGGGGCTTTACGAAATGTTTTTCCCGGGACCGGGCATTGAAGCCAAGTATAACTGGGGACACGCCATCGCTCTAGTTTTGTTGCTGCTGGCCGTGATTGCCGGAGTGATCGCGGTCACCCAGGCGCAACGAAAGATTCCCGTGCAATACGCCCAACGCGCCGTGGGACGAAAAGTTTATTCGGGTGGAAGTTCCTTCATGCCACTACGCGTCAATTACGCGGGGGTCATGCCGGTTATTTTTGCGTCAGCAATTTTGATGTTTCCTGAGAAAATTTTCTCTTTCCTCGGCCTAAGCATGAAAATCAAGTTTTTTAACGATATTGCGCTGCAGCTTCAAACTGGCTCGCTGCTCTACATTGTTTTATATGCATTGATGATTCTATTTTTCTCCTACTTTTGGGTCGCAACCCAATTTAACGAACTACAAATCGCCGACGACATGAAAAAGTCCGGCGGTTACATTCCAGGTGTTCGTCCCGGCCAAGCCACAAGCGATTTTCTCCATCGCACCATGAGTCGGATCACATTGGCCGGCGCGATTTTTCTGACGGTGATCGCGGTGATTCCCATCATCCTCGGCAACGCGATGGGAATTAATCCGATTGTTTCCCAATTTTTCGGCGGCACGAGCATGTTGATCATGGTCGGCGTGATGCTCGACACCATGCGCCAGATGGAGTCGCATTTGTTGATGCGCCATTATGACGGGTTTCTGAAAAAGGGCAGAATCAAAGGTCGTTTCTGATCTCCGTCTGAATCCTGGTCTTATTCTTAATCGCGATGATTACGATTAGGCGCAGGGAAAAGATTTGGATCAAAGATTCAGATGATTTTGCTGAAAAATGAACGGGATGCGGAAGCGATGCGGCGATCGGGCGCGGTAGCGAGCGCGGTTTTGGAAGAAGTAAGCTCCTATATTCAGCCCGGGGTGACAACGCGCGACATTGATAATTTTGCGGCGGAACGGATAAAAAGTTACGGAGCGAAGAGCGCATTTTTGGGTTACCGGAAATTTCCGTGTCACCTTTGCATTTCGGTGAACGAACAGGTCGTGCATGGTTTGGCGGGAAATCGGCGGGCGGAATTTGGCGACATTATCAGCTTGGATTGCGGTGTGGTTTACAACGGTTTTATTGGCGACACGGCCAAGACGGTGGCGGTCGGCGGTTGCGGAGTGGTCGCGCAACGTCTGATGGATGTGACCGAGCGAGCGCTTTATGAAGGAATTGGCCAAGCGGTGCTGGGAAATCGGGTGGTAGATATTTCGCGCGCGATTCAGAACTACGTCGAAGAAAATGGCTATAGCGTGGTTCGGGAATTTGTCGGACACGGGGTCGGTCGCTCGATGCACGAAGATCCGCAGATCCCGAATTTTGTGGAAAAAAAGTCGTCGCCGAAATTGAAGCCCGGTATGACGCTGGCAATTGAACCAATGGTCAATGCAGGACGATCCGAAGTGCAGATATTAAAAGACGGCTGGACAGTTGTTACCAAAGATGGTTCATTGTCCGCCCATTTTGAGCACACGGTTTTGATTACCGAGGCGGGACCGGAAATTTTAACGTGTCGCGAACAGACGCCATTAAAGTTGAAGGCACAGTAATCGAGGCGCTCCGGAACAATTTGTTTTGGGTTGTTTTGTCGAACGGGCATCGGGTCATGGCGCATGTCTCAAAAAGAGCGAGAACGCAGGCCGTTCCGTTTGCGTCCGGGGATAAAGTTTATTTGGAAATGTCGCCTTACGATTTGTCGAAAGGCCGGATAATTTTAGCGGAAAAATAATTTAAGAAACGAATATGAAAGTTCGCGCATCAGTGAAAAAACTTTGCGAAAATTGCAAAGTGGTTAAACGCAAGGGCATCATTCGAGTGATTTGCTCGAATGCCCGTCACAAACAACGACAAGGTTAAGAATTTATGGCACGCATTATTGGAGTAGAAATTCCCGGCGGCAAGCGGATCGATATCGCGTTGCGCTATGTTTACGGCATCGGTCCTTCGAACGCGAAAATCATTTTGGAAAACGCGAAAATCGATCCGAGCATTCGCGCCAAGGATTTGGATGAATCACAACTATCCCAAATCGTTCACGCGATTCAGGAAGGCAAATATGTCATCGAAGGTGACCTGCGCCGTGAACTCGGTATGAATTTAAAGCGGTTGCAAGGCATCAAGTGCTATCGCGGCGTTCGTCATTTGCGCGGTTTGCCCGTTCGCGGCCAACGCACCTCGACCAATGCGCGCACGCGCAAAGGTCCGCGTAAGACTGTTGGCGTGCAACGTAATCCGAACGCCAAAACTGGTATTCACTAATTTTTTGAACTATGGCTGAAGAAACTAAATCGAAAAAAGCTGCTCCTAAAAAAGAAGCGAAACCAGAAGCGGCTGA
>JBDSYB010000258.1:0-15637 GCA_039925885.1 Verrucomicrobiota bacterium
CCATGGTGGCGGTGATTTTTTCCTTCACTTTCACGAAGCCAAGCCCGGCTGCGGCAAGTCCGGCAACAATCGCGATAATTAAGCTAATTCGAATCAACATGTTATGAGTGAGTTAAATGTGGCTGGAGACTAAATCAAGAATCGCAAGCGTGTCAATGTCCTGATTTAAAGTTTTGAAAAGTTCGTGATGACACAGTTTAACCACTCGCCCTCTTCCGGGCTTTTGGGTGCAGCCAAGGGGGGTTACTTTATCGCGCGCTTGCCGAATTGCCGCCGCCTGTTTAAGTGTGGCGCGCGCGCCAATGCAAAACTATTCCCGACTTATTTTACGATACGCCCGGCCTTATTGGCGTTCCTTCGCGCTGATTTTTATCCTGACTCTCGCTGCGTCGGCGCTGGCGGCGCTCCAACCGTGGCCCATGAAAGTATTAGTGGACAACGTGCTGGGAGGAAAGGCACTGCCCCCATTCCTCGAGAATATTTTCAGAACGTTTTCCTTTCAATCCGATGCGTCGCGTTTGCTGACACTGGTGGCATTGGGCGGAGTGGTGTTTTTTGCGTTAAACAGCATTTTCGATGCGGCGCTCGCGTGGTCGTGGACTCTCGCGGGCAGAAAAACAGTTTATGCGCTTTCGGAGGATATATTCGCGCGCCTGCAACGTCGTTCCCTTTTATATCATGTGCGTAACGCCGTGGGAGATTCGATGGGGCGGGTCACGGTGGACAGTTGGGTTGTTTACAGGGTTTTGGCGAAAGTATTTTTTGCGCCGGCACACGCGCTGGTCATGTTGGGCGTGATGATTTTTTTAATGGCGCAATTAAACGTGCTTTTGACGTGGCTGACATTGGCCATTGCTCCGCTAATGACATTTGGCTCGTTGCTCTTGGGAAAACGTCTGCGCGCGGTCGCCCAAGTCAGACGCGAGATCGAAAATCGCATTCAATCCCACATTCAGCAAACCCTGACCGGCATCCCGGTGGTGCAAGCCTTTGCGCAAGAAGACCGCGAGCACATGCGCTTCCAGCAATTTGCCGACGCAGCCATTCGCGCCCAACAACGCAGCGCGGTGATCGAGAGCGTCAACAGTTTGAGTTCCGGTTTGATCGCAGCCATCGGCACCGCCTTTATTTTATGGGCGGGTGCCAATCAGGTTGTCGCCGGGAAACTGACGTTGGGCAGTTTGCTGGTTTTTCTCGTTTATTTAAATTCGCTGCAAAGCCAGGTGAAAGTTTTTGCGGAAATTTATACGGAGGCGCAAAAGTTCCATCCCAACGTCACGCGCATCCGGGAAATTCTCGACGTGGAATCGGAGGTGGCAGAAAAACCCAACGCCATTTCCATCGCGGCGCGCGGGCATGTCAAATTCGAAAATGTGGTTTTTGCCTACGAAACTGGAAATCCCGTTCTCAATGGCGTTTCACTCGAAGTTCGCCCGGGGGAAATTCTCGCAATCGTCGGCGCAACGGGCGCGGGCAAAACCACCCTCGTAAATCTGGTGCCGCGTTTTTACGATCCTTCGGCGGGACGCATCCTGCTCGACGGCCAAGATATTCGCGATTTGAAAGTCCAAAATTTGCGGGATCAAGTGGCCCTCGTTTTGCAGGAACCATTTTTATTTCCGTTTTCGATCGCTGAAAATATTTCTTACGGCCGGCCATCGGCGTCACGTCATGAAATCGAAGCCGCCGCGCGCACTGCCAACGCGCACGAGTTTATTGTGAAACTTCCGCAGGGTTACGACACTCACCTCGGCGAACGCGGAGCAACTTTGTCCGGCGGCGAGCGGCAACGATTATCCATCGCCCGCGCTCTCTTGAAAAACGCGCCGGTTTTGATTCTCGACGAACCCACCAGCGCGCTCGATGTGGAGACAGAAGGTTTGATCCTCGAAGCGCTCGAACGTTTGATGGCGGGGCGTTCGACCTTCATCATCGCGCATCGACTTTCCACAGTGAGAAGGGCCAATCGGATCGTCGTTTTGCAGGATGGAAAAATTGCAGAATCCGGCACTCACGACGAACTGATGGCGCACGGAAAACTTTACGCGCACTTTCACAACGTTCAATTTGTCACGAATGAAAATGCAGCCACCGGAGGAGCACCGTCGTGATCAAAAACCCTCCTCCCGATTTGAGCTTCCCCCGCCTCTGCCGGTGGGTGACGGGTTATTCGCTTCGGCATTGGCCCCAGATGTTTGCAGTGCTGACCGTCATGATTTTGAAAAGCGGTTTAGACGTGTTGAAGCCGTGGCCGATGGTCTTTTTGGTCGATTACGTTTTGCAGACTAAAATTATGCCATCCTGGATTTCGCGCGTCGTGGCATCGTTGCCGGGCGATCATAATCAGACCGCCCTGATTGGCTGGAGTGTTTCCGCGACAGTCGTAATTTTTCTGCTGAGTTGGGCGCTGGGTTTGGCCACCAACTATGCAAATATCAGCTTCGGCCAACGCTTGGTTTATACTTTGGCGTCCGATTTGTTCGCCAAGCTGCAGCAACTTTCGCTGGCCTTTCACAACAGCAAATCGGTGGGGGATAATATTCGCCGCGTGACGTCAGACTGCAGTTGCATTTCCGTGATTGTGAAGGACGCGATACTCCCGCTGCTTTCTGCAGTAATCAGTCTTGGCATCATGTTCAGCATCTTGTGGCGCTTCGATTTCCAACTCACTTTGCTGGCCTTGGCGGTGGTGCCTTACATGGTGCTTGTTTTTCGTTTTTATGCGAAGCCGATGCTAGAGCGAAGTTACGCTCAACAGGAAGTCGAAGCGCAAATTTACGATATTGTTGAACAAACTTTTTCCGCGCTTCCCGTGGTGCAGGCGTTTACCCATGAACGAGTGAATGACGAACGTTTTCACCAGGTCAATGTTGACACCCTCGCCGCGACGCTGGCCGCAACCAATGTTCAATTGCAGTTTAAAATTTTGATGGGTCTCGCCACTGCGGTGGGCACGGCCGCCATTCTTTGGCTCGGAGCCAAACATGCTCTCGCTGGCGAGCTTTCCATCGGCGCAATTCTTTTGTTTCTTTCGTATCTCGGATCGCTCTACGCGCCGCTGGAATCCATTATGTACACCTCCTTCACAATTCAAGGCGCGGCCGGTAGCGCGCGCCGGGTGTTGGAAGTGATGGAAACCGAGCCAGATGTCCAAAACAAAACCAACGCCATCGTTTTGCCCGCAGCAAGGGGCCACATCCGTTTTGAAAATGTCACCTTCGCCTATCGAAAAGACCAACCCGTTTTGCACGAAATTTCTTTTGAAGTATTGCCCGGACAAACAGTCGCGCTGGTCGGAGCAACAGGCGCGGGCAAAAGCACTTTGGTCAGTTTGGTTCCACGCTTTTACGATCCGCAAAGTGGCCGGGTCGTAATTGATGGCCATGATCTCCGCGATGTCCAATTCAAAACGGTGCGCGACCAGATCGCGCTTGTTCTGCAAGAGCCATTTCTTTTTCCGCTGTCCATCGCCGAGAACATCGCCTACGCGCGACCCAACGCGTCACTCGCTGAAATAGAAACAGCGGCTCGCGATGCCAATGCGCAGGAATTTATTGAGAAACTTCCGCAAGGTTATCAAACCATCGTAGGCGAGCGCGGCGCCAGTTTGTCGGTCGGCCAGAGACAACGTTTATCCATCGCCCGCGCCCTCCTGAAAAACGCGCCCATTCTGATTCTTGATGAACCGACCAGCGCGCTCGACGCCCACACCGAAAGTTTGTTGATGCAAGCCTTGGAACGGCTGAAGAAAAATCGCACGACCTTCATCATCGCCCATCGGCTTTCGACGATTAAAAATGCCAACCAAATTATTGTTTTGAAAGACGGCAGAATTGTTGAAAGCGGATCGCACGAAACACTGCTGTCGCAAAATGGAACTTACGCGGGATTTTTTCGCGCACGACAAGCAGGCTGATTTGAGCACTTTCGCAAAAGAAACGTCCTCGGGAAAAAAGTTGGGAAATGTGGAGCGGGTGGAGGGAATCGAACCCTCGTGGCGAGTTTGGAAAACTCGAGTTCTACCATTGAACTACACCCGCAGACAGCACGCCAAATACTAACGAGCACTCTTGCGTTGTCAATTCGCCTCGCTATTCTCCGCCGCATGAGTTCGTTGCTCCTCTCCGGCGGACGTGTCATTGATCCCGCCCTCCAATTTGATTCCGTCGCGGATCTGCTGGTCATGGATGGAAAAATTTCCGCGATTGGCAAAAACCTGCAGGCCAAAGCTCCCGATGATTGCGAAATCTTCGACGCAAAAAATTTAATTGTTTGTCCCGGTTTAATTGATCTTCACGCGCATCTTCGTGAACCGGGACAATCCGCCAAAGAAACCATCGCGACCGGCACAGCAGCCGCCGCGCGCGGTGGATTTACCTCAGTCGTCTGCATGCCAAACACCTCGCCCGCCATCGACAACGGCGGAACCGTCGCATTGATTCACGAAAAAGCGGCGCGCGAATCTTGCGTAAATCTTTTCGTCGCCGGCGCGATCACGAAAAATATTGCAGGTGAAGAACTGGCGCCCATCGGTTCGCTCAAAAAAGCGGGGGTCGTCGCGATCACCGACGACGGCCATTGCATTCAAAACAACGACCTGATGCGACGCGCCTGTGAATACTCCAAAATGTTTGACCTGCCGCTGATGGATCATTGCCAGGATTATTCACTCGTGACCGATGGCGTGATGCATGAAGGCTATTGGAGCGCGCATCTTGGGTTGCGCGGCTGGCCTTCGGCGGGCGAGGAGATGATTGTTGCGCGAAACATTCTTCTGGCCGAACTGACCGGCGCAAGAATTCATTGCCAACATTTGAGTGCTGCGGGAAGCGTGCAACTTCTACGCGACGCCAAAAAACGCGGCGTGCCAATTTCCGGCGAAGCCTGTCCGCACCATTTTATTTTGACCGATGCAGCAGTCGCCGGCAGCGAAAAATTCTGGAGCAACGACGGCAAATCCCTGCTGGCACTCGACCCTCGACCTTCGACCTTCGACCCGCCCTTCTGGCCTTCCTACGACACCAACTTCAAAATGAATCCGCCCTTGCGTTCGGCTCGCGACCGCGACGCTGTGATCGAAGGTTTGCTTGATGGCACGTTGGAAATTTTGTGCAGCGACCACGCGCCTCATTGCGATTACGAAAAAGAAGTTGAATTTGATTATGCGCCCTTCGGCATCACCGGTTTTGAGACGGAGCTTTCTCTTTCCCTTATGCAACTGCATCACGCCCACAAAATGCCGTTGCCCGATTTGATTGCCAAATTCACCGTCGGCCCAGCGCGCTTGCTCAACTTGCCCAAAGGCAATTTGAAAATCGGAGCCGATGCCGACATCACGGTTTTTGACCTTGAGCGGGAATGGCTTCACGATCGGGCTGAATCCGCGAGTAAATCCAAGAACAGTCCTTTCCACGGATGGGCGATGCGCGGTAAAGCGGTCTTGACGATTGTGGGCGGACACGTAATTTTCCGTGAACAAGACCAATTAATCGGCGTCTAACTACAAAGGGAAAATTCAACTCATCAAATTATGAAAAAACTCGCGCTCTGTTTATTAACCTGTTTCACCGTCTTCCAACTCAAGGCGGACCTCGCATGGATGACCGATTTGCCAAAGGCGCAAGCCCAGGCGAAGACGGGAAAAAAACTCGTCATGCTCGACTTCACCGGTTCGGACTGGTGCGGCTGGTGCATCAAACTCAACAAGGAAGTGTTCAACACTCCGGAATTTGCCGAATACGCCAAGAAAAATATTGTGCCGGTGGAAGTGGATTTTCCTAGAAAGAAAGCGCAATCTGCCGCCGTGAAAACCGCGAACCATGCCTTGCAGTCCAAATATGGCGTTAAAGGCTATCCAACTATCATTGTTCTTGACGGTGACGGTAAAAAAGTTGGCGAAATGGGATACATGAAAGGCGGCCCTAAAGCCTTCATCGCCGAACTGGAAAAGCTGAAAAAGTCGTAAGAAATTGAATCTTCAAAATGTGAAGCGTGGCGAACTCCGCCACGCTTTTTTGCGTTCATAGCCTTCCGCCCAACGTGGATACCGCGGCGGTTGCCTTGGCCATCGCGCCCGAAGTGCGCGAATACATGGCGCGCGGGGTGATCGACGACGCGGAGATCGACCTCGACAGCGATATCGCAAGCATCACGTTTGGCGGATAAAAGAAAATAAATTGGGTTCACGCAATCCAAGGAGAAGCAAACCTTCTCCTTGGATTTTTGGTAAAAACGGCTAGACTCGCGTGAATAAAAAGTCCGAAGGAACATCCGATGAACATTTCCAAAATAATTTTAATGAGTTTGACCCTCGCGCTCGCGCCTCTGGCGAGGGGGCAGATTGTGGAGTCTCTCTATTCTTTTCACATGCGAGAGGGCAATTCTCCAAAAGGTAGTTTAGTGCAGGGAAGTGATGGCTGTTTTTACGGTACGACCGATCAAGGAGGCACTCATGTTGATTACCCGGGTCATATCCTTTACGGAACAGTTTTTAAAATAAGCACAAATGGAACTCTGACCACTTTGGTTGTGTTCAATGGTTCAAACGGTGAAGAGCCAAACGGCGAACTTCTGGTGGGAAAAGATGGTAATATTTATGGAACGACCGCTTGGGGTGGCAAATATCATAACGGAACTATTTTTAAAATTACTCCCAAAGGACATTTCACGACCCTTGCATCATTTTATTCTCTTCGTGGAGGTAATTGGGAAAAAGGGGTTTTGGCGGAAGGTAAAAAAGGGGAGTTCTATGGCACAGCTCATAATGGCGGCGATTTTAATTTCGGAACTGTTTTCAGGATGAAAAAGAACGGCTTGTTAGAGACGCTTGTCTCATTTAACGAGACAAATGGCTCTTATCCTTCGAGCGGATTAGTAGAAGGAAAAGATGGTTGCTTCTATGGAACGACAGAACAAGGCGGACAATATGGATTAGGAACGGTTTTCAAGATTACCGAGCAAGGCTCCTTAACTACCTTGGCTTCTTTTGACAATGTGAACGGCGCGTACCCCAGAGGAAAACTATTACTCGCAAATGACGGATGGTTTTATGGCACCAGCCAATATTTCGGAGCCTTCAAAGTCAGCACCAATGGAATCCTTGCGTTGCTCGGATTTATTAACGGCGAGCCATCGAGTTTGATCGAAACCACTCCAGGCAATTTTTTTGGAACTACACGCGTCAATGGGGATTATGGTAGCGGGACGGTATTTAAAGTAACTGCTGATGGATCTTTAGAAGCTTTGATCTCTTTTAATGTGGTGAATGGTGCATATCCCCAAGCTGGATTGATTCTGGGAACTGACGGAAATTTTTACGGAACAACTTATCGCGGGGGTTCCGATGGAGGCGGAACTGTTTTTCGAGTAATTCCCCGCTGAATAAGTTGGGTTCACGTTCCGCCAGTGCGCAGTTTTATCGGTTGAAGAAACCGTAGGAGACGACGTGAGGAGTCTCACTTATTTCCCGAAAAATCAGAGACTCCTCACGTCGTCTCCTACCAAAAACTGCCACTTGTTTTTCGTTCGCGCTTGACCGAGTTTCCCGCCGTCGTAGCATCGCGCGAGTTTATTTTCGGCGGTCACAAGCGCGCCGCTACAAACAATTGATGAACGCAATTTTAGCTTTTGAAGATGGTTCAGTGTTTCGCGGGCAAGGTTTTGGCGCGGTCGGTAGCGCGTGCGGCGAAGTTTGTTTTAATACTTCGATGACTGGTTATCAGGAGATTCTCACTGACCCTTCTTACAAAGGCCAGATCGTGACGATGACTTATCCGCTCATCGGAAATTACGGCGTGAACAGTCAAGACGTTGAATCGTGGCGACCGCACGTGGCCGGGTTTGTGATTCGCGAACTTTCGCCAGTGGTGAGCAATTGGCGCGCGGATTTTTCGCTCGCGGAATACCTGGAGAAAAACGGTATTCCGGGAATTCAAGGAATCGACACGCGCGCTTTGACGAAAAAACTTCGGGTCGGCGGAGCGATGAATGGTTTTATTTCCACCGAAAAAATTTCCGATGAAGAAGCGGTGTTGCGCGCGAAGAATTGGCCGGGCCTGGTCGGCGTCGATTACGTGAAGGAAGTCACGCACAAAGAACCGTTTCTCTGGGACGAAAAAGATGAGCAGAGTGCGAGTTTTAATTTAATTCGCGGCAATGCGGCGCTGGATTCGCGAAATGTTCGCGATAAAATGCCCGCCGCCGATATTCCCATAGTCGCCTATGATTTCGGGATGAAATACAACATCCTGCGGCGTCTGCGTCAGCAAGGTTTCAAAGTGCAGGTGGTTCCCGCGACCACGCCTGCTGCGGAGGCGTTGAAATATAAACCGGCGGGAATTTTTCTTTCAAACGGCCCCGGCGATCCGTCCGCGCTCGGTTATGCCGTGCAATCAACCAAAGATTTAATCAACAGTGGCATTCCCATTTTCGGAATTTGTCTTGGTCACCAGATTCTCGGACAAGCGTTCGGAGGAAAAACTTTCAAATTAAAATTCGGCCATCGCGGTGGCAATCAACCGGTCAAAGATTTGGAAACGGGCAAAGTTGAAATCACGTCGCAGAATCATGGGTTTGCCGTCGATGCCAAATCGCTGCCGTCCGAAGTTGCCGTCACGCGAATTAATCTGAATGATCAAACCGTCGAGGGCTTGCGCCACAAAACTAAACCAATCTATTGCGTGCAATATCATCCCGAAGCGTCCCCCGGCCCGCACGATTCGACTGAATTGTTCGCGGATTTTCGCAAGCTGATTGAGGAAAAATAATCAAGGAAATTCACCACCAGTGGACACGAATAAACACGAAACGGAGATGGTTCCTGAAAATGCCGCCCGAACTTTCAATCGCGTGATGCGTTTTGCTCAGAAAGATTTCTGTTCGTTCGTATTCCGTGGTTTTAAAATTCTTCCGGGAAAACCTTTGACTTGAAAATGTTCCTGCACATAATTCCGCTCTAATCATTTATGCCGAGACTTGTCCTACTCAGTGAAGGTTTAACCGGGCGCGCCTACGAATTGAAGGTGGATAAAACCACTATCGGGCGGGTGGATGACAATTCGTTTCCCATCGCGGAAGGCTCGATTTCCAGCCATCATTGCGAGATCAATTTACGTGGCACGGAAATTGTGGTCAAAGATTTGAATTCCACCAACGGCACCTTCATCAACGGCCAGCAAATTACGGGTGAAGGTGTCTTGAAGCCCGGCCAGATTCTGCGCCTCGGTCAGATTGAAATGCGTTTGGAAGGCGAGGAAACCAAAGCTGTTTCTGGAAAGAGGCTTCCAGATCACACCATGTTTATTCCGCAAGGCGTGAAACTGGGATCCCAGGATACCGCCACGCGTCCCGTCCACTTTGGAGGCGCTTCGCCCTTTGGGAAAAAAAGCAACAAAGGCACCAAGATATTCATCATCGGCGCAATTGTCGTCGGAGTAATTATTGTTTGCGTGATTGTTTATTTCGCCATGCAGGCAAAAAAGATCAGCCCGCCCTCCTGATTATTCCTTGAGCCAACGGGCCACATTCGCTGCTGCGTAAGTGATCAAAATATCCGCACCGGCCCGGCGCATCGCCAATAAACTCTCCATCGTGACGGCGCGTTCGTCGATCCAACCTTTCGCCGCCGCCCCTTTGATCATGGAATATTCCCCGCTCACAGAATACGCCGCCGTGGGATAACCGAATTCAGTTTTCATGCGATGTAAAATATCGAGGTAAGCCAGCGCTGGTTTCACCATGATCATGTCCGCACCTTCCTCAATGTCCAAAGCCACTTCACGCAGCGCCTCGTCCGCATTGGCCGGGTTCATTTGGTAACTGCGCCGGTCGCCAAATTGCGGCGCTGACTCTGCCGCTTCGCGAAAAGGACCGTAATAAGCAGACGCGAATTTCGCCGCGTAAGAAAGAATCGCCGTCTCTAAAAACCCATTTGCATCCAACGCCTGCCGGATCGCCCTCACCCGGCCATCCATCATGTCGCTCGGCGCAACAATGTCCGCTCCCGCCTCCGCGTGACTGACAGCGGTGCGTGCCAGAAGTTTCAAGCTTGGATCATTCAAAATCCGGCCGCGCGATTTCTCCACGATGCCGCAATGGCCGTGGCTCATATATTCGCACAGGCAGACATCGGTGATGACCAACAGCTCGGGTAAATTTTTTTTCAACAGGCGCACCGCCTTTTGCACAATTCCGTTCGCGGCGTAAGCACCCGAAGCTTTCTCGTCTTTGGCGTCGGGAATTCCAAACAACAGAACCGCTGGCACTCCCAGCGCAAAAGCCTTTTCCGCGTCGCGCAGCAATTCGTCGGGCGACAACTGGAACACACCCGGCATGGACGAAATGGGATGGCGCAGTTTTTTTCCCGGGCGCGCAAAAAGCGGCAGCACCAATTGCTCGGCGCTCAACCGCGTTTCCTGCACCAATCGCCGCAGCGCCGGAGAACTCCGCAACCGTCTCGGGCGATACTCGGGAAATTGTGTCATCATACTCATGCCGAAACGTAGTGAACGCCGCGCCCTCCGGCAATCAAGTATGCGCGCTGCTATCTTTTAAAAATTATCGTCCTCCGCCAAAAAGTTCTTTGCGCCCACGAGGAATTGCGCGATACCTGTGGCATGTGGAAGCGAGCATTTCTTTTATTTTTCGGCATCGCTTTCATCTTTGGCTTCGGACTCGTGTTCGGAATTCTTACCCAGAAGTTTTTGCGCCGCCCCCCGCCGCCTCCGCAAATTCAAAACACCACCGCCCTGCTCAAACAGGTGCAAACCATTTCTGAATTGACAACCGTTAAATATATTTTTGAAAAACTGGTCATTCTCGAAGTGCCCCCGGAAAGCACGCTCTCACAATTCTTCGCCGGGCAGAACCGGCTGATGCTGATCGCCCATGGCGTCGTCAAGGCCGGGATCGATTTGCAAAAAATGGGGACGAATGACCTCCACGTTTCAGAAAAAAAAATCTCCATCAAATTGCCACCCGCGCAAATCACCGACGCTTATCTCGACGACAAAAAAACGCAGGTGCTGGAACGCAAAACAGGTTTCATGCGTAGCTTTGACCGCGACCTGGAACAAAATGCGCGGCGTCAGGCGGTGGATGATTTGCGCCGCGCCGCTCGTTCCAACGGCATTTTGAAAGAAGCCGACGAACGCGCCAAGCTGCAATTGAAAGGCCTTTTTCAAAACCTCGGGTTTGGCGAGGTGGAATTTTTAAATTAAAATTGAAAACTCCTTGGATCACTTTTGCCGAATGGAAAAATTCGCTTTACCCAAATCGCCGCTTGGAACTATTTCCGCAATTTGTTTAGCTGTGCGCCCTTGATGAAATTATTCCGCACGCTTTGCCTCACTTTTCTTCTTTTTTTCGGAGTCACCGTTGCGCGCTCGGCGGAACCGGCGGCGTGGGAAATAGATTCTCCCAACGGTTCCTTTGACTACGACCCGGCCACGGGGCTTTTTGTGGGCACGAACGGCGTTTCAATTTCCTACAGCAACGCGGTTCTGACCGCTGATAATGTCGACGCCAACCAGGAAACGGGCGAGGTTTCGGCGCAGGGAAATGTCACCATCCAAAGCAAAGGTGTGCGCTGGCAAGGCGAACGTATCATCTATAATTTCAAGACGCAGGAAATGCGGGCTGGTCATTTTAAGACGGGGCGAACGCCGCTCTTTGTTTCCGGCGAAGGGCTGGGCGGCAATCCCAGCAATAAAACGTATTCCGCCACCAACGTTGTTTTAACGGCGGACGATTACGAGCATCCCACTTACAAAATCCGCGCCAGCCGGTTAAAGATTGTTCCCGGGGAATATTTTGAGGCCCGGAACGCCACGTTGCGCATTGGCAATGTGCCGGTATTTTATTTTCCCTATTTTCGCCGCGCCCTCGGCTATCGCGCCAACCATTTTGATTTCACGCCTGGCTACCGCAGCACCTACGGGGCGTATTTGTTGAGCACTTACAATTGGTATTCCAAGGAGGCCCTCGATGGCGCTATCCATGTCGATTACCGGAATTTGCGCGGAGTCGGCCTTGGCTCGGACCTTCTTTATCGCGCGGGCAAATTTGGAAAGGGTAACATCGAATATTATTTCACGCGCGATGAAAATCCCTTCGCAGGAAATCCCGGCACCAATGGATTGATGAAGTCCATTCCCACTGTGCGGCAGCGCATCGAATTTTCGCATCAGGTTTTCATTCGCACCAACCTTTCGGTCAAGGCCGTCGCCAATTATCAAACCGACGAGCGCGTGGACCATGATTTTTTTGAGAGCCAATATCGCCGCAACATCCAGCCCAAATCTTTTCTGGAAGCGAATAAATTCTGGGACAATTTCACGCTCGATTTTCTGGCGCAACCGCAGGTCAATGATTTTCAGGAAACGGTCGAGCGCCTGCCCGATGTCAAACTCACCGCGCTCCGCCAGCAGATTTTTGACACGCCGCTTTACTACGAGGGCGAAAGTTCCGCAGGTTATTTTCGACGGCAATTCGTGGACAACTCCACCAATTATTCAGCGGCCCGCGCTGATTCCTTTCACCAGATCATCCTGCCGCAAACCTTCTTTGGCTGGCTAAACTTTACTCCCCGCGTCGGCGGAAGGTTCACCTACTACAGCCAGGCGGAAGGTCCCGGCTCAACCACCGACGAGCAAGCGCGCGCCGTGTTCAACACCGGTGCAGAGCTTTCCTTCAAGTCCTCCCGCATCTGGACGGGGACAGAAAACAAACTCCTCGACCTGCACGGCCTTCGCCACATTCTCGAACCAATGGTCAACTACGCTTTTGTGCCGCGCCCCAATGTCCGCCCGCCGCAGTTGCCCCAGTTCGATTATGAATTGCAGAGCTTGCGCACCTTGCCCATCGAGTTTCCCGAATACAACGCCATCGACGCCATTGATACCCAGAATGTTTTGAGGTTCGGTTTGCGCAATCGCCTCCAGACCAAACGCGATGGTCTGGTGCAAAGTTTCGTTAACTGGAGCTTGTTCACCGATTGGCGTCTCACTACCCATCCCGGCCAAGCCACCTTTGCTCCTCTTACCTCGACTCTGGAACTCAAGCCCCGCTCCTGGATCACTCTTCAATCCGATACTCGCTACGACCTTAATCGTCGCCGTTTGGTCGAGGCCGACCATCGTCTTTTGCTGGAACCCAACAACGTCTGGAGCTTGAGCCTCGGGCACCGCTTTCTCGACAGCGATGCCGGTCTCGGCCTCGGTCACAATCTTTTTACCACCAGCATTTACTATCGGTTCAACGAAAACTGGGGCACGCGCATCTCCCATCATTTCGAAGCGCGCGATGGCAGGATGGAGGAACAATACTACACCATCTACCGCGACTTGCGCAGTTGGACAGCCGCCCTCACCTTTCGCCTGCGCGACAACCGTTTTGGGCGCGATGATTTCACCGTGGCCGCCACCTTCTCCCTCAAAGCCTTCCCCCGCTTCGGCATGAACTCCGACCGGGACAAGCCCTCGCTGCTGGTGGGATACTAGGTTCAAATCCTTCCAACTACTCTCCTTCTACTCCTGAATAAAATAGTTTCCGCACAAACTTGCGTGAGTTTGTGTGAAAAGGTTTTTTGCTGAACATCCTGAGCTTCGCCGAACTGATGAAAGCAGTGACGCAACCGGCTTAAAAGCAGATGCGCAAGCCTCTTTTAACCTTCCACCCGACCTGTAACCCACCGGAACAGAAATAGAACGGCCAGAGCCACCAACCTTCGGGAAAAAACTTCAACGGAAGAAAACCAAAACAACTACCTCAAACCACTTTCAACCACTCTATTTCGCACCGCCAAAATAGTTTTCGCACAAATTGGCGATTTGTTAGGTCGCAAATCTGTCATAATCTTTTCCAAGCTTCGCTTGCGTTGTAAATTTGAATGCTTTGAGCTTCTGGGCGGGTGCGAAACTCGGTCTCAGCGAAAGGTCCACTGACCGCCCCGGACTGCACATCAATAATCATCCAGCCCTCAGAACGCTCCGCCACAATGAAACGGCTGCTCCAGCCCATCCGAAGCACTGTGCCGCCAATAATACCGTCCTCGGACGAGTCCTTGTGACCGCGTCTATGCAGAGAATATGTCCAACCATCCTCCCACTGCTTGAGCCGAAAATCCCCAGTGACGGTGCGCTGAGGTTCGCAACCTGTCATCACCAGCGCGAGACAGAATAACAGGTGAATGGGGAGCAGCTTCATGCGGCCTAGACCTTATGGCTTAACGAAAGGTTTGAGAGGGTGTTTGGATTCTGTAGAACGTGGGTTGCTTCGCGTGAGCGAAGTAGAGCCAGAATGTTAGAGGTCAATCGTTGAAACAATGAACCATTAATAACATCAGAAAGAAACCAAACACCCATGAAAAAAACAGTGCATTATATCGGTCTGGACGTCCACAAAGAAAGTATCGCCGTCGCCATTGCGCCGGAGAACACGAGCGAGGTCCGCATCTACGGCATCATCGGCGGCACGCTGGCCGCCGTGGATAAACTTGGGACCGTAGTCATGACCGGCAGCTTCGTGGAGTGCATCCGGCCTCTGGCGGGGAATCGCGGGAAGGATCGACCGCTGCTTCGGCTAACAGGCTGTTGAAAGCGGCGGAGGGCCGACCACTCCAAGACGCTATTGCGAGTTCCGGCACTTTTCTTCAAATTCATTCATTTTTCATCCCTTTTCAGTTTTGTTCCCGGCGCTCACTCGGTTTACCCAAGTTCAGCCTAACGCAGACAGATTTGTTTTAATTCATTGCTGCCGGAGAATTCATCGTGATGCAGCCGGGGGGAATCGTGCCGCCATAGACGAACACGGCAGGGGGTGGTGATTTCCGGGCTGCGCGTAGAGTGATTGGATGTCGGGCAGGTCGTGGCAAGGTTGATTTTTGCGTCCGACGTGTCGCAGGCGAATTTACCACGAGTCTCTGACACAAAACCCCTCTGCTTTTTCAATCGGAATCAGGTTTCGCGCACGGCGGCTTTCAAAGATTGTTTGAATTGCTCGACCAATTTTTCGTGAGCGGCATTTACTTCGGCATCGGTCAACGTTCGCTCGGCGTGACGATAAGTGAACGCGTAGGCCACGCTCTTTTGACCCGCAGGAATATTCTCTACGCAAAATACATCGAACAATTCGACGTTCTCTATAACCCACTGAGAATTTTCGGTGAAATTAAATAACACCGCGTGATGCCCGTTAGTCGTCGCGTCAAAAGCAGTCAAACCGTTTGTCTCATCTAATTTCAAATAAGCAACCAGCCCGTTGGTGACATCAGCGTGCGAAAGAAAATTACATAACAACGCAATGAGGAATATTATCCAGAAACAATTTTCTTTTGCGCGTGTGAGTAGCATTTCATTTGAATTGAAAGAATACTTTCAACTTTGCTTGAATCTCCACGGAACCGCAAACGAATCGTTCAAGGAGAAACCCCTGACGATTCAGGGCTAACGGAGAACGGTTGTATTCCCCGCCAGCCATTTATTTATTACGACCCACCCCATTCTCTGGGGTATTGCAGCCAGGCTTAATTACAACCCGAGAGGGTGTATTCGACGCCGTTGCAACCGGTGTTGCCTGAAACTGTGATGGTGCCGGTTTTATATTGTCGCACTTTGATGGATGGGCCTCCGCCGATTGGACA
>JBDSYB010000259.1:0-23919 GCA_039925885.1 Verrucomicrobiota bacterium
CGCGCGATGTCGTGAAAGTTTTTGGCGATCCGCCCATCAACGCGGTCTTGCACGGCGGCGTGCATGGTGATCGCGCGACGGTTGCGGCATTGGTCAACGCGGTGCCGAATATTTTGAAAGCGAATCCGGGATTGTTGCTGATGACGGATATCGCGGTGCCGCGAGTTAGTTAATTCCAGAGCAGCAATGGTAGGGCGCGTCACTCCGTGCGCGTCGTTTTCTTGCACCGTCACGCAAGGTTCAATCAGAGCGGCGCGCACGGAGTGACGCGCCCTACCATCCGCCCAAATCTTTACTTTCCTTTTGCCCGTTCAGTTTTACAGTTTTCCGCCTGAATTAAATAAAACCATTGCTCATGAACCAAGACACTGAACTTCTCACCGGGATCGCCAACCAACTTCGCATTCATTCCATTGCCGCCACGACTGCGGCGGGCAGTGGACATCCGACCTCGTGCGCTTCGGCGGCGGATCTCGTGGCCGCGTTGTTCTTCGGGCAAATGCGTTACGACACCAAGAACCCGCACTATGCCAATAACGACCGTTTCATTTTATCGAAAGGCCACGCGGCTCCCCTGCTCTACGCGGCGTGGGCGGAAAATGGCGTTGTTCCCATCAGCGAATTGACCAAGCTCCGCGAACTCGGCAATGACCTCGAAGGTCATCCTACGCCGCGTTTGCCGTTCGTCGATGTCGCCAGCGGTTCGCTCGGGCAAGGACTCAGCGTCGGCGTCGGCATGGCGTTGAATGCGCGGCTCGATAAATTTGATTACAACACTTACGTCCTGCTCGGCGATGGCGAATGCGCGGAAGGCAGCGTCTGGGAAGCCGCGTCGCTCGCGGGCACTTACAAACTGAATAATCTCATCGCGATCATCGACGTGAATCGCCTCGGTCAAAGTCAGGAAACCGCGTTCGGCCATCACACCGAAGTTTACGAAAAACGTTTCCAAGCATTCGGCTGGCGCACGGAAGTCATCGACGGCCACGACATGGAAGAAATTCTGGAAGTGCTCGCGTTCGTGGGTGCGGATGACAAACCGCTCGCCATCATCGCCAAAACGACGAAAGGTCACGGCATTTCCATCGCCGACGACAAAGACGCGTGGCACGGCAAAGCGCTTTCCAAAGACGAAGCCGCCGCCGCCATCGCCGAATTGCAGCCGAAAGCCAAATCCGGTCTCGGTGTGGAAATTCAGAAGCCAACTCAAGTCACCGAACCGAACACACAAGCGCCCGCGAGCTGGCCGGCGATCAATTACAAACTCGGCGACAAAATCGCCACGCGCGAAAGTTACGGCGCGGGACTCGTGCGTCTCGGCGAAGCAGATGCGCGCATTGTCGCGATGGATGGCGATACGAAGAATTCCACTTACTCTGAGAAATTTTACAAAAAATTCCCAACGCGTTTTACAGAATGTTTTATTGCCGAACAAAATCTTGTCGGCGTCGCGATTGGTTTTGCTGCGATGAAGAAAGTTCCGTTCGCCTCCACGTTCGCGGCGTTTTTCACTCGCGCGCACGATCAGATTCGCATGGGCGCAATTTCCCTCGCGAACATCAAACTCGTCGGCTCCCACGTCGGCGTGAGCATTGGTGAAGATGGCGGTTCGCAAATGGCGCTGGAAGATCTCGGCATGATGCGCGCCTTGCCCGGCAGCGTCGTGTTCTATCCGAGCGACGCGGTTTGCGCGGAAAAATGTCTCGAACAAATGGTCGAGCACAAAGGCATTTCGTATCTGCGCACGTCGCGCCCGAAAACGCCGGTCATTTACGGCAACGACGAACAATTCCCCATCGGCGGCGCGAAAGTTTTGAAACAAAACGCGGGCGACAAAATCACGGTGGTTTCCGCGGGCGTCACTTTGTTTGAAGCCTTGAAAGCCGCGGATGAATTGGCCAAAGACGGAATCACGATCACGGTCATCGATGCCTACAGCGTGAAACCGCTGGCGAAAGATGTGATCAAAGCCGCCGCGCAAAAAACGAACAACCTCGTTCTCACCGTGGAAGATCATTATCCCGAAGGCGGTTTGGGCGAGACGGTCGCAGGCGAACTGAGCGCCGACGGCATCAAAGTCCACAAGCTCGCGGTGTTCGAGTTGCCGCGTTCCGGCAAGCCGGAAGAATTGCTGGCGAAATACGGTTTGGACGCAGCGGCGATTGTGAAGAAGGTGAAGGAAGTGGTTTAAAGCGCGTTAGGTGTTATGCACGTTTGTATTTTAGTCGCTGATGATAGGGACATCTATGAGGCGCTCGACCGTTTTGCAAACTACGATGGCGAGTCATCCAAGCCGGATGCCGCGTTCGACTATTTTGGCATTGGTGGACTTTTTGAGGGGGCATTGCCCTTGAAGAAACCGCGACGGCTTCGAAAATTCTTCGGCCTTTTGCCTGCTGGACAAACAACGCGAGTTTCCGTTGCGAAGAAGTCGGAGATCGACCAAGAGAAGTTTTTAGCTGAACCACCCGCCGCCCTATTCTTTCGCGATCAACTTTATGAATCGCCTCTATTTGCGGAAGGCGAAATTTTGGCCAATTGGCAGAAAGAATTCAGAAAGCGGTTCGCAGAAATCCCAGATGACACCACGCTCCAAATTGTTGATGCACACAGTTGATACCGATTCGCCCAACAACAAACCCATCGCTCGCGCTTTATTTTAAATGCCCACAATTCTTAACCAAGACGGCTATAAATTTCTATTTTACAGCAATGAACACCGCCCAATTCATGTCCATGTTCGATATGGCGACGGCGAAGCAGTGTTTTTGGTGGAAGGCGAAGTCGAGTTGCGTGAATCGCAAGGTTTGAAAGTTCGCGAATTGTCGAAAGCCCAAATGCTTGCGGAAGAGAATAAAAAGATGATAATTCAGAAGTGGCATGAATACTTTGACTGACAGAGCGCGTTCCGCAAAACACGTTGACGGTTTCATCGTCGTGAAAATGGAAAGCGGCGCGGAAATCCGTTTTCCAGTTGCGGAAAACCCCCGGCTCTCCCGCGCCACGCCTGCGCAACTCAACCATATCGAACTTTCTCCCTTCGGCCTTCATTGGCCTGACCTTGATGAAGATTTATCGTTTCACGGTTTGCTCGAAGGCAATCACGGCCAGTTTTCGAAAAAGGTTTAAGCATTTCGGCCCGCTTTCTTCAATCCTGAAAGGATTGTGTCACTCAGCCCAGGGTTGCGAGGCACGAGCTACCCTGGGAAACGTCCAAAAAAAATTCCCCAACCCAACGGGGTTGCATCTCGTTCCAGCTTTAAATTTCTCCGGGGCTGCAACCCTTTCAGGGTTGTGGTTTTTTCTTTCGGTTCACCCCAGGGTAGCGCGGGCGCGCAACCCTGGGCTGAATGATGCAATCCCGTTGGGATTGAAAATCCACCGAACACGTTGACGGTTTCATCATCGTGAAAATGGAAAGCGGCGCGGAAATCCGTTTTCCAGTTGCGAAAAATCCCCGGTTGGCGCGCGCCCTCGCCAAATACGGCATCGACGCCGCGGCAATTATGAAGAAGGGTGAAGTAGTTGGTCCAAGAAAATTTCAACGGTCGATTTATGAAAAAGATTCTCGTCGGATTTATCGTTGTCAGTCTGGCGTTGAACATTTTTCTTTGGAGACAGGTTTCCAATCAAACGAGCCAGTTAAAATCTGCGCAAGCCAGCACCGATGAGACGGAGGAATTGCGGCGACAGAACAAAGAGCTGCAACGGCATCAAGCCAGCGAACCTACCGATGGGGATACGCGTGAACTGATCCGGTTGCGCAATCAAGTTGGTCTGCTTCGTAAACAAGCCGGAGACGCCGAACCGTTGCGCGCGCAGGCGGCGGAAGCGGCCCGGTTGCGCGTTCAACTTGCCAGCGCGACACAAAATCTGGCCAGTGCGGAAGGCGCACTCAGCGACGCGGCCAGAGGCATCAATAACCTGCGTCAATAATTTGAAACAAATTGGTCTCGCTGCGCGGTTATGGGCGGGCGATCACAACGATGTTTTTCCACGCGATTTGATTTCCATGACAAACGAATTGGGAACACCTTATATTTTGGTGTGCCCTTCGGATCCAGACGCAATTCGCGTGAAGGATTGGACGCAATTCAACCCGGCTTCGAGCAGTTATCGTTTTATGAATCCAAGCGGCCAAGTCGAAGGCGATACTGGAAAAGTGCTGGTGAGGTGTCCCTTTCACGGTCACGTCTGCACGAGCGACGGCAGCGTGCATGGGAAGCAGTGAAACTATTTGTCACCCATGAAATAGAAGTGACCGGATACTTTGAAAGCAGTTGCGGCGTCCGCTGGATTGGCGATGGGGTGGTTTCTTACAAACCTTTTTCGTATCTCCGGGGCGACGATAAAAACCAGCATAGACCACCGGTGATAACCACGATTCCAGCAAGAGCGGCATACCAAATCCCAGTGTTCACCAACCGGGATTTCGCCAGATAAATGAGTGGCAGGCCAACCGCCAAGATCAGGGTGACAAGCGCCAGCCACGCCGAGCCATGCGCGAAATTGAGGGTCCAGCCACGCCACTTATTTCGTTTGGGCACGATGACTCTGGGGTCATCCTGGCAAACATAAATGAAATGGGCACGCCAGTTCTTTGGCTCCGCCCAGAGTTTGTCTAAAGTTCCCGGTGGCAATTTCGTACTCATAGGATTGATCGGCTTCAATTCGCCCAACAAATCAAAAACGGGCGTCGAGTTGCGACGCCCGATTTATCGCACTGCAACAAATTCTAATTACGGCGCTCGCCAAATAATGTCGTTCGCGCCGTCGCGGTTCAGATCGGCCGTGCCAATGACTTTCCAAAGCGGATTGACCGGCTGCTCAGGAAACAACTCGGCGGTATCAAGGACGTTGGTTCCATTCATGTGCCAGACGGCGGCTTTGCCATCGGTATGTTGGAAAACAATGTCTTTGTGCTGGTCGCCATCCATATCGGCCAGGGCCACTGGATTTAATTCAGAATCAAGAGGCAAGCCACCATTCAGATAACCGGTGCTAAGGAGTTTGCGTTTGTTCATATACCAGATGACCAACCGACCATCGGCATCCTGCAAGAGATAGTCAATCTTGGTGTCGCCATTGAAATCATCGAAGCCAATGACCCGCCAATTTTCGCGCAACAAAATATTTTTCGGCAGAATTTTCGCTCCGCTAAAATTCTTTTTGCCCAAATAAAGAAGGGCGAGGCGTCCATCAATGCGGCGGACGAGAATATCGGTCCGCCCATTGCCGTTGATATCGTTGACGCCGACGATTCGCCATTTGATAAGCTTCTTTTTGAGGATTTTGAATTCGACGAAATTGGTGTTGTTCATGACCCACGCGGCGATCTGGCCATTGGTGGCATTTTGGAAAACAAAGTCAGCATTGGTATCGCGGTTGATGTCCGCGACGGCTTTCATTTCCCAACCATAATTGGTCGTCTCAGGCCGGGGCAGGAGGCTGATGGATTCGAGAAAGTTGCTGGAATTGATGAGCCACACGGAGAGCGAATTGGTCAAGGCTGGCTCGGGCGGCGGAAGAGGTGCGGGCGGCTCGATCGGCGGCGGAATATTTGTGATGCTGCCGGTGCCGGAGTCCGAAATATTCAAGCGGGCAATTCCTCGGCGGGAAACGCCGTTGACCGTGGTGAATGCGCCGCAAATGAGGATCTTATTATCTTGCTGCTGGCGAATGGTCCAAATCCAATTGTCGGTGGAAACATTCAAAGTAGTGTCACGAGTTCCATCGGGATTGAGGCGGGCGAAGTGCTGCACACCTTCTCCGTTATAGGAGCTAAAGAAACCGCCTATGAGAATTTTGTTGTCGGGCTGGACAAGAACACTTTCGACTTTGTCGTTAGCGCCTGCACCACCCGGATTGAAGGTAAGATCATTGGTGCCATTGAGAAGAACGCGTGCAATGTCCTCGTGAAAAACAAGATTGGTATCCAATGAATGGCCGACGGCAATATATTTATCCCCTTGCACGGACATGGCATAAACCGAGGAAGGATCGCCAAACCACGGGTTGAAAGTGGTGTCGGGCGAGCCATCAGGATCGATGCGAACCATGCGAAAATGGTCCTGGTTATGATATTTTTTGAACCATCCCGAAACAAGAATTTGCTCATTGGGCAAAACCAGAATGTTGCGCACCCAGGTATTGACGCCGTCCCCGACATCGAAAGTTGTATCCAGGGAAGCGTCGCTATTTAAGCGCACAATGCCGTATCGAACAGTGCCGTTGTAATTAGTGAAGTTCCCACCCACGATAAGTTTTTGATCCGGTTGGATTCCAAGAGCAAAAATAAAAGAATTGGTATTGCCGTCAATGGCCGTGCCGAGCAATCCGTAAAAACCCGTTCCGGGATTAAAGGTGGGGTCCAAAGTTCCATCGGCATTGAGACGCGCGATCAGTTTGCGCGGTTGCCCCGCGACCGATGTGAAATAACCGCCGATAACCACTTTCTTATCCGCCTGCAACGCCATGATACGCACATTTTGGTTCGGGCCGTTCGTGCCGGTGGCATTAAACGTCGGATCAACGCTGCCGTCCGCATTCAAACGCGCGATATAGTTGCGCGGCGCGCCATCGATCTCGGTGAAGCGTCCGCAAACCAGTATTTTTTTATCGGGCTGCACGAGCATGGACTCGATATAAGAGTTGGCACCCGTCCCCGGATTGAAGGTCGTGTCCACAGCATTCTGCCCAAACAAAGCCGGAGCGAGAAACAGCGCAGTCAGACCGCCCATGATGATTGATGTTTTTTTCATAAATTTAATTTTGCAAAACGCGATAGAAACGATTCGTGGCCGATAGAGGGGAATTGGTTAAAGTTTTTATTGCGCCATTTCCCGGCACGGATGGGAGTGACGTCCAATTGGTGTTTGTCATCGAGCCAACGTATTGCAGGGCGTAATTTTTTCCGGTTTCCGTGAGAAGCGATACTTCAAAACGGTTCGTAAAAGCTTTTGGATTCAAAAGGATGGGCAATGGCGGCGTCGAGGCAGAGGAAGTAAAGCGGGCGATGCCATTGAGCGAAACTCCATTGACGCCGGTGAAGCCACCGCAGATGAGAATTTTCCCATCAGGTTGAATGAGCGTTGTCCAAATCCAGTTATTGACGTTCGGGGTGAACGTCGGATCCAAGGTGCCGTTTGCATTCAACCTCGCCATGTTCTGGATGCCGACTCCATTGTAAGAACTTGGATACCCCACCATAATAATTTTGCCATCCGCCTGCACCGCCAGGCTTTCGACTTTATCATTTGCCCCGATGCCACCCGTGTTGAAATTCGTATCGTAAACGCCATTGGTATTCAGTCGCACGACCTCTTGTTGGAAAACCGAATTGGTGTTCACCGTATGCCCGCCCACCACCATTTGCCCGTTCGGCAAACCGGCGGACGTATAGACTGAAGTCAAGTCCCCAAAATACGCGTTGAAATTTGTATCCGCGATTCCATCAGGATTGACGCGCACCATCCGATTGTAAGGGCGATTATTATATTCCGTGAACCAACCGGTCAGAATGATTTGACCATTGGTCTGAATCCGCATGGAACGCAACCAATTATTCAAGCCGGGGCCGGTGAAAGTCGTGTCCAAAACTCCATTGGTATTTAATCGAACAATGCCGCGTCTGATGGTCCCGTTGTAATTGGTAAAATTCCCCCCAACGAGAATTTTTTGATCCGGTTGAACCGCTATGGCAAAAACAAACGCATTGGTTTTGCCATCAATGGCCACGCCCATCCCTCCAGTGAGACCGGTCCCCACGTCGAAAGTTGGATCGAGACTTCCGTTAGAATTCAGGCGTGCAATTAGATTGCGCGACTCGTAGCCGACATTATTGAAATAACCACCAATGAGAATTTTTCCGTCAGCTTGAATGGCTGCGTAGCGAACCCAGTTCCCAAGATCCGAGACAAAATTGGTGTCCACCGAGCCGTCAACGTTAAGACGCGCGACGTTGCCATGAGGAACACCGTTGAACGATGTGAAATTTCCGGAGATGATAATTTTTCCGTCAGGCTGGAGCGCCATTGATTCGACGAATCCCCCCGCCGCTCCGGTCCCGATGTTAAAGGTCGTGTCGAGCGTATTGCTTTGCGCGCCCACCACCAACGGCGCGCCGCAGGCGCACAGACTTACAAGTAATTTAAAAATCGTTTTATTAAACATAATCAATTGCACTTCGTAAAATTTCAGCGGACGGCGCTGTTTTCCGTCACCTGCCGTTTCGCGTCTTCCTCGCTCATTACATCCAGCCACTCCAAAGAGGTTTCTTCGTCGCCCGCGCCGGCCAGTAACGATTCCAAAATCGATTGCGCAAGCAGTGCGACGGTTGGCGCTTTGAAAATCGTCGGCAAAGCCAGTTCGACGCCTAGTTTCCGCCGAAGGCGCGCGATGATTTGTATCGCCACCAACGAATGTCCTCCCAAATCAAAAAAGTTGTCGTCGCGCCCAATTCGCTCGAGCCGAAAAACTTCCGCCCAAATTTGCGCTATATCAATTTCGAGAGGCGTACTCGGAGCAGCAAACTCCTGGCCAGCCTCGGGCCTCACTTGTTCGGGCGAAGGTAGCGCATTACGATCAATTTTACCACTGGGCGTGAGCGGAAATTTTTCGAGGAAGACAAATGCGGACGGCACCATGTATTCCGGCAGCTGAGTTTTCAGAAAATTGCGCAATTCAGCAATGGCCAAGGGGTGACCCGCTTCCGTGGCCAGATACGCGACCAATCGTTTTTCACCGGGGACTTCTTCGCGCGCCGTGACCAATGCTTCATGCACAGCAGGATTTTTACGGAGGGCGGATTCAATGTCGCCCAGTTCAATGCGGAACCCACGAATCTTCACCTGATGATCAGTGCGGCCCAGACATTCCACCGTGCCGTCCGGCAGAAAACGCGCCAGATCTCCTGTTTTATAAATGCGTTGTCCTTTGACAAAAGGATTTTCGATAAATTTTTCAGCCGTCAATTCCGGGCGTTTGAAGTAGCCGCGCGCCAGACCATCGCCGCCAATATGCAACTCGCCCGCGACACAAATCGGGGTCGCCTGCAAATTTTTGTCGAGGATATAAAAATGCGTGTTGGCCACTGGCCGTCCGATGGAAATGGGCTTTTCCGTTTCTACTTTCCAGACGCCTGACCAAATCGTCGTCTCTGTCGGGCCGTAAAGATTCCAAACTTCCTGGGCGCGCGGCAAAAGTTGGTCGGCAAGGGCGCACGTTAACGCTTCCCCACCGCAAAATATTTTTAAATCTTGATTTCCGCTCCAGCCGTTTTCGAGCAACAAACGCCAGGTGGCGGGAGTCGCTTGCATGACGTTTGCGCCTGAAGACTCCATCAAGGGGGCGAGTTGTGTCGCATCGGCTGCAATTTCACGGCCCACAATGGTCAATCTAGCTCCGAAGATCAGGGGCATAAAAATTTCCAGCGCGGCGATATCGAACGAAAATGTGGTAACGGCCAGCAAATGATCTTTCGCGCTGAACTGGGTGGCGCGCGCGACGGAAGTGAGCAAGTTGACGACGGCTCGATGGGAAATTTGCACGCCCTTGGGTTTGCCAGTGGAGCCAGAGGTGTAAATCACGTAAGCCAGATTCTCCGCCGAGTTTGCTGCCGAACTATTTTTCGTCCCAGTGGGCGTGGCGCTCTCGCTGTCGAGAACCAACAATTTCGCGGACGACGGAGGGAGTTCCTTCGCCAGATTTCGTTGCGTCACGATGACCGGCATTTCTGCATCAGAAATCATGTGAGCCAAACGCTCCTTGGGATAAGCGGGGTCGAGCGGCACATACGCTCCACCCGCTTTCAAAACGCCTAATAATCCGATCACCATTTCTGCGGAACGTTCCACATAAACTCCCACCAGCACGTCTCGCCCCACTCCCATGCCGCGCAATTGCTCTGCCACACGATTAGCTTTCGAATTAAGTTCGCCATAGGTCAGAGTCTCATTCTCAAAAGTAAGCGCGATTGCCTGCGGATTTTTTGCAACTTGTTCCTCGAACAATTCGTGGATGCATTTCTCGCGCGGATAATTTTCTGCAGTGGCATTCCACGTCACGAGCATTTGATTTTTCTCCTTCGCGCTGAGTGGCGAAAACTTGTCGTAGCGCGCAGAGGCGTCCGCAGCCATCGCTTCAAGCGTGTTCACGTAATGACCGCACATTGTTTCGATTTGCTCCAGACAAAGCAGATTCGGGTCGTAATCGAAGTGCATCTGCAATTGCGTCGAAGTGACGTCGAGCATGAACGTCGTCAGCGTCGTTAAATTGTTCGCCTCAAAATAATGGCCTTCCATGAAGCCCATGCCTTCGTAGCCCTGAAGATTTTTGTAAACGTGAAAATGAACAAAATCAAAGGCCGCTTCAAACACGGGTTGGCCTCCATTCATTTTTTGAATTTCCGCCAGCGGAAAACGCCGATGCGGAATAATTTCCTGCTCGGCGGCAAAGGCTTGTTTCACCAAATCGGCCCACGTCCCGCCGTTTAGTTGATTGCGAATCGGCAGCGTGTTGAGGAACAAGCCGATCAATTTTTCGCCATCGATTTCCTCGGGACGACCATTACAAACGAGACCGCTGATCACGTCCGTTTGTCCGTAAACCAAACTCATCACCCGTTGATGCGCCGTGAGCAAAACCGTTTTCAGCGGGACGCCGACGGTCTGCGCAAGGCGTTTCAACCCGTCGAGAATTTTCGTTTCGAAATAAATTTCCGGGCCGCGCACCTGTTCGTGTCCACCAACGCACATTTTTTTTGGCCAGCGCGGCAGCATTTGCACGTTGGCATTTTCCAGTTTTTGCGCCCAAAACTTCCGGGTTTCATCCGAGGCGACCGCTTGTTTTTCCAGCGCCACGAATTCCCGATACGCGATTTGCGGAGCGGCCAAATTTTTACCGCTGTTTTCCATCAACGCGGCGTAATCCTGGAAAATCTCTGTCATCAATGCGGCCAGACTCCATCCGTCGAGATAAACGTGATGAAAACTGACGATAAATTGAAAGGCGTTTTCAGCGCGGAGTTGCGTATGAAAACGAATCAAAGGAGCAGTGGAGCGATCAAACGGATTTCGTTTTTCGATCTCAATCCAGTCGATCAATTTTTTCTCCTGTGCGGGTGCATCGAGATGGCGCAAGTCCTCTACAGAAAACGGAACTTTGATCTCGAAATGCACCAGTTGCATCGGCTCGCTGAAATCCGCGATGTGAAAAGAGGTGCGCAAAACAGGATGGCGTCCGACGAGTTGATTGACGGCTATTTCGAGCTTCTCTCGGTCAAAAGCGGTCTGGATCCGAAAGCTGAAAACATCGTGATAAACCGCCGAAACGGGATTCAATTCATTGTAATAAAACATCCCGGTCTGCAACTGAATCATCGGGTAAGCGTCTTCCAAACCGGCCGGCAACTTGGCGCGATCTTCCGCAGAGATCAGACTGAACGCTTCTGATTTTTTGAACGCCGCTTTTTTCCCGGCTTTTTCGGCAGAACTGATCAATCCTTCAATCGTCGGATTTTGAAAAAGTTGTTGCAGGGAAAAATCAATGCCCGCGCGTTGCGCCCGGGACAAAATCGCAATGCTGCGAATCGAATCGCCGCCCAATTCAAAAAGATTGTCGCGCGTCCCGATGTTTTCGATTTCCAAAACTTCGCTCCAGATTCCGGCCAAAAGTTTTTCCGAATCGGTGCGAGGGCTGATGAATTCGTCCTTGAGATTCGGACGCGCCCGGTCAGGAGATGGCAACGCCTTGCGATCCACTTTTCCATTGGGAGTCAGCGGCAAAGATTTGAGCGAAATGAAAACGGCCGGCACCATGTATTCGGGAATTTTGGCGACGAGGTATTTCCGAATATCGGGCACGCTCGGCGTTTCATTTTGAGGAACCAAATACGCCACCAAACGCTTGTCGCCTTCCGCACCCTGTTGAGCGATGACGATTGATTCGCGAATTTCGGGATGCTGATTCAACGCCGCCTCGATTTCACCCAATTCGATGCGGAAGCCACGAATTTTTACCTGGTGATCAATGCGCCCTAAATATTCCAAATCGCCATTTGGCAGGTATTGGGCAAGGTCTCCACTGCGATAAAGTTTTGCGCCCGGCATTTTGGAAAATGGATCATCAATAAATCGCTGGCGGGTCAGGTCAGGGCGATTCAAATAACCGCGAGCCACGCCCGCGCCGCCGACAAACATTTCTCCGGGCACGTTGACGGGAGTTGGTTGGAGATTTTCGTCGAGGACGTAAAGTTGCAAATCTGGAATAGGAACTCCAATGACGCTGCCCGCGCCGCTTTCCAAATCGACCTTGCGAATCGGGCGGTAGGTCACATGAACCGTGGTTTCGGTGATTCCATACATGTTGACCAGCAATGGCTGCGCATCACCATGCGCGTCAAACCACGGTTTGAGACTTTGCAGTTCCAACGCTTCTCCTCCGAAAATGACGTAACGCAATTTCAACGATTGTTTTTTTTCAGCAGATTTTTCCGCCCAGATCAATTGACGAAACGCGGAGGGCGTCTGGTTTAAAACGGTAACGCCTTCCTGCGCGAGCAAATCATAAAAAAGATTTGGCGAACGGCTGACCAGATAAGGAACGACGACCAGTTTGCCGCCGTAAAAAAGCGCGCCCCAAATTTCCCAGACAGAAAAATCAAAAGCGTAGGAATGAAATAAAGTCCAAACATCGGTGGCACCGAAACCAAACCATGATTCAGTTTGGGTGAAAAGGCGAACCACGTTGTGATGCGTGACCAAACAACCTTTCGGCTGGCCGGTCGAACCCGAGGTGAAAAGGATGTAAGCGATATTTGCGCCGGTAGTTTCGCAGGAAAGATTTTCTCTGGATTCTGCCGCGATTTTTTCCCAATCGGAGTCGAGCGCGATGACTTCCGCAGCATGTTTTGGAAGAGAAGAAAGCAATTTCTCCTGCGTCAACAAAACAGGGGCTTTGGTGTCATCGAGCATGAACGCCAATCGGTCTTTCGGGTAAGCCAAATCGATCGGAACATACGCGCCGCCTGCTTTCAAAACCGCCAAGATTGCCACGACCATTTCCAGGGAACGTTCGAGACAAAGGCCGACGGGTGTTTCCGGACCGACACCGGATTTTTTAAGACGACGCGCGAGCTGATTGGCTCGCTCGTTTAATTCCTGATAAGAAAAAGATTTGCCCTGACAGGTAATCGCAATGGCGCGTGGCGTCCGGGTCGCTTGCGACTCGACGCATTGGTGGATGCACAAATTGTCAAAACTCATATCTTTGGCGGCGGCAATCTACAATTTTCACAGGAGAGAGTAGCGGAATTCACGCACCCAAACCTACGGCAATAAAACTATTTCGACGATAAAAAAAACCCTGACCATGGAACGAGGGAATGGATGGGGTCAATTTACTCGTGCGGGGTGGCGGGAAGCTCGATCCAAAACCGACTTCCTTCTCCGAGAGTGGATTCGACTCCCACGCGCCCGCCCATTCGCTCAACGCCTTTACGGACAAGCGCCAGTCCGATCCCGGTTCCTGGATAAATTTGGTGGGTATGGAGCCTTTCAAACAAACCGAAAATCCGTTCCTGATATTGCGGAGCGATCCCAATGCCGTTGTCTTTCACCCACAGCCGAACGTGATCGTCACGCTTCTCGGTGCAGATTTCAATTTTCGGCACCAATGGTGACGCGACGAATTTGAGGCCGTTGGTCACGAGGTTGACCAAAACGTGGCTGAGAGTTGAAGGATTGGCAAAGACTGGATTCAACGGAGAAGCAACCGTGCAGGTGGCGTTTTTCTCGCGCAATTGCTGGTCAACCTGAATTAAAACTTCTGCAACAACCGTTTCCACATTCACCGGCATTCGCGCAATATCTGTCCTGCCCAAAAGGCTGTATTCGAGCAAATCGTGAATCAGGCGATCCATGTAGCTTGCGGAATTACCGATCCGACCGGCGTAATCGCGACCGCTCTCGCTCAATTTTTCTTCGTCGAGGAGAGCATGGGCAAATCCCTGCATGGAACGAAGGGGTGCCCGTAAATCGTGGGAAATGGAATAACTAAACGCCTCCAGTTCCTTGTTGATCTCCGTCAATTGACCGACGCGCTCGTGCAACTCGGTGTTCAATGCGAGAATTTTTTCCTCGGACGCTTTGCGGGGCGTGATATCCCGGGCAAAAATATAAATCAGACGCTCGGCGAGAAAAGGCGAAGCGGTCCATGCGAGCCAATAGTATGAACCATCTTTGCGAAGATAGCGGCCTTCAAAATAGGTGGAAGAACCGCTTTTCAACAGTTCCATTTGCCGTTGCATCTCGTGGCGTTCTTCGGGATGAATAAAATCGAATGTGGGCCGGGCCTTTAATTCTTCATCAGAAAATCCCGTGATCCTTTCCCAATTTGGATTGAGCTGCAAAAAAAAGCCGTTGAAATCGACGATTGCTAGAAGATCAATGGCCAATGTGAAGAAACGGTTGCGTTTGGTTTCCTCTTCCAACCGATCCGACACTACGGCCAGTTTGTGCTGGTGATCGACTTCTTCAATTTCCCGGAGTTGCTGCGCCTGTTGTCTGATCTTTTCCGTTTTTTTGTAAAGCTCGACGAACACGGAAACTTTCGTCTTCAGCACTTCGGGAACAATCGGTGTCAGCATGTAATCCACCGCTCCCAGCGAGTAGCCGCGCGCAACGTGATTACCGGAATCGTTGTGCGAAGTGACAAAAATAATGGGCGTGTGTTCGGAGTTAAGCCGCTTGCGAATCAGGTCGGCGGTTTCAAATCCGTCCATGACGGGCATCGCGACATCGAGCAGAATGACTGCAAATTCGTGATGCAACAAGTGGCGCAAGGCTTCTTTGCCAGATCTGGCTTGAACCAAATTCTGGTTCAAATCTTCCAACACGGACACCAGCGCCAGCAATTTGTCGGCACGATCGTCAACGATTAAAATGTTTACTTTGCTTTCGATAGGAATTTGCTGCCCGTTTCGCAAACCAGGTTTTTCTGGCTTCACCCGGTTGGGCGTCCGCTCCTCGATGATTGGTTGCGTTGCACTCATGGCTGATCACCTGTGTAACCAGAGCCGCAACAGAGCGCGTAGTTGTTCTGCATTGACGGGTTTCGACAGATAGTCCGATGCTCCCGCCGCGATACATTTTTCCCGGTCTCCTTTCATGGCCTTGGCGGTCACGGCGATAATCGGAAGGTCCTCAAATCCGGAAATCTCCCGAATCGCGCGGGTCGTCGCATATCCATCCATCGTCGGCAACATGATGTCCATCAAAACGATGTCAATATTTTTATTATTGATCAAAGATTCAATGGCGTCCTTCCCGTTTTCGGCGGAAACGACGTTCATTTTGAAACGTTCCAAAACGCTTGTCATCGCAAAAATATTGCGAATGTCATCATCCACGAGCAGGACGTTTTTGTTTTCCAGGACGCCGTGGTGCAACGCCTCCAGCATTTTGCGCTGGCGATCGGGCAAGCGGGCCGTGTTGCGATGCAGCAGCAAGGCCGTTTCATCCAGCAGGCGTTCCGGAGAGCGAGCATCTTTGATCAGAATCGATTCGGTCAAACCCTTGAGCTTGGCCTGTTCTTCTTTCAAAAGATCCTTGGCGGTATAAATAATAATTGGAACGGTCCGTGAATCGGCGCACTTTTTTATTTCCTCGACTAATTCCACGCCGGACATATCCGGCAAACCCAGATCGAGAATCATGCAATCATATTTTTGGCGGGCCAGTTCAGCCAAGGCTTCTCTGCCGGTGGACACCACCGTGGTTTTCACATCACCGTTGCCGATCAATTCCGTAATGTTGGTGCGTTGAAGTTCATCATCCTCGACCAGCAAAAGATTTTTCACGGGCCGATCAATGAATTCTTTCATTTCATCAAAAGCGCGATCCAACGTTTCCTTTTTCTCCGATTTGCGAGTGTAGGATAAAGCCCCTTGCGTCACGTCCGGTTGAATGTCCTCATCGACGCTGATGATGTGCACAGGGATATGCCGCGTTGCCAAATCGCCTTTCAAACGGTCTAAAACCCGCCAGCCATCAAAGTCTGGCAAATGCACATCCAAGGTAATTGCATCCGGTTCGAGTTCCCGAACCATCGCCAAAGCCGCTGCGCCACGGGACGCCACAATTCCTCTGAAACCCTTGCTATGGGCGGCCTCCAAAAGAATGCGCGCGTAGTTCAGGTCATCTTCCACAATCAACACCACTCGGTCGCCCGATTCAATTCGACCGCGATCATCGTCCACCGTTGTCTCGATCACCTCTGGATTCTCGGGCGTCGCTTCAGTGATCAAATCAATCGTTTGAGACTTAATCCCGCGACCGGATTCTTTTCGACTTGAACGGGTCGGAACATGAGTGTGGGGCAAATACAAGGTGAAGGTGCTGCCCTGACCGGCTGCGCTGGCCAGGCGGATTTCGCCGCCGAGCAAGCGGGCGATTTCTCGACTGATCGCCAGACCGAGTCCCGTCCCGCCGTATTTTCGGGAAGTCGAACCATCGGCCTGTTGAAACGCCTCGAAAATTATCTGCTGCTTTTCCGGAGCGATGCCGATGCCTGTATCGGTTACAGAGAAGGCCACAACGGAACGGGCGTGATTAAGGACTTCGTGATCGGAACTCCAGCCCAGCGTGACGAGTTGGATGCTGAACGTGACGGTGCCTTTCTCAGTGAACTTGAACGCGTTGGAAAGGAGATTGCGAATGACTTGCTCCAGACGTTGCGAGTCGGTGAAGATGTGGCGCGGCAAATCCTCGTCAAGTTCGAAGGCAAACCCGACACCTTGAGAGTCGGCTACGTGACGGAAAGTTCGCTCCACATAATCCTGCAACTCGACGAAGCGCAATTCAGAAATATCCACCGTGACCGTGCCGGATTCAATTTTCGAGAGATCGAGAATGTCATTGATGAGACTGAGCAAATCGTTACCCGACGCGTGAATCGTCTTGGAAAACTCGACCTGCTTCGGCGTAAGGTTCCCTTCCTGGTTGAGACCGAGTTGATCGGCGAGAATGAGCAGGCTGTTAAGCGGCGTGCGCAATTCGTGTGACATGTTCGCGAGGAATTCGGATTTGTATTTCGACGTGAGCGAAAGTTGTCTCGCTTTTTCTTCGAGCGCCTGGCGGGCTTGTTCGACTTCGGAATTTTTGCGTTCCACTTCCGAATTTTGTTCGGCGAGCAATTTCGCTTTTTTCTGCAACTCTTTATTGGTGTTCTGCAACTCTTCCTGCCGACTCTGCAATTCTTTGGCCAGCGATTGCGATTGCTTGAGCAAATCTTCCGTTCGAGTGTTGGCTTCAATCGTGTTCAAAACGATGCCGATGGATTCGACAAGCTGATCGAGAAATACCTGATGCGTCGGGCTGAATTGCTCGAAGGAAGAAAGTTCCATCACAGCTTTGACCCGGCCTTCAAATAGAACGGGCAGGACGATGATGTTGGTGGGCCGCGCTTGTCCCAGCCCAGAGGTGATTTGAACGTAATCCGACGGAGCGCTGGTCAGCAAAATTCTTTCACGTTCGAGAGCGGCCTGGCCAATCAGACCTTCGCCAAGCGCGAATTTATTCCCGACATTTTTGCGATTTCGAAAGGCGTAACTGGCGAGCAATTTCAAATGCGCTTCATTTTTTTCAATGTCATCAAGGCCGTCTTCGCGCGGTTGTTGCATGATGTAGAAAACGCCATGTTGCGCGGAAACCACGGGCGCAAGTTCAGACAAAATAAGTTTTCCGACGGTGAGCATGTCTTTCTGCCCTTGCAACATGCGGGTAAATTTGGCGAGGTTCGTCTTGAGCCAATCCTGCTGATCATTTTTGATCGTCGTGTCTTTGAGGTTGCGGATCATTTCGTTGATGTTGTCTTTCAACGAAGCAACTTCGCCGCTGGCATCAACTTGAATCGAACGGGTCAAATCACCTTTCGTCACAGCAGTCGCCACGTCTGCGATAGCACGCACCTGAGTCGTAAGATTAGCTGCAAGTTGATTGACGTTGTCGGTCAAATCTTTCCACGTGCCAGCCGCGCCGGGAACGTTCGCTTGTCCGCCGAGTTTTCCTTCCACACCAACTTCGCGAGCGACTGTGGTCACTTGATCTGCGAAAATAGCGAGCGTTTCGATCATGCCGTTAATCGTGTCCGCAAGTTCGGCAATTTCTCCCTTCGCCTCCACGAGCAGTTTGCGTTTCAAATCGCCATTGGCGACAGCTGTCACAACTTTCGCAATACCGCGCACCTGGTTCGTTAAATTGCCAGCCATGAAATTCACGTTGTCGGTTAAATCTTTCCACGTGCCGGAAACGCCTTTAACTTCAGCTTGACCGCCGAGTTTTCCTTCGGTGCCGACTTCGCGCGCCACTCGAGTCACTTCCGAGGCAAAGGAGGAAAGCTGATCCACCATCGTGTTGACGGTGTTTTTCAATTCGAGAATTTCGCCTTTGACATCAACGGTAATTTTTTTCGACAAATCGCCATTGGCAACAGCAGTTGTCACAGCAGCGATGTTGCGCACTTGCGACGTCAAGTTCCCGGCCATGAAATTCACGTTATCAGTGAGGTCCTTCCACGTTCCCGCGAGACCACGCACGTCGGCTTGTCCGCCCAGCTTTCCTTCGGTGCCGACTTCGCGAGCGACGCGCGTCACCTCGGATGCAAACGAGCGGAGTTGATCGACCATCGTGTTTATCGTGTCTTTGAGTTCGAGAATTTCGCCTTTCACGTCCACCGTGATTTTTTTAGATAAGTCCCCATTCGCGACTGCCGTCGTCACCGCAGCGATGTTGCGCACTTGTGAAGTCAAATTACCGGCCATAAAGTTCACCGAGTCGGTCAAATCTTTCCAGGTTCCAGCGACGCCTTTTACGTTCGCTTGTCCGCCAAGTTTTCCTTCGGTGCCGACTTCGCGAGCCACACGTGTCACTTCTGCGGCAAATGATGAAAGCTGATCGACCATCGTATTGACGGTGTTTTTCAATTCGAGAATTTCACCTTTGACGTCAACGGTGATTTTCTTCGACAAGTCACCGTTCGCAACAGCCGTCGTGACCGCAGCGATGTTACGCACTTGTCCCGTCAAATTTCCGGCCATGGAATTCACCGAGTCGGTCAAATCCTTCCATGTTCCAGCGACACCTTTCACGTCCGCTTGTCCACCGAGTTTTCCTTCCGTGCCGACTTCGCGAGCGACGCGAGTCACTTCCGCGGCAAAGGAGCGAAGTTGATCGACCATCGTGTTGATCGTGTTTTTGAGTTGGAGAATTTCTCCTTTGACATCGACGGTGATTTTCTTGGACAAGTCGCCATTTGCCACAGCCGTCGTCACTTCAGCGATGTTACGAACTTGCCCGGTCAAATTTCCGGCCATTGAGTTCACTGAGTCCGTTAAATCTTTCCACGTCCCCGCAACGCCCTTCACCTCGGCTTGCCCGCCGAGTTTTCCTTCCGTGCCGACTTCGCGCGCCACACGAGTCACTTCAGCAGCAAACGACGAAAGCTGATCCACCATCGTGTTAATGGTGTCTTTCAATTCCAGAATTTCGCCTTTGACATCGACCGTAATTTTCTTCGACAAATCGCCGTTCGCCACGGCAGTCGTGACGGCGGCAATATTGCGGACTTGCGCCGTCAAATTTCCGGCCATGGAATTCACCGAGTCGGTCAAATCTTTCCAGGTTCCAGCCACGCCTTTCACCTGCGCCTGCCCGCCTAATTTTCCTTCCGTGCCGACTTCGCGAGCCACACGTGTCACTTCCGCCGCAAAGGAAGAAAGCTGGTCCACCATCGTGTTGACGGTGTTTTTCAGTTCGAGGATTTCCCCTTTTACATCAACCGTGATTTTGCGAGAGAGATCGCCATTGGCCACAGCCGTCGTCACAGCAGCAATGTTACGCACTTGCCCGGTCAGGTTTCCCGCCATGGAATTCACTGAGTCAGTCAAATCCTTCCAGGTTCCTGCGACGCCTTTCACATAGGCTTGCCCGCCCAGAATCCCTTCGGTGCCGACTTCGCGGGCGACGCGCGTCACTTCGGAAGCGAAAGAAGAAAGCTGATCCACCAAAGTATTGATGGTGTTTTTGAGTTGGAGAATTTCACCTTTAACTTCCACCGTAATTTTTTTGGACAGATCGCCGTTCGCAATAGCGGTCGTCACGTCGGCGATGTTTCGCACTTGGGCCGTGAGATTCGACGCCATGGAATTCACGGAATCCGTCAAATCTTTCCATGTTCCGGCGACGCCTTTCACGTCGGCTTGTCCGCCCAATTTTCCTTCGGTGCCAACTTCACGCGCGACGCGGGTCACTTCGGAAGCGAAAGAAGAAAGTTGGTCCACCATCGTGTTGATGGTGTTTTTCAATTCGAGAATTTCCCCTTTGACGTTGACGGTGATTTTCTTGGAAAGGTCCCCGTTGGCAACAGCCGTTGTCACCGCAGCGATACTACGAACTTGCGCCGTAAGGTTTGAGGCCATCAGGTTCACCGAATCCGTCAAATCCTTCCAGGTTCCCGAAACACCTTCGACTTTCGCCTGGCCACCCAACTCTCCTTCGGTGCCGACTTCGCGCGCCACACGAGTCACTTCCGACGCAAACGAACGCAATTGATCGACCATCGTGTTGATCGTGTCCTTCAATTCCAAAAATTCGCCTTTGACATCCACGGTGATTTTTTTGGTCAAGTCACCCGTCGCCACAGCCGTCGTCACGGTTGCGATATTACGCACTTGTGAGGTCAGATTCGATGCCATCAAATTCACGTTATCGGTCAAATCTTTCCACGTTCCGGCGACGCCTTTTACTTTCGCCTGCCCGCCGAGTTTTCCTTCCGTGCCGACTTCGCGCGCGACGCGGGTCACCTCAGAAGCAAACGCCGAGAGCTGGTCCACCATCGTATTAACCGTCTTGGCCGTGCGCAAAAATTCGCCTTCCAGTTTTCTTCCCTGAATTTCCACCGCCATGTTTTGAGAAAGATCCCCTTTGGCGACCGCACCAATGACTCGCGCCGTTTCCGAAATAGGATGCACGAGATAATTGATCAATGTATTCACCGAATCAACGCGCTCCGCCCACGCGCCAGTCACGTTCCCAATATTCAAGCGCTCCGTAATTTTTCCTTCCCGACCCACCACGCGGCTGATTCGGTTCAGGTTCTCAGTGGAATGCTCCATCATTTCAGCAAGCTCATTGAATGTGTCCGAAATTTTTCCCGAGGTTCCCGTCCAACTGACCGGCAGACGCACCGAAAAATCTCCTTTTTTCAAAGCATTGAGCCTCGACAAAATTTGCCCGCCGTTCAGAACACCATCGTCACCATTGGCCCCACCGCGATTTGCAACCCTGTTCGACTTTTTAGTTCGGGCGGCCTTCGATCGCGGAATATCTAACGGGTTTGATCTCGCGCGTGCAGGCGCTGTTTTAGAGCCATTCTCGGAAGACGACTCAAGTAGGGAAGAATTCGTTTTTTTCATGAGTTAATCTCAGGATATTAATCGGTTGCAATCCACGTAGCCATGGACGCGGGATACACTTACGTCAGCGTAGCAAATTTCGCTATCAGGCGTGGCCTGAATGAGCCTTCCGCTTCCCCTGTAAAACCGTCGGGCGAAATACCCGACGTCGCGCAGCGCGCGCAAACTCACATTGGAAGAAAACGGTTGCCTGTAGAACAGGTCAAATTCCGCTAAATTTCAAAATCAAAAATCACCACTGAATCTGCCAAAGGCAAAATCAAGTCTTTCACTCGCTGATGTTCGGGATGGGGCAAATACGCATCGCGTGCTGCCGAATCCGTGAAGGTCATAATAAAACCGTGCGTCAGCCCCTGGTTCAAACCTTCCGAACTGGAGTTCACGCCGGAAACATAATCTTCGATGCCCTCGACATTTTCTGTCAAATCGAGCAGTTGCTCAAAAAGTTGGGTGATCTGTTCTTCGGTCGCTTCCGGTTTAAATTTTATCAATCCGATGTGTTTAACTTTTGACATGCGGCGAAAGTAAATTGCACTTTGCGCACACTCTCAAGAGATATTATTCCACAAAATAATTTCCAGACACAAAGAAGGAACCTTCCGCAAAAACAATTTTTACAGAAACAGCTTGTGCCTTTTGATTTTTTTTGCCGCCATATCCCCGATGCAAAACAATCGAATCGGAATTATCGGAGGCAGCGGCCTCTATCACATCGAAGGTTTTACCCGACAAAAATGGGTGAAGATCAAAACGCCCTTTGGCGCGCCGTCGGATGAATTTCTCACGGGCGAACTGGCGGGGCGCGAAGTCGTTTTTCTGCCGCGCCACGGTCGCGGACATCGCATCACGCCCAGCGAATTGAATCATCGCGCCAACATTTTTGGAATGAAAAAACTGGGGGTGAATTGGATCATCAGCGTCAGTGCGGTCGGCTCGCTGCAAGCCAGATACAAACCGTGCGACATCGTTCTTCCCGACCAATTTGTGGATCGCACGAAGCGTTCCTTCGAGCATAGTTTTTTCGGGCGCGGCATCGTGGCGCATATTGCTTTCGCCGATCCTATTTGCGCAGAGTTGCGGCAACTTCTTTTGCGCGCGGCAAAGAAATTGAAAGCCCGCGTTCACGACGGGGGAACTTATGTGAACATGGAAGGACCCGCCTTCAGCACGCGCGCCGAATCACTGACCAATCATAATGCGGGCTACGATGTCATCGGCATGACAAATCTCGGCGAAGCGAAATGCGCGCGCGAAGCCGAAATCGCCTACGCCACCATGGCCATGATTACCGATTACGATTGTTGGAAAGTGGACGAGGCCCACGTCACCGTGGAGTTGGTGATTGCCAATTTGATGAAGAACGCCGCCACCGCCCAGAAAATCTTGACGCAGGTTATTCCGCAAATTCCAAACGAACCCAATTGGCCGTGCCATGACGCTTTGCGCAACGCCATCATGACCGACAAAAAACTTTGGCCCGCGAAGATCAAATCGGAACTGGCTCCTCTTTTAAGAAAATATTCCTGATCCGACCTCAGCAATTTACAGGGCGGCCTCCGTGTCTTCGGGAAGTGGCTGACCCTTTGTTTCCGGCAGGAAGAGCAACGCAATCAAGCCAACCAAAAAGATCGCGCTCATGTAAGTGGCGGCGTTTCGAAACGCTTCGATCTTCGCTTCTGGAGTAGTCGCGCCCGCCTTGAGCGAGGCCTGTAATTTGCCCAATGTCACCGGACCGCTGGCGGCGAGGAAGCGACCGACGTTGTAGCAGAAACTCGTTCCCGTGCTGCGCAATCGAATCGGGAAAAGCTCCGGCAAATAAATGGCGAACCCAGCAAACAACGCCAGTTGGCAGGCACCCATAATCCCGCTCATCCAAATGTCGCTCTTGCCATTGAAGAATTGGAAATAACCAGCGGTTGCGCCGAGAGCGCAAATGAACGCAATTACGAAAGCCGCTTTGCGTCCTAACTTCTGCGCGAGTTTCGTCATTCCTAACATTCCAAAAAATGCGCCGACGTTGAAGACGATGGAATTGATTCCAATCCAAATTCCTTTTGCCCCCGCGATTTGTTCGGGCGGAAGATTTTGACTGCGCAGAGAGCGTTCGATCACAGGGCCAACTAACTCGGGCGCAAAGAAACCGATGCCCCACAAACCAATGACGCCTGCGACGCATAACAACATGCCGAATAGTGCGTTTTTACGCCATCGCGCTTCGCCAAACAGCGATGCGTAGGAACCAAACGCGACGCCTGCTTTGCGTCCGGCTTCGCGCGCTTTCACCCATTTCTCTGGTTCCTTGAGACGCATTTGGAAAAACACACAAACGAACGCCGGAATTGAACCAATGAGAAACATGAATTTCCACGACCATTGCGGAGACAACGCCTTTGTCGCGACAAGTTGTCCTGCCCACATGCCAATCAGACCGGCAGTAATATTGCCAATGG
>JBDSYB010000260.1:0-11915 GCA_039925885.1 Verrucomicrobiota bacterium
CGGGAGAAAAAATTTCTCCTTCAGCCTCTCCGTTGCTCACCGCAAAATTGCGGACGGCGGGCGGCAGGTCGGCCAATTTTATGAGGGCGTCATCGCAAAGAACGGAAGCGCGCTCCAAGGCATTTTCCAGTTCGCGAACGTTGCCGGGCCAGGGATATTTGCAAAGCACTTCCATCACCTTCGTTGTCAGTTGAAAAGATTTTCCCGTGCCTGCGTGGACTCTATTTTTCAGGAAATGAGAAACTAAAAGGGGGACATCTTCCGACCGCTCGCGCAGGCCAGGGAGATTGATGGAAATGACATTTAGCCGGTAATATAAATCCTCGCGGAAAAGACCTTCCTTGATGTTTTTTTCGAGTGGCTCATGGGTCGCCGCCAGCACCCGCACGTTGACGGCTGTCGGCACATTATCGCCGACCCGGCGCACTTCTTTTTCCTGGAGCACACGAAGAAAACGCGATTGCAGGGCGGGAGACATTGAGCCTATTTCATCCAGAAAAATCGTTCCGCCATCAGCCTCGTGAAAAAGTCCTTTCTTATCATTGATGGCCCCGGTGAAGGATCCTTTGCGATGGCCGAATAATTCTGATTCGAGCAAATTTTCAGGCAGGGCGCTGCAATTGATGGGAATGAACGGAGCGAATTGCCGGTTGCTGTTGAAATGAAGTGCGCGTGCCACCAATTCTTTTCCGGTGCCGCTTTCGCCTAAAATCAAGACCGTGCTGTCAGTGGCGGAAACGCGTTCAATCATCCTGAAAACTTCCTGCATTTTTGGAGAAGTCCCAATGATCTGGCTGAACTGATATTTTTTCTTAAGCTGTTTACGAAGATATAGATTTTCTGAAATCGTGGTGTTGTAGGTCAACGCGCGTTCGATGGCGACCTTCAGTTCATCGACTTGAAAAGGTTTTTCCACATAGTCGTAGGCGCCCATTTTCATCGCGTCCACCGCCGTTTCGATAGTGCCAAAACCAGTGATGACAATGACGGTCGGAGGAGGATTAAGTGTGCGCGCTTTTTGTAAGATTTCGAGACCGCGCGCCTTGCCTTTCACGAGATAAAGATCAGTGATCACCAACTCGGGCGTGTGGTTTTCAAATGCGGTCATCCCCTGCTCGAAATTATTGAAAGCAAAAACCTCGTGCCCATCTTTGCGAAGAATTTCGCTCACGATCTGGAGCATCGTCAGTTCGTCGTCAATTAGAAGCACTTTGGCCATGCCGGAAAATAATTAAACTTCCGGCTTGGGGGCAAGAGACATTCGAGGAAATTGCCGCGAACGCCTCCCGCCTTTAAATACAGCCCTGTAGTTCCAGTCCAACCACTTAGTGTTTTCCGTTGATGATTTCGCTCATTTTGAAAATGGGCAGGAACATACAAATCGCAATGCCACCGACCGTCACACCCAGGAAAACAATCAAGATCGGTTCTATCAAGGAAGTCAGGCCGGAAAGGGTTGTCTCAATTTCCTCATCGAGAAAGTCAGAAATACGTTCCAGCATGGAATCAATTTTGCCCGTTTGTTCACCGGCAGTGACCATGCGAATAATCATGGAGGGAAACACGGGATGTTTGCCGAGCGCAGTCGAGATGCTTTCGCCGCGCTCAATATCCGTGGCCGCCGTCCGCACCGCATTTTCCATGACCACGTTTCCAACCGTGTTTTGCACAATGGCGAGAACTTCCAGGATCGGCACACCGCTACGAATCAGCGAGGACAACGTTCGCGTAAAACGCGCCAAACAAATTTTGTGCGCAATTTGGCCGAAAATGGGGAGCTTGATTCGTTTTGCGTCCCAGAAAGCGCGACCCGGCGGAGTTTTAATGAAATAGAGCCAGCCCCAAACGCCAGCGCCACCACCCAAAAAGATCAGGTAGAAAAACTTTTTCATGAAGTTGCTCACGCCAATGAGAAACTGGGTCGGCGCAGGCAAATTCGCTCCGAAGCTCGAATAGATCTGGCCGAAAACCGGGACCACTTTGATCAAGAGGAAAATGGTGATGCCGAGCGCGACAACGGTCACAGCGACGGGATACATCATCGCCGACTTCACTTTTGCGCGAAGGCGGGCCGTGTTTTCCAGATAAGTTGCGAGCCGCGCTAAAATATCAGCGAGCAAACCGCCTTTTTCGCCAGCGGCAACCATGCAGTAATAAAGTTTCGAAAAAGCTTTTGGATGTTTTTGCAATGCCTCGGAAAAACTGTCTCCGCCCTCGACACGCACTGTCACGTCCCTGATCACATCACGCATCACTTTGTTGGATGTTTGTTCCGCCAGTGCTTGCAGCGATTGCACCATCGCCAAACCAGCGTCAATCATCGTGGCCAACTGGCGGGTGAAAACAACGAGGTCGGTCAAGGACACTTTGCCACCGGCAGTTTTCCCCTTGCGCCCAATTTTTTCCTGGATGGAGACAACGAGAAGATTGCGATTCAACAAACCGGCAATTGCGGCCGATTCAGAGGACGCATCAACCGAACTGCGGATTTCGCGGCCCGTCGCAGACTCGCGTGCTAAATAAGTGTAAGAAGCCATAAAAATAATTTAATCTTCAACGCTGCAAGCTAAAGATGTGCCACGGGAATTTCTTCGGAGGGAGAGGAAGCGAATAAATTGCAACGCCCCAAAATTAGGCGAACCCGTGAAAACGCTGGACGTTCGCTCAACCGGAAGTCGTCACGGATCTCAACGCGCACTGCTGACGCGCCTGCTCCAATACTTAAAACTTCGGTTTTCCCAACTTGCTCAATAAAAAAGCCAGAATTTCGCGTGCCGACGGAACTTTGAGCAACATGGCAAAAGAGAAATAGACTGCGGCAGACAAAATGATCGGAACAAACGCAGCGCCGATCTTATCCCAAATTGTTTCGTGTCCAATGAACTTCACCCAAAAACGATTCGCGAACCAAGCGCTTACACCTGCAGCGGCTGCACAAAAAAAGAGTGGAACGAGGTTTCGCCGGAATTCGGCCAGCTCAAGGAATTTCATTTTCTTTCGCAGAGCAAAAAATAATAGAAACATGTTGAAAACGGCGCTCAGGCTGTTGGCCAGACCGAGGCCGCCCTGCCGCAACGGCCCAACAAAAAGGAGCGCAAAAATGAGATTCACGCCGAAACACACCATGCTGATTTTCATGGGTGTTTTCGTGTCGCCCAAGGCGTAAAAGCCACGCGCGAGAATGTTGACAACGGAAAACGCGACCAGCCCCGGAGCTAAAAAAGTCAATGCCCACGCGGCGCGTGCGGTCGAGGCTGGAGTGAATCTCCCATGCTCAAAAATCAGGCGGATGATTGGGTCTGCCAGCACAAACAAAAGAATGGACGCAAGTAAATTAATGAAGATGAGATGGTTTAATCCCTGGGCAAGGGTGTTTCTAAATTCAGGATATTTTTTTTCGATGGCGAGTCCCGTCAGTGTCGGCAAAAGAAAAGTCGCGAGGGAAATTCCAAAGACGCCTTGCGGCAGTTCCATCAAACGCACGGCATAATCAAACGACGCATACATTCTTTTATCTACCCAATTCGCTACGAGGCCGGTGACGAGCACATTGATTTGAAACGCGGCGACTCCAATTGTGCCGGGAAGCATTTTGCGAACGACTTCGCGCACGGTGTCATTTTTCCACGGCGAAACCCATGCATAACGAAATCCGACGCTGCGCAAATTGGGCAATTGAAACAAAGTTTGCGCGGTTCCGGCCATCAACACGCCCACGGCCAGCGCGAAAATTTGCGTGTGCAAATCGTTTCCCCAATGCGGTGCGAGAAAAACGACTGACGCGATCATCACGAGATTCAGAACGGCTGCGCCGAGCGCCGGAATAAAAAAACGCCCGCGCGCGTTGAGCATTCCCATAAAAATTGCCGCGAGACAAACCATCAGCATGTAGGGAAACATCAGCCGCAACAAACGCAGCATGAGCACGGTGTTCGCTCCAAAGGAATGAACCGAAAGCGCAATGGTTATTCCGAGCATCACGAGTCCGATGATCGCCGCCGAAACCACAATCAAACCGGAAATCACGGCGTTGGCCGCTCGCCACATTTCGGTTTGTCCGGCGGTTTTTTCCTTGAGTTTGAAAATGGGAATGAACGCGACGGTCAACGCGCCTTCGCCGAGCAAGCGGCGAAATAAATTGGGAATTTGAAATGCAAGTTTGAAGGCGCTGGCCACCGGAGTATCGCCCATGAAATGCGAATAAAACATTTCGCGCACCATCCCGAGGATGCGGCTGGTGAGAGTGGCCGCGCCCATCGCTCCAGTAGATTTCAACATCTGCGACATCGGAGGCGAAGGCTAGGGTTCAAGGTTTGAAGTTCAAAGTTCAAAGTTAAAGGAGCGATGGGTAGGGCGCGTCACTCCCACTTTCTCCCGCTTAATTTTTCTTTCTGTAGTGGAGAATTTTGAAATCAGGGCAATCGAGGATTTCTTCGGCCAACTCAAATTGGTTTTCAAATGGCGGGAAAAATGCGTCGCCCTCCACCACTCGTTTCACGAGCGTCAGATAAAGATCGGAACAAACCGGCAACGCCTGTTCGTAAATCTGCGCGCCTCCGCAGATAAAAACTTCGCGAGTTTCATTCTTCAAATCAATTTGGTTCAAATCCGAAATCGTTTGGACACCGGGATAATGAAAATTCGTCCTACTCAAAACAATCGTCGTGCGATTGGGCAGCGGCGTGCCAATGGATTCAAAAGTCTTGCGCCCCATGACGACGATTTGTCCCGTCGTCATTTTTTTGAACCATTTGAAATCTTCAGGGAGATGCCACGGGATTTTATTTCCGTTTCCGATCACGCGATTTTCACTCATCGCGGCGATGGCTTGAAATTTCACGGCGTGTTGGCGGTAAGCAAGATGGGTTCTTTTGGCCCCGCAAATTTTGGTCCCCGATGCAGGACGTAAAGGTCGAGTGCGCAAGCGACACGGGCAAAGTGTTCGCGAGTTTTTACCCGCCACGTCCAACGGCTGGAAAGCAAATCTGGAGCAGCGAACGCGACGGCATTTATTCCGTTTTGGCGCGCAATCCACAAGGCGCGCGAACAATGAAATTCCTCGGAAATAATCGTTACTTGCGACAGGCCGAAAACAATTTTTGCCCGCACGATTGAATCCAACGTGCGAAAACCGGCGTAGTCACAAACGATGTCGCGGGCGGGCACGCCCGCAGCAATCAAGGCGTCGCGCATATCTGTCGGCTCGTCATAACCCGCGATGTGATTGTCACCGCTGACCAAGAGAAAGCGAACCTTGCCCGAGCGAAATAACGCGGCAGCAGCATTGATGCGCTGAGTAAAATGCCAGTTTTGATTTCCTTTGGCGGTGACTTTGGAAGTGCCCAACACCAAACCAACTTCGTTCGCGGGAACTGATTCCGCGGATTGAAAAATTTTTCCCTTCGCTGCGCTTTCACAAATCATATTGGCGATGAGAATTGCCAACAGCGGACCGGACAACATCGCGGCAACCAAAATCAGAACAATTTTTTTCTTCTCGCGAATCCAGAGGGGAAATTTTGGAAAGGATGTTTTCATTCAAATGCTTTTAAAGTTACACCGCAATTTGCGCTTTGATACCCGGATGCGGATTGTAGCCAATGAGTTCAAAATCTTCGTATTTGAAATCGTGGATGTTTTTTATCACAGGATTCAATTTCATTTGCGGGAGCGGACGCGGCTCGCGGGTGAGTTGGAGTTTCGCTTGTTCGAGGTGGTTTGAATACAAATGCAAATCGCCAAAGGTGTGGACGAAAGTTCCGGGTTTCAAATCGCAGACTTGCGCCACGATGAGCGTGAGCAACGCGTAGCTGGCGATGTTGAAGGGAACGCCAAGAAATAAATCGGCGCTGCGTTGGTAAAGTTGGCAACTGAGGTCGCCATCTTGCACGAAGAATTGAAAGAGCGCGTGGCATGGTGGCAACGCCATTTTTTCAATTTCGCCCACATTCCACGCGCTTACGATGAGACGACGGCTGTCGGGGTTTGCTTTGATTTGTGAGAGGACAGAATCGATTTGATTGATGGAACGGCCATCGGAAGTTTTCCAATCGCACCATTGCGCGCCATAAACGCGACCGAGATTTCCATCGGCGTCGGCCCATTCGTTCCAAATGGAGACGCCGTGTTCGTTGAGATATTTTATGTTCGTATCGCCGCGCAAAAACCACAGCAGTTCGTAGATGATGGATTTAAGATGCAGCTTTTTTGTGGTGAGAACGGGAAATCCATCGGCGAGCGGGAAGCGGGCTTGCGCGCCGAAGACGGAATAAGTACCGGTGCCAGTTCGGTCGGGTTTGAATTTTCCCTGGTCGAGAACGAGGCGCAGGAGTTGTTGGTATTGGAGCATAGGTCAAATCGCTGGTTGAGTTTCTAAGTTTTCAGCGGGTTCGCCAAGTTTTTCCGCGCGTGGGGAAATTTATTTATCAGCAAGGCTTATCAATTTTCAAGAGACCGCGACGTTTGGCGACCTCATCAAGAAGCAGAGAAATTATTTGTTGGAAATCGCGTTGTTCACGAGCAATAAACCAGACGAAAATGGGTTGGATTAATAGAAGCAACCAAAGCCACGGCAGCGCGCTGCTGACGAACCCAATGATCAACAACTCAAATCCCAACGCAGCCCAGAAAGCGACTTTGCCAGATAACGACCACGAGGTGTGCAAACGGCAGCGGAATAATTGTTTGGCGCCGGGATGCGGTTCGGCCACGGTGGTAAGTTGGAGGTGACCCCAGCGGCTGCCGAAAATTTCCACGTCAAATTCGCTCCAGCCGGTATCGGTCTTGTATTGCCAGCCGTGCTCATCCAGACATTTCAAAATGTTGCGCAGAAAATCAATGCGATCCATCCAGTGCTCGGCCCAGTATTCGACGTGGTTAATGCGCTTGCCCTGCTGGTGCAAATCGACTGATTCCAAACTGCGATAAGCGGATGGGGGCAAAGGACGAAGATCGAGTCGGCTCTGGTATCGTTCCCAACCGCGCCAGATGGGTTGCAAAAAAAAGAGAAGCGCAACGAGCGGCTTGGACCAAAAACGTTTTTTATTTTTGGGCAAGTCGGCCTGAAAACCAGCGGCAATGCAAACCATGATCGAGAGAAAAACACTGGCGACTGCAAAGGGAATTACTCTTCGAAACGGAACCGACAAAACGAGAAGCGGCAGTGTGATGAGCACATGGTATTCAAGAGTGGTGAAGAGCATCAAAGCCGAGGCAGGTTCAGCGCGGTAAAGCGTTTGAAAAAAACCGGTCGCAAAAATGCCGTGATAAATAATGGGCTTGCTTAAGGTCACGCCAAATTTTGACGGCGCGTAAATCCGCCCTTTCCACATGCTGCCGCCGAACAAATTAAAATATTCTGGATGGCGTCGAACAAGGAGCGCTTCTGCTTCACCGTAACCGCGTTGTTGCTTTAAATAACCCGCGATGGTGGAGCGGCGATAATGCCAGACAAATCCGGCCGGGCTGAAACCGAGTTTGTAGCCTCGCTGTTGCAGCCGCCAGCAAACATCTACGTCGTCTCCGGCCTTGTGATAAATGGCGTCAAAGCCATTGATCTCCACCAAAGCCGATTTGTAGAACGCCATGTTGCAGCCGGGAATATGTTCGGCCAACCGGTCGTTCAACATGACGTGAGCCGGACCGCCGGGCGAAACTTGAACCGCAGCCGCGACTAACGAATCTTCCGGCGGTAAAAAATTGTGCCCGCCAATTCCGGCAAAAGTGCTGTTCGATAAATCACTCACCAAATAATAAAGCCAGTCTTCATCCGCGCGGCAGTCGGAATCGGTGAAGGCAATGATCTCGCCGGTGGCGGCAGCGATGCCGGTGTTACGGGCGACGGAAAGGCCCTGATGCACCTGGCGCAGACATCGAACATTTTTGTAAAGCGGCGTGATCTGTGGTGTCGAATCTGTCGAGCCGTCATCCACTAAAATAACTTCGTAATCAGGATAATTGAGATGTTCGAGCGAATCCAAACAGGCGCGCAGAGTTTTAGCTCCATTGTAACTGGCCACGACCACCGATACCTTGGGCGAGCGGGCGAGTGGAAAAAAAGGCGCGGAGTGAAAAGTTGTTTGCACCGCCCAAAAAGACGATTTCCTTTCACGCATCCGGGTGGTCAGTCCCATTCCCCAATCTTCAATTTGACGACCATCCTTGAACCAATCGTCAGTGAAGCTGAAAACGACCGTGCCCGCCAGGCCGCCACGAAACGCAGTTTCAATTTGCCAGCTTAAAATTTCGCACTTTTGATCTTCTCCTTCGCGGATGGAATCGATCCCAAATTCACCGATGATCAGCGGCTTGGTGTCGGCGTGCATTTGCAAACGGGCCAGATAATTTTCGAGGGGTTTTTGCTGGTGCAGATAAACATTGAAGCAAACGAAGTCGATATTTTGCGGGCGCAGAAATTCTGTCGGCGGAAAATTGGCAAATGTGCAAAGACATCCGGGATCAATTTCCCTGGCAGCATCGACGAGAGAATCGAGAAAATCCTCCACAGCAGGAGCGCCACTCCATCGCACAATGTCCGGCGAAATCTCGTTGACGAGGCTGTAGGCAAACACGGCGGGGTGATCGGAACAGGATTTGATGGCTTGGCGAACTTCTTGGCGGGCTTCGTCCCGGGACTTCGCTGAATCGAGAAAGCAAAGATGTTTATTCCAGGGAATATCAATGAACAATTTTAAATCGTGTTCGTGAGCCAGATCTAAAAACCACCTTGGAGGTATGGAATAAAGGCGGAGAACATTCGCGCCCAGTTCGCGGATCAAAGTGAAATCCAGCGAGGTTATTTCTTTCGAGCCAAATGTCTCGCCATTTGAGCCGGGAGCAAATGGCCCATAGGCGACGCCTTTAATAAAAAATTTTTCCGCGCCTCGACGAAAGAATTTTCCATCAACGGAGATGCGGATCCGCGATTTGCCGTCAGCATCCATGAGCCTGTTGGACGGAATGCAAAAAGGTCTTACTCATTTTTCTTGCTTGATGAATTATGCGGGAAGGGATTTATCGAATGTCCATGGAGAGATGATTTCTTTCCAGGACTGCTCCTTCGTTAAAAGCCAGTTGCGCTAAAGCTTTGTTGTAATCGGCCAAAGAACGAATTTCCTCCGAGCGCACGGAAGTCAAATCGCGTTGCAGTTGAAGAATGATGAAACTGGTGCTCTTGCCATTCTCCAATTTCTTCTGCTCCGCTTCGAGCGCGGCCTCCGCGTAGAGGCGCGCCTGTTTGGTGGCCTCAATGCGTTGAAGACTTGTTTGAGCGAGCTTTACCGAGTCATCAATCTGCACCAAAATATTTTGCTCAAGGCGTTTCAAAGTGAGCAGCGCTTGCTCTTTCTCGGCTTTGCTGGCGCGGTAACGGTTGCGTGGACCTCGATTGCTCAAAGGTATGCTGAACAAAACTCCGTAGGAAAATTCAGGATTGGTTTCGTCGCGAATGTTGCCCAATGCTCCGCCCCAATGACGATCCAGGCCATTGCGCCCATAGCTGCCAATCAAATCAAGTTGCGGCAAAAGCTGGTTGCGCTCATAGCGGAGGATAATGTCGCGCCGCTCGATATCGATTCGCGTCTGCAGCAAATCGGGGCGTTGCGTCATGCCGCGCTGCCAGCTTTCCATAAGGTCGAATTTCTCGGGAATGACCACCAGTTTTTCCGTCGGCTGAATGTCGAGATCATGCCATTGCTTGTAATCATCGGTGATTAAATTTTTCAACACGTTCTCCTGCACCTCCACCGTGCGCCGGGCGGTCAATAGATCAGCGCGGCTTCCGGCGGCCTGCGCCTGGGATTGTTTTTCATCAAGCGGAGCGAGCGCGCCGACTTCTACGCGGCGTTTATTTTCGGAGAGCAAACGTTCCGCCAGTTCCAGTCCTTTTTCCTGAACGCGCACATTTTCGATCGCGAAAATTAAATCGTAATACGCCTGCTCGACCCGATTGGCGACGCTCATGATTTGTTGACGGACACCCAGTTCGGAAATCTGCAATGTCTTCCGATTCACCCAAATTTGCTGGCGCGTGGAATCAATCAGGAAATTTTTTAAGAGCGGTTGGGCAAGATCAATGCCGACACTGGGGCGATATTGGAAACCTCGATTGACGGTGCCGAAAACACCGTTGGTATTCACCGAACCCGAGCGCCCGCTGGTGCGATTGGCCAAATCGCCGCCAATGTCATACGTCAATCCGCTGGGCAGCGCGCCGGAGAATGAAGGTCGCAGCGATTCGGTCCACGTGTCGTTGCCGGGCGTCTGCAAACCGGTCACTGGATTGAAACCGCCGGGAGACGAGATGTAACTTTGCTCAACGCGCACACCAAAAACGGGGTCGTAGGCACCGTACAAACTATTGAGGTTATAGCGCGCGATTTCGGGATTGGCGCGCTCGATTTGAACGTCGAGATTGTTTTGCAATGCCAGACGGATGGCCTCTTCGAGCGCCATTGGCCGAGCTTGGTTGGTTTGCGCTGGAGCGGACGCGATTGCCAAACAGTTTACAACAAAACCAAAAACAAATTTTTTGAAGTTCATCAGTCACCTTGAGAGTGCTTAAACCAAAAAGTTTCGTCAATGTCAGGAAAACAAAACCGATTTGGCGGTCTGGCCGAAACCACCCGCTGGTGCGGAAGTCACGCTGCGGCACGAACATTGCTAAGTTCTAACTATGAAAAAAAATCTTATCATAACAGCATTGGTGGCCGCTTCCTTCACTCTCCCCTCCGTCTTTGCCGGAAATTCCGGACACAAAGGCGGCACTGACATTCTTCATTTCTTTGTTCGCAAGACGATGAGCAATGCCGGCGTGGTTCCGGAAGCGGTCGGGCGGATTGATGGGAAACGGGCGCTTCAAGGCAATGCCGACAATCAAAAGTTGGACATTAATCTGCAGAACCTTGCCACTAACGCCACATATCATTTATCCGCAATCATAGGGGACGGCACGAATTTCACTGAGATTCTCGACTTTGGAACCAATGAAAAAGGTTCCGCCAAATTGCAGTATCGCCGCATGGGTGCCAACGGTAGCCATGGCTTGGGTCACGGGAAAACGGCGTTGCCTGCCGCGCTGAATCCAATCAGCAACATCCGGGAACTCGCCATCTTCGATACCAATGCGCAACTCGTGTTGTCCGCTGACCTCACCGCGCCCGACAAATTGCAGTATCTCGTCAAACGGTCGTTGACCAACGACGGAGTGGAAACCAACGCGGCAGCTTCATTGCGTGTCAAAGGCACAACCGACTCCACTCAATTTCGCCTGCTGGCCAGCGGCCTTCAATCAGGAGCTAGTTATTCCCTCGTCATTAATGGCAATGTGGATGAAACAAAAGTCGCAGAGGCCGATGGAAAGTTAAACTTTACCAACCTGCTCGTGACTTCGTCGGACATTTTGGACGTCAGAACGCTGGCCCTCTGGAACAGCACCTCCAACAGCGTGCTCAGCACACAACTGCCGTAAAGCGAAACGATCCTTCAAATAAAAAATGTTTAGGGCAAAGCGAAACCGCTTTGCCCCTTTTTTAATTTGATAAAAAGAAGGCGCGTCCTACCCGATCAACCTGAAAATTTATAAGACTGCGGCGCGAATCTCAGCCAAGCGGTTCTGGAGATTTTTTCCAGGACACGCGGTTTTTGCATAATCCAGAAACGCGTTTCGTTCCTTTCCTAAATCCAATCTTTAATTTTTTCCTGATATTTATTGTAAAGAAATCCGAGCACCAGCAAGACCAGACCGAGCGCCATGAAGCTCAAGATGCGATAGATCGTTTCCAATTTCCAAACGTCGAATAAAAAAACGCGCCCCACCGCCGCACCGAGAATTACGAGTCCGCACCAACGATAAATTCGTTCTTTCAATGACAATCCCAAAATAAACAAAACCAGCGCCAACGCTGCCCAACTCGCGG
>JBDSYB010000261.1:0-23782 GCA_039925885.1 Verrucomicrobiota bacterium
GGCCCGGCGATGCCTGTGACGGCCAGAGCATAATTAGACTTGCTGCGGGTTCGTGCGCCTTCCGCCATTTCTCGCGCCGTTTCCTCGCTCACTGCTCCATGTTTTTCTAGTGTCGCGGGATTAACTCCAAGAAAAGTTTGTTTCGATTCATTGCTATAAGTGACAAGGCCATTGCAGAAAACGCTGGAAGCTCCGTGAACATTTGTTATCCGGTTGGAAATAAATCCTCCGGTGCAGGATTCAGCGAGAGCCAGTGTTTGGCTCTGTTCAGAAAGCAAACGAACAACGACCTTTTCCAGAGAATCATCGCCCTCGCCAAAAATATGTGAGCCGAGACAATTCCGAACGATCACTTCCGCTTCCGAAACCAGTCCGCCCGCATTTGCGCCTTCGCCAGAAAGACGAACATCCACTTCCCCGACACGCGCACAGTAGCCAATTTGCAATCCTCGTGCAGCCAATGCTTTCAAAGGCGCCGCAATTTTTTCTTCGACGAAAGATTCACCCAGCCCGGTTGTTTTTAAGTTGCGACAGACGAATTGAGATTGATTGGGGAAGTGTTGACGGAGGATGGAAACCACTTGGTCGGAGAACATGGGCTGCAATTCTCGAGGAGGGCCGGGCAACATGATGAGCAAAAGTTTTTCCGAGGTTCGAGGAATGTTTCGCAAAATTTCGGAGCGGCCAATCTCCATGACCAGGCCCGGCGCGGTGCCATGTTCATTCTTCAAGACAAGCGCCCCTTCCGGAACCATCGCTTGGACTCCCGTGCTTTCGGGCATGAGTCGTTTTCGTTGGGCAAAAAATTGTTCGATTCGTTGCAAAGTTTCGTTGTGAAGAACGAGTTTTGTCTTCGTCAATTCTGCAATCAGATCACGAGTGATGTCATCGGAAGTCGGCCCCAACCCACCAGTTGTAATGATTAAATCAGCCCGCGAAAGCGATTCTTTTACGGCAGCCTGTATCGCTGGGCCGTTATCGGCAATGGCGACTTGCCGTGTGACGATGAATCCAATATCCGCGAGTTGGCTGCATAACCATTGTTGATGCGTGTTGAGGATACGACCGAGCATGAGTTCGCTGCCGGTGTTGATGATTTCGATTTCCACAGGCTGAAATTTCGCAGTCTGATTTGAAACTGCAAAGCGAAACTGCGCTCCAAGCACGTTGACTTGGAGAGAGCGGCGAATATAATTCTGCGGAATGGCAGCACCACAAAAGTTGGAGGCGAAACGGAAATTCATGGAATTTCTTGGTGGAAAAAATTTACGGATCACTTCTCAGCGCCAGGCCATCATTGAGACGGTTTTCGGCACGGAGGAACATTTCACCGCTGAACAATTGCTGGAGTGGTCGCGCAAAAAAGATAAATCAGTTTCCCGCGCGACGGTTTATCGCACGCTTCCTTTGCTTACGGAAAGTGGATTGGTGCGAGAAATGGATTTCGGCAAGGATCACAAATTCTATGATCCGAATTATGCCCATCACCCAAACCATAACCACATCATCTGCCAGGACTGCGAAAAAATTGTTGAGTTCGACAGTGAAAAAATTGAGAAACTCGAGGACGAAATCAGCCATCGTCTCGGGTTTTCAGTCAAAACCCACCGATTGCAAATTACGGGAAGTTGTGACGAATTGAAAAAACTTGGCGCGTGTAAGAAAAAAGGGTGCTGAACTTTATTTCGCAGGCGCAGATTGAATGGGACTTATTTCGCGGGAGCGCAGTTCTGCGGTGTAATTCTGGATAGCTTCAAACTGCTCGGGTTTGAGCCTGGACTTTTTCCTCATCTTGTTCATCCACATCCCCCAATCAGCGTCGTCGTATTTTTTCGGGTCGTAAAGTTCGTGGCACTTCGCGCACTTGAGCAGGTAAAGTTTCGGAACATCTCCCGAAGCTGACAACGTTTCCACGGTGCCCGTCTGGCAAGAGGCCCAGAAGAAAGCCGCGGCGCAACTAAGTAAAAATATTCGCATTAAAATCCAAACCCTAAAATGAGGCGGATGTTCAGGCGCTCGTGGCCTTCAAGTTCGAAATGGCGGCTTTTATCCGGATCGCCTCCCCAATTTGCGCCAAATATTTGCGGCATGACCGTCAATGCGGCCCACCAGTTTTCAGTTTTGTAGCTTACGACCGGCCCGACGTAAAGCGCGGTATTTTCCCAGCGTTCGTATTCAGGAAGTTCATTATGATCGCGGGCTTCGATGCCGATGGCGCAACGTTTCGTTACCTGATAGGCGATGCCCACGCTCGCTTCCAATTCGCCTTCGGTTTCGTGAAAGTTATCCTCCCACTCCGTCGCGTGGGTGAGGTTCAAGGCCCATTTCCAATTTCCGTGACGCTGGCCGAGAATGATTTTTTGTTCCAGTTCCGCTTCTTCCCCTGAATAACGCGGCTCCAAATAAAGGCTCAAGCCGACGGCGTGGTCGGCGGGATTCAAAACCATGTAACGATTCTCCAGAGAAATTCCTTTGAATTCAAATTCAGATTGGTTGTTGCCGGTCACGGGGTCGCGGAAGCTTTCCGACTTCGTGTTTAGATAAAGCGACACGGTATAATTATCCGTTACGCCGTATTCCAATTCTTCGCGCAAGTCCCAACGGGTAAAATTCTCTTGGCCAACCGCTTTATTACGACCGGCGCGCAGGGTAACCCACTGCTCAAATTCCATGGCTCCGGCGGGCATGGTTTCAGGCTCATAACTGTAGGTGAAATACCGCTCATTGGCCGCCGCGCTCCAACACAAAGTTCCAATGATGACCGCAAGGGAGATTTTGTTTTTCATGATTTAGCTAAATGGAATCCAAGTCCGGCGTTATTTTAATGAGATTGGGTCTCAATGTCAATGAATTCCTCCAAATTTAAAATTTTTTTAGGGTGGGCGTTAATTTCCTAATCCCTAGCGGCGCGCGTTTTGGAAGACTTTACTCGCGCACCGACAGAGACTTTTTTCTAAGCCAACAATTGTTTGGCGCGCGTTGAAATTTCACTTTCCACGCGGCCTTTGAATGGGAGAGCCGCAAAAGGAAGATTAATTTCGACCTGCACCGTGCTCGGTTCGACCTGCAAATTTCCCGAGACGGCAAATCCCATCGCGCGGAAACTGAACGTCCCCTGATTATCCGCCCAGGATTCTTTCACCTCTGAGACGCTACCGCCGAATTGGCTTTTTGTTTCCGTAATCAGTTTGGTGATTCGCAGTTTGGCTTCTTCTGGACTGAGTTTGTGGGGAATGGACAGATTAATTGCTGGCATGGCGCAATATAAAACAAATCGATTGGGTTTCAACGGGGATTCACGAAAAAGGTCGTGGAACTGCCTTTGAAAAATTAAAACGCGGTGCCATTTCATGCGAAATCCAAGTGCAAAAGGGCTATGAACCTGATAAATCAAGGCTTTGGAGGGCGGTTTCCTCCCTTGACGGTCGGCTTTCCCTTCGTAAGCTATCCGGCATCCGCGAAACGCATGAAGCGTCTGCGGAAAATTTTTTATGCCTGAAGGATATTGTGTCAAATGCAAAGCAAAGAAGGAAATCATCGACGCCATGGAGGAAACGATGAAGAACGGCCGCAAAGCCATCAAAGGCCGCTGCCCGACTTGCGGCACGGTTATGTTTAAAATTCTGGGCGGCAAAGCTGCGCCAAAACCCAATCCGAATCCCGCGCCCTGATATGTCGCACCAACTCGCCTACGTCATCATTACGCCGTATTCGTTGCACAAATCGCGCACCGGCGGCATCTTCGCGCGGCTCATCACCCGCACTGGTTTAGAACTGGTAGGGGCAAGGCTCTTCGGCCCCAGCGCGGAGTTGGTTAAACTTTATTCGGAAGTCGTCGTCTCGGCTAATGATTCGCAAGACCGTCAGATCCAGGAACTGATTCGCGATTACATTTTGAAAAACCTTTCGCCCGACCCCAAGACGGGCAAGCGGCGTCGCGTCATGATGCTCCTGTTTAAGGGAGAGGACGCCGTGCGAAAGGTGCGATCCGTTATCGGCAACATCAGCGCCAATCGCACCGGTGGTGAAACCATCCGGGATACCTATGGCGATTTGATTTTGGATGACAACGGTTCAGTGCGTTATTTCGAACCAGCCGTTTTAGCCGCGCCCAATCTCGAGGAAGCCGAAGTGAAACTGAAGTTGTGGGCGAAATATTCGGAGAAAGACGGCGGAGTGCTGGACAATGTGACGGAGTATCCGCAGGGCGAAAAACCGCAACGCACGCTCGTGCTGATCAAGCCGGATAACTTTCGTTTTCCGACCGGGCGACCTGGCAACGTGATTGATTTTTTCTCCCGCACCGGATTATACATCGTGGGCATCAAAGTCCATCGCATGAGCGTGGCGGAGGCGTCGGAATTTTACGGCCCGGTGAAAGAAGTTTTGCGCACGAAGCTCAAAGACATGGTCGCTGCTAAAGCCAAAGTCGCGATTGAAAAAGAACTTGGATTTCTCGTCCCGCCCGCTGAAGAAAAACAGCTAGGCGATATTCTCGGGCCAGCTTTCGGTGATAACCAGTTCGATAATATCGTTCGTTTCATGGCGGGCCGCGCCCCCAGCGATTGCGATCCAGCCTTGGCAAAGGAACCCGGCACGGAAAAGTGCATCGCGCTGGTGTATGAGGGTGTTGAAGCGGTACGAAAAATTCGTGATGTCCTCGGGCCGACAGATCCCTCGAAAGCGCCCCCCGGTTCCATTCGCCGCGAATTCGGTCAGACGATCATGGTCAATGCCGCACACGCCAGTGACTCTGAAGAAAGTGCGCAGCGGGAATTTAAGATCGTCAACGTGGGCGAAAATAATTTCCGCCGCGAGATCGAGGAATTTTACGGGAAGGTTTAATTGCTGCGCCACCATTCCGGCGTGGCGCGAAGATTCGCCAGTAGTTTGGCGTCTGCGGCGGGAAATGCAAACTTGACCAATTCCTCAGGCGTGACCCACGCAAGGGCGGAGCAGGCGAGTGAACGAGGCTCGTTTTTGCGGAGCGCGCAGCGAAAAAACTTCAGGCAGACCGTTTTCACCACATAATCGTGCGTAAGGGTTTCGAGCAATTCTCCTACTTCAACTTCCACGCCGAGTTCCTCGCGCAGTTCCCGCCTCAGACAATCTTCATCCGTCTCGTCGCCTTCGCGTTTGCCGCCGGGAAATTCCCACAACCCTCCCAAATGATCCTGCGCGCGCCTTTGCGTGATGAGAAGTTTGCCCTCGCGAAAAATTAGTCCGGCAGAAACCTCAATGACGTTTTGTTTCACTGAGAATTCACAATCGTAATCTAAATCTTACTCATAATCATAATCATAATCTGGCCCCAAAGGGATTAAGAGTAGGATTAAGTTTAAGAAAAAGTTATCGCCCAATGCTTTTGTAAATAAAACCGTGTCGCTCCATTTCCTGCACATCGAAAAGATTGCGGCCATCGAACAGGATCGGGTGAGTCAACGCCTTGCGCGCGCGGTCCAAATCCAGGCCCTTGAATTCCGCCCACTCCGTCGCAATCACCAACGCGTCACAGCCTTCCGCTACATCGTTCATGTCCTCAACGTAGGTGACGTCTTTCAAAACCGCCTTGGCTTTTTCCATCGCGCGCGGATCATGCACGCGCAAAATAGCCCCTTCTTTTTGCAGGCGATGGCAAAGGTCAATGGCCGGGGACATCCTCACGTCATCGGTATTTTGTTTGAAAGCCAGGCCGAGCACAGCGATTTTTTTGTTCTTCAACACCCAGAGCGTGTCGGTGATTTTTTTCACGAAGCGATCCAATTGCTCGGCATTGATGCGCTGCACTTCCTTGAGCAAACCAAAATTGTAACCCAACTTTTCCGAGATTTGCACAAAGGCGCTCAAATCTTTTGGAAAACAACTGCCGCCAAAACCGAGTGAGGCGTCCAGAAATTTGCGACCGATGCGCGTATCCATGCCCATGCCGTTGGCGACTTCCTGAACATTCGCGCCGGATGCCTCGCAAATTATGGAGATGGCATTGATGTAGGAAATTTTCAGAGCGAGAAATGAATTTGCCGCGTGTTTGATTAATTCCGCAGAGTTGATGTCCGTGATGACAATCGGCGCATTGTAGGGTTTATAAATCTCCTTCATGGCTGGAACGGGCCGTTGGGAACGAACGCCGATGACCACGCGATCCGGCTTCATAAAATCGCCCACCGCAAAACCTTCGCGCAAAAATTCCGGGTTGCTCACCACATCAAAATCAACTTTCGCTTTGCAGTAGCGATTGATTGTTTCCACCACCTTGTCGCCCGTCTTGACGGGCACCGTGCTTTTATCAACCACGATTTTGTAACTTGTCATGGCGTGGGCGATTTCGCGCGAAACCGCTTCAATGAAACTCAAGTCAACGGACCCATCCGCCTCAGCAGGCGTCGGCACCGCTATAAAAATCACGTCCGATTTTTCAACCCCTTCCTGCGTGCTTTTTGTAAAAGATAATCGACCCGCTTCGACATTGGACTTGACCAGTTCTTTCAAATCCGGTTCGTAGATCGGAATGCCGCCACTCTGCAACAATTTCACTTTCTCGGCGTCTTTATCCACGCAAATAACCTGATGCCCCGCTTCCGCGAAACAGGTTCCGGTGACCAATCCCACATAACCGGTTCCAATAATTGTCAGTTTCATGAAAAGTTTAAGTTTTGCGTTCCAGGTTTTTAGTGAACTAGAAGACTCATTTTAGATTCAGGATTTGATACGTTCTCTTTGAGAAGAAATCGTCCGTAAACTAGATCCGCCAGCGCGCAAAAGTTTTTCGCTCATTATTTTACGCTATTGGTCAGAAGAGACGGTTTCTGCTGTGGGGTGGCGATGGGGGTCTCGGCGAAAGGCAGGTTGGTGGAAGCGATGTTGGACGCAGAAACGGCGGGTTTGGTTTTCAAGCCGGGATTTTTTTCCAGCAGAAGCTCACGGCGCTCCCGCGCTTCTCCTGCAAACGGATCATATTGATTTTTAGAGCGAGCCAGGTCCTCGTAAAGTTTCAACGCTTCGCCAGGCTTGTTCTGAGTTTCCATCAACCGCGCCAAGGTCAGCTTCGCTGGTGAAACGATGTTTTCCGTCGGATATTTGGCAATCAATTCCTGATATTTAGCAACGGCTTCGGGAATTTTGCCTTGAGCCTCCAATGAAGCTGCGACACCAATCGCCGCCTGGGATTGCAAATCACTTCCATCATGTTTCTCCAGAAATTTAGAAAATTGCCTTTGCGCATCCATATATTTTCCATCGGTGAACATAATTCCGGCCGCCAGCAATTCCGCGCGTTCCGCCGCCTTCGATGAAGGATATTCGCTCGCCACTTTTTGAAAATCCTCGGCGCGGGGTGGGGCGGATTTTCCCGTGACTCCGATCAAACTGGGCAAGGCGAATAACGCGGCATTGGCTTGCGCTTCATCATTATTTTTTTTCCAATTGTAAAGAGCGACGCCAACGATAACCACCAGAACCAACGCGAAAGCGATCAGGACGCGTTGCCGGTTTACATGGAGCCACCCCATGAAACTGTTTAGGTCCATCGAATTGGTTGTAGATTCAGATTGCATAAAGGGGTGCAATCTTCCGAACAGTGCCTCAAAAGGCAAGCTGCAAAAAGGTGGCCTGTGGTGTTGCGAGTTGCCGCATAAATAAAGACACCGAGGGGAAGCTATGGAAAGTGGTGAAAACGATACGGTGCCTCAAGGGAAAATGACATCGACAAACTGGAGGATGAAAATGAAAAAAGAGCAGTTGTCGGATAGGAGAGTTGGCACGGTTACAGCGGCGTGATGAGGTTCCTGGCAAAGAAGGCAAGACGCGCCAAAGGCCATGTCCGCGTTGGGGCGGAATTGGTTTATGAGCCAGTGCGGGGCAGATTTTATTTGGAGTCTGACTTATACGTATTTGGGCAGTGGCTGGATCGAAGGCCGGGCGGTGTGGAACAAAGGTGCGCAGGGCGTGGTGGAGCAAACCAAAGACGTGGAAAACCATTTGCCCTTTGGGTTATTGGGAATGGATTTAAGGCTAACGGGGGCGGCACGCAAAGTCCCGACGAAGCGCGGGATTTCAAAGGTTTTCCTGAAACGCTGCGGTCTATACGACAAAAGCGATACGCCAATGTCCATTTGTTCTTAAGCTCCCAAAAGTGCTGACGCTGTAAATTTTGAAATTTTGGAACTGCTCAATCGAAATCAGAGAGGAATTGCACTAAGACTCAAGACGGATTGACGCAATTGAAACCTCGACGGCTTCGTTAATTAGCGTTCACAGATCTTTCGGCGTCAATACCAAGATTTCCGCTCGCTGCCGCGTACGTATCTGTTTGTCCTGAGCATAAAGCAAATACGCGTTACATCCTCGGTTCCCTACGATCAACGCCCCATGTTGGCATGCCTTTAGCTTGAGCGCCTGTCTTATGAACGTAACACGTCAGTCCCTTGCGCGAGGAATAAACCTTCTCCTTTTCCTTTCGTCGTGTTTAGTGATGCAGGCCCATTCCGAGACTGTTTCTTTAGCATGGAATGCCAGTCCTGATACAAATGTAGTCGGGTATAGTGTCTATTATGGATACAAAACAGGGGACTATTCGACAAATGTAAATGTCGGACAGGAGACCAATTGGACCTTCCTTCAACTCACAAAGGGATCTAACTATTTTTTTGTGGTAACCGCATATAACATGGATGGAGTGGAAAGTTTACCCTCCAATGAAGTAATTTACCAATCTGTAACGAATTCACCTCAGATCGTTGTGACCAGTCCTTGTAATATTTCTATTAATGCCCCATCCTGGTCAACATCGGCCGCTGGGGGTGCGAGAAGTGTAATATTAACCGATTCTTCCGCTTGTAATTGGACGAATTTCTCTCCTTGTTCTTGGCTGAGTGTCTGGCCAACTGTGGGAGGTGGATCAACGAATGTCGTCATTACCGCGAGCGCCAACTCCAATACAAATGCGCGTAGTTGTATCGTACAAATCGCAGGGCAAGACTTTTATGTGTCCCAGGCGGGAGCCGAAGTCAGCCTTTCTAAAGTCAGCCTTTCTATTGACGGCAGTTTTTATGGTTTGTTTTCCAGCAAATCTAATCCAGAGATTTTTGGTTCTTTCTCCTTGAAAAAGGCAAAAGCAGGTGTCACAGGCAAGATCCGCGTTGAAAGTCGCCTATTGCCATTCAGCACAAAACTCGATTCTTCGGGTCACGCCAATGTAAACATACAGCGGCGGGGTAAATCCACTTTGACCTTGCTCTTCAATCTGTCTAATGACGGAAATCAGTTGGAAGGGACTATTTCAGATGGCGTCTGGGATGCCGACCTGCTGGCCAATCGGGCGGTTTTCAATTCGCGAACAAATCCGGCGCCTTATGCAGGAAAATACACCATTGCCATTGTAGGACCTTCGGAAGGGCCGACGTCTCCAGGCGGCATCGGCTTTGCAACGGTGAACGTTCTTTTGAATGGAATGGTTCTGGCGAAGGGTACTTTGGGCGACGGTCGTAATTTCTCACATTCAACAATGCTATCCCAAACCGGCATGTGGCCATTTTGTGCGGGAATTTATAATGGTGGAGGAGGCATTGGGGGTTGGTTGTATTTCGACCTCAAAAACACCCAAAACATCCCTAGCGGGGAATTGACGTGGACCAAACCTGCCGCTTTGAACGTCGGCTCTGGTTTTTCTAATAACGTTGTTGTGATCGGTTCTTCATTTCATTCACCCGATACCGCGACAAATTCCTTACTTGGCTATTCCAATGGAACATTGACCTTTATGGGAGGCGACCTGGACATTGGAGTTGCGAAAGATGTTATTATCACACTGCCCTTGAATCGGATAGAGTCAGCTTCCAAAGACGAGAACAAATTAACTTCCTCCATAAAAAAGAAAGAAGGTTCGTTTACCGGAAGCATGCAAATCCCTCCGTACTTGAACGTTGTAAAATTCAAAGGCTGTATTCTCCAAAATCGAGACATCGGCTGCGGCTTTTTTGTGGGAACCAACGCCAACGGACGGGTTATATTGCAGTCGGTACCGTCTCTCAAAGCAAACGCCGAATCTGATATAACAGAAGGCTTGGTCCACTGATTGCTTTCCAATCTTATGAACCTGATATTCATTCTGGCTTATTCAATGGTGGGATTCCTGGTTGAGTTCTTTGCAACAATATCTCCCGTTGGCTATGAAGATGAATTCGGATTTCATTACGAGATGAAGGATAGAGCCGCACCCTCGGTTTGTTTTTTAAATGGGCCGCACAAGTCGGTTTAATTCCCGCCCCAACGCATTCCCGCTCCCGTGCGCCACTGGCAGCTCGACGCCTCACCGCACCGCTGGTTTCCCTGTTCTAAAATTTCCTTCCCCATGCTCAATATGCTCGATGATTACAGGCCTCTTCACCGGCTCCAAACTTTACGAGCGCGAACTTTTGCTTTCCTATTTTGATTTCCGGCCTGCGACCGCCCCAAATGATTTGTCCTGTTTTGAAAACTACGCGACATGGGTGATTATTTTGTTTGCTGGTCGATAACCTGAGCGTTAATGTTCGAGTGTTTTCCAATCTCAAACATGAAATTCAAAGGGTCCGCTGGAGGCACTTACCTCAAAATTGCTCGGGTGGTGGAATCCAAAGTCATCCTCGTAAATCTTACGAAAACACAATGACTATCCGGGTTGCCATTGTGGAAGCTAATTGTGTTGTACGTGAAGATCTTTCAAAATTAATCAATACATCTAAAGGATTTTCCTGCATCGCCACTTGCTCCAGCGTGGAAGAAGCATGTCGATCTCTGCCTGCGCTGAGTCCCGAAGTCATTTTAATGGATATTCACCTGCCGGGCCGCAATGGAATTATTGGCGTCGCGCGGCTTAAGGTTTTATTGCCAAAAACCCAGGTCATTATGTTGACCATTGAGGAAGGCATCGATCTGATTATTGAATCGTTGAAAGCGGGGGCCACCGGCTATCTGATCAAGAATGGCCCACTCGCTGAAATTCTCGATGCGGTTAAAGAAGTCCATAAGGGTGGGGCGCCCATGTCCCGCCGGATCGCTCGGAAAGTCATCACTGCTTTTCACCAAACTCCCGACTTTTCTCATTCCGTCTTGCTCCTTTCTCCCAAAGAAGAGCAAGTCTTGCGTTTGCTCGCAAAGGGGCATCGCTCCAAGGAAATTGCCGGGGAACTTTCCATTGGCGTGGGTACAGTCAGTACTCACATCCGCCATATTTTTGAAAAACTTCGCGTCCGCTCTCGCGCCGAAGCAGTTGCGCAGCTTTATTCTTCCGAATCCTGAGCCTGTTTGAAAAGTAGCGGCGGGCATCCGTGCCTGCCGTAGAGGACGCCATCTTGCCGCCCGGAAAAAACGCCTGAACATTCGGGACGCTCTGATTTTACCGGGATGTTTTCGGTGGCGACACTTTTTCCGCCGGGCTGGAAGCCCGGCTCTCCGTCAGCCAGGATGCTCGCTCCTGGCTTTGAATTTATTACAAAAGAGACTCGCTGATCGCGGCTCTTTTCAGAGATGTGCAAAACAGCGCAAGCAAAAAACGTTTCAATCCTCAAATCTCTTTTCCAAACCATAACCCGTTACCCTGCATCAGCCGTCACCTGATGCTGTTATCTATATTTTTGGGGATACCACTCAATAGGCATAATTTCTAAAATATCCTCGCTTGAATACTTCAATTTCGTCGGCTGCGGCTCACGGGATAGTATCTAAACCAACATTTACATGAAATATTTTTTATCACAGCTGGGAGAAATATTCTCTGATCGTGAACATTTTGTAGGCACAAGTGTAAAAAAACTAGGCACTTCAGTCGGGCTGATTAGTTTATGAACGCCGATTTCTCAGTCTGGTATTGCGCACGAACGAAGCCTAAGCAGGAACATATGGCTGCTCTGAATATCCGAGGTAATCTTGGCCTTGAGGTATTTCTTCCGCGTATTCAAATCAAGCGGGTCACTCGCCGGGGTAAGGTCCGTTTTGTAGAGCCTTTGTTCCCAGGCTACATATTTATCTATACCCCACTGAACTCTAAATTCGAGGAAATCCGGCGCACATCGGGTGTCAGCACTCTCATCCATTTCGGTGATATAGTGCCCACTGTTCCTGCTGCCGCCATTGATGAGTTAAAGAAATCTTTTGGGCGCGACGAACCCGTCCCGGTGGAAGATGATGTTAGGCCGGGTGCGGAAGTCTCTATCGGGACCGGCGCATTTCGTAGCCTGAACGGCGTCGTGTTGAAAGGGTTGCCCGGCAAACAAAGGGTTCAGGTTTTGCTTGAAATACTGGGACGTCTGACCGTCGTGGAACTAGATGACGATTCCATTGTCCGTGAAAAGCGTTCTATTTCGGTGTTATTGCCCGAAATAGCCGCTTAGTTGCGGGGGCAGTTAAGTAGGTTGTTAGGCCATCGCTGTTTAAAAATTCGGTCTCTAATGACCATGTGCGGAGCTTGTGCGGAATAGGCCAATTCGATTTTTGGCGCAACGTCGGAAACGACCACGTGCGGAGCCTGCCCGAATTGGACGTTAGTGCTTCTTTAAGAGGGGAAATTCTTGGGGTTTTATGAAAAAATCTAAACATCCGTCCGCCAACGTGACCGCGAAAAAATCGGGGATGAAATCATGCGGGCATTTGCACGTTCCGCGTTGGAAGCGCGTCATGGACATCATCTGCATCCTCTGCGCGTTTCCGATCGCTCTTCCCATAATGCTCTCGATCATGGCCTTTATCAAAATTGTGTCGCCAGGACCGGTTTTTTTCCGCCAGGGGAGGGTTGGTCATCGGGGAAAGCGCTTTATGTGTTTCAAATTTCGAACCATGAATGTTAACGCCAGCACCACCGGCCATCAGAATTACCTGGCTCATCTAATGGCCTCGAATGCACCCATGATAAAGATGGATGCTAAAGGTGATTCCCGCCTCATTCCGTTCGGCACGTTAATACGTGCCACAGGTTTGGATGAATTACCTCAAATCTTTAATGTTTTGAATGGGGAAATGAGTTTGGTCGGACCTAGACCTTGCTTGCCCTACGAACATGAGAGTTACCGACTTCGTCACAAGAAACGCTGTGATACCTTGCCTGGCCTCACCGGTTTGTGGCAAATAAACGGCAAAAACAAAACGACTTTCCGTAGAATGATTGCCATGGATCTCTGGTACGTAAAAAATAAGTCCTTCACCATCGATATGTGGATTATTGCCCGGACTATCCCCGCCCTTTTAGTGCAGGTGATCGAAACACAAAAAGTATTTCGCCCAAAACAAGGCTCCCCCGCTCACTATAAACCGGCCTCTTTTGTAAATCAAAAATCTCCCTCCGTTTAAAAAACCTGAGAAGAAATCTTCTCACATCTGAAAAAACCATATGGCAAAACCAATTAGAGTAGGTGTCGTCGGCTGCGGATACTGGGGCCCAAACTTGGTGCGCAACTTCCGGTTGCTCCGCGACTGTAATCTCAAAACGATCTGCGATACCAATCAGGATCGGCTGAGGCACCTGAAGTCACTCTACCCCGGCCTGGAAGCAGAAACAGATTTTCAGCGCATGGTGGCGAATCCGAGTTTGGATGCAATTGTCATTGCGACATCCGTCCGATTTCACTTTGCCATGGCCATGAGCAGCCTGATGGCCGGGAAACACACCTTCATCGAGAAACCCATGGCTAGCTCAGTCCGGGAATGTAAAGAGTTGGTTGAAATTGCCCGCAAAAAAAGTTTGATACTGATGGTCGGCCACACTTTTCTCTATTCGCCGAACGTCCGGCGGATCAAGCAAATTGTTGACTCGGGCGACATCGGGGAGATTCGATATATTTCCGCCCGGCGCCTAAATCTCGGCTTGTTCCAAAAAGATATCAACGTCGCCTGGGATCTCGCGCCCCACGATATATCTATCATTCTTTATATTTTGGGCGAAATGCCCACAACCGTCAACTGTCATGGAAGTGCGCACATCACACCGGGCGTAGAGGATGTTACTTCGATGTGCCTGAGCTTCCCGAAAAGTCGATCGGCGATTGTGCAGAGTAGCTGGCTGGACCCAAAAAAAATCCGCGAAATGACCATCATCGGCAGCAAACGTATGATTTTATACGACGATGTTGCTCAGCATGAGAAAATCAAAATATTCGATATTCGCGTCGATACTCCGCCTCACTACGATACTTTTGCCGAGTTTAATTATGCCTACCATAGTGGCGATATGTATGCGCCTTCCATTAAGCAGGAGGAACCGCTCAAAATCGAATGCCAGCATTTTCTGGATTGTATTAAAAGCGGCGTTCAGCCCATAACCTCAGGTAGTCAGGGGCTGGAACTTGTCAAAATTTTGGAAGCGTCATCCATTTCTTTGAAAGGGGGTGGCGCGCCCGTTTCTCTGGAAAACCCAGTGGTGCAATCGCCGAAAATCTACTTGAACATTAACCTTGATCGACAGAAACGGGTGTCTTCCATAACGCCCAAACGACTCAATGGTAGTCGATCCAGCCGAGCCATGGCTTGAATTGGGCGGGAACACGAAATTGCATTATGACCTCACCGCAAACATTTCAGCAAATTGCGCCCGATGTGAAATTGGGTAAAAACGTCCGCATTTTTGGATTCACCAATCTTTACGGATGTGAAATCGGTGATGACGTCAAAGTCGGCACCTTTGTCGAAATCCAAAAAGGTGCCCGGGTCGGGAAGAACTGCAAAATCTCCAGTCACACCTTCATCTGTGAAGGTGTCGAGTTGGAAGACGGGGTTTTTATTGGGCATAATGTTACCTTTACAAATGATCTTTACCCCCGTGCTACCAATGGGGACGGAGAGCTTCAGACCGAGGCCGATTGGAAATGCATAAAAACGCTCGTCAAGCGCGGTGCCTCCATCGGATCCGGGGCCACTTTACTCTGCGGAATCACCATCGGCGAAAAAGCCATCGTGGGCGCTGGCAGCATGGTTACCAGGAACGTCCCGGATGGTGCGACTGTCGCCGGCAATCCCGCGCGTCTCCTTAAAAATTCTTCAAGCAAAATAAAGCCGTCCTAGATAACTAGGTAATAAACTCATTTGACCATTGATTTAACTGCTTCAATTGGGTTTGAGGGTTTGGGTTGTTAAAACGCCACTCACATCCCTTCAAGAATAGGAGGAAATGCTTTTGAGGAACACTGTTAAATTTACGCAGGTGGCGCTTGGCCTGGTTCCAGAAGTCTCGATGCCGTTGATGTGGTTTTTACCGACGGCAAAAAGCTTGGAGTGATTGATCCGCAGATGCCGGAAGCGGGAAACATCCAAGGCATTGTAGCTGGGTAGGGCATCACTAAACGGGGTCGCCGCCTTTCATCGCTGATGATGACCATCGCATAGAGCTTTCCTCCCCGTTTTAACAAGCCAAAGTCCGGCACCTTGCCCGCCACTCCGCGACCGCGCTTGCCTTTGCGCGCCCGCCAAAATAACTTTTATCGACTTCAATCTCCCTGGCAAGGGCGTGGCGTCAGCGATGGCTCGATAAATAATTTCCTGCAGCCGGTGATAATAATAGGCCGCGGTGTTCTTGTGAACCCGAACCAGCCTCTCCGCCGTTCGCACTGTCATCCCGCCACAAAATGTTCCCGCAAGCTTCCACTACTTCCCTTCACTCAATCGATTCTTTCTCATGCCGCCTTTAGATAACACTTCTTTGCGTTGATCTAGAACAGGCCCGGAATAAATTATGAAAATTCCCTTTCTTGATCTCAAAGCTCATCATGATCCGCTCCGCAAGGAACTCGATCTCGCAATCAGTCGCGTGATTGATGCCAATGCCTTTGCCGGAGGCCCGTTCGTCGCCGATTTCGAGCGTCATTTTGCTTCTTATTGCGGAGCGCGGTTTGCCATCGGGCTGGGCAATGGAACCGATGCGCTTTGGCTGGCGTTGCTCGCTCAGGGCGTCGTCCCCGGCGATGAAGTGATCACCGTCCCTAGTACCTTTATGGCCACAGCTGAGGCTATCAGTTATTGCGGGGCCCGGCCCGTTTTTGTCGATGTTGATGAATTCACCTATACACTCGACCCTGATCAACTTGAAAAAGCCATTACACCCCGCACCAAAGTCATCATCCCGGTTCACCTTTTCGGTCAGATGGCTCATATGGATAAAATCCTCGAAATCGCAAATCGCTATCATATTCCAGTTTTGGAAGATGCCTGCCAGGCTCACGGAGCGCTTTATAAGGGCAGAAAAGCCGGAACTATCGGAATTGCCGGTTGTTTCAGCTTCTATCCGGGAAAGAACCTTGGCGCCTTCGGTGAAGCCGGTGCGGTCATAACGGATGATTCTGCGCTCGCCGAAAAAATAAAAATATTACGCGATCACGGCCAGTCCCGCAAATATGTCCATACCTTGATCGGTTGGAATGGCCGGATGGACGGAATCCAAGGCGCCGTTCTGGACGTAAAACTCCGGCATCTCGACACTGCTAACGGCAAACGACGGGATAATGCACGTCTCTATGACAGCCTCCTGGGCGGCATGGACGAAATCATCACCCCGTCTGTTCTTCCCGACAATCAACATGTCTTTCACGTTTACGCCATACGGGTCAACGATCGGGATCAAGTTCTCCAGGCCATGGGAGATCGCGGTATTTCTTGTGCGATTCACTACCCCATCCCCGTTCATCTCCAGGAAGCTTACCAAAGCCTCGGGTATGCAAAGGGGTCCTTTCCGGTGGCCGAACGGTGTGCGGAGCAATTTTTGTCGTTACCCATGTATCCGGAACTGACATCAGAACAAATTAACGCTGTTGCCGCAGCCCTCAAAGACTGTGTGCGCAACATTAAACCCATTGCCCGCACGGCTTGAACGCGAGCACCCGCTGGTCTCGGGGTTGTCGGACCCCTTGAGCGACAGTGGTTGGGATTCCTTATTGGGAAGCCACCCCGACAGCAGTTTCTTTCACGGAACGGCTTGGGCAAGGGTTCTACACGAGACATACGGCCACCGTCCTTTTTATTTTTGTGCCTATTCCGAAGGTAAATTGACCGGACTGCTTCCCGTCATGGAAGTTTCAAGTCCGCTAACCGGCCGACGCGGGGTCTCTCTCCCCTTCACTGATTTTTGTTTGCCGGTGAATGGAAAAACCAATCAGCGCCAGTTGTATGAGGCCGCTCTCGATTGCGGGCGCCGCCGCCGCTGGCGTTATTTGGAATGCCGGTCAAACGACCGCGAGTGGCCCGGATCCATTCCATCTCTCGCGTTTTATGGCCACGTTTTGGATCTCGCCCAGCCCACGGATTTGCTGTTCAAGGCATTTGACGATTCAGTGCGTCGCGCTGTTCGCAAAGCGGAAAGTGCCAAGGTAAAAGTTGAATTCAGTGGCACTTTGGAATCGATCCGCACATTCTACTCGCTTCACTGCCTGACACGTCAACGTCATGGCTTGCCCCCGCAGCCATTTCGCTTTTTTAAGAATATCGCGCAGCATATTCTTCAGACTGGAAAAGGATTTGTTGCCACTTCTTATTCGGATTCAATCCCGGTCGCTTCCTCTATTTTTTTCCATGAGCGCAGGCAGGCGATTTTTAAGTTTGGAGCGTCTGATTTCGCCAGCCAGCACCTGCGCCCGAACCACCTTCTGATGTGGGAATCGATCAAAAAATGCGCTGCTCTCGGCTTTCATCAATTGCATTTTGGCCGCACTTCTTTGGCCAACGACGGCCTGCGGCGATTCAAAAAAAGCTTCGGTGCCCGCGAGGAAAGAATTGAATCTTTCAAATATGATTTTTCCAAAAGCGCCTTTGTTGCCGACGTTGATCGCACCGAAACCTGGATGAACGGCATTTTTTCGCGACTACCGTTGCCGCTTCTGCGACTTTCCGGTCAGATTTTGTATCCGCACCTGTCTTAAACACACCTGTCATGAATGATAAATCGATATCCCAACCGTCGAACGGGGCAACCCCGCGCAAACTCTCACAGACTGAAATGTCCACCCCCCGCACTGCACCCAGCCTCTCATTGGGGAACATTTACTATATCCTCTTTCGGCACAAATGGAAAATTGCCATCATCTCCGCAGCAGGTCTTCTCATCGCCTTCATTCTCCCGTTTGTCATACCAGTGAATTACGAGTCCGAAGCTAAACTTTTCATCCGATACGTAGTCGAAACCAAATCGCCCGGCCAACTGACCGGCGGCGACCGCATGAAATCTCCCGACGAAAGTGGCGAAAATATCATCAACACCGAACTCGAAATCCTCACCAGTCTTGACCTCGCTCAAAAGGTCGCCGATGCCGTCGGGCCGGAAAAAATCCTCGCCAAAGCGGGCGGCGGAAAGGATCGCGCCAAAGCCGCGAATTTGATCCACCGTGGCCTTACTGTCGATGTCCCCCGCAAAAGCAATGTCATTCGTCTCACCTTTCAGCACCCCGACGAAACCCTCGTCCAATCCCTTCTCGGCGAATTGGTCGAAATCTATTTCAAACGTCACGCGGAAATCCATCGCGCCATCGGCGTCTTCGACGATTTCTTGACTCAGGAAACCGACCAGCTTCGCTCTCGCCTCGTCCAAACTGAAAACGCTCTCCGCGCCGCCAAAACCAACGCCGGCATCACTTCTCTGGAAGAGGCCCGGCGCTCTCAGGGCGAGTGGATGTCCAAAATCCGTTTGGAAATTCTTGAGGCCGAGGCCGAATGGGCCGAGCGCTCCGCCACCGTCGCGCAATTATCCAAGCTATTCCAAACCCAGCCCGAAACGGCCACCAACGCCGTCGCAGGAAACCTCGTTCCCCCTTCTTCCGACAAGGTCGCCGATTACAAACGACTCTCCAGCACGCTCGACGCTTTGCATAAACGGGAACAGGAACTTGCGCTCCAGTTCACCGACGGCAGTTCTTTCGTAAAAAGCGTTTCCGAACAGATTGCGAAAAACCAGGCGCGCAAATCGCAAATGGAAAAGGAAAACCCCGGCTTGCTCGCCATTCCTGTCGACGATCGCAAAGCGAATAACACGAATCTGGATCCCCGGATGAATCTGTCCGTCGAAATCGCCCGCGTCAACGCTCTTGCCTCTCGCATTCATGTGCTCACCAATCAACTCGCCCAGGTCCGTAAAGATGCCGCCGCCGTGGACGGCATGGAAGGTTCCATCACCGAGTTGCAACGCAAAAAGGAGCTGGAGGAAGCCAATTACAAATATTTTTCGGCCAACCTGGAACAGTCGCGCATTGATGAAGCCCTCGGTGCCGGGCGCGTCTCCAACATCAGTAAAATTCAGGCTCCGTCGCCTCCGTTACGCGCCCAGACTAAGTTAAAAAAAATGATGGCTGGCGCTTTTTTCGGGGCTATCGCAGCCGCCCTCGCTCTGGCCTTTGTCATCGAATCGTTCTTCGATCGCTCTCTGCGCCGCCCGCAGGAAATTGAAGATCATTTGCAGCTACCCTTGTTCCTCTCCATTCCACGAATGCATTTAACTGGCAAGTCTCACGCCTTAAAATCAGCGCGCAAAGCACCCCTGCTTTCCCCAGCCACTGATCCACAAATCCAAAGTGCTGCCGAGTTCCACTCGGCAGTCGGCACACCACCACCTACTCCAGCAATCCATCATCCCCTCACCCCCGTCCCTTCGCATCGCAACGGCTCGGTTGCTCCTTGGGATTCCCGCCACGCTTTGCGGCCCTTTTACGAAACCCTCCGCGACCGGCTCATCGCTTATTTTGAGGCCATCAACCTCACTCACAAACCAAAACTGGTCGCCGTCACCAGCTGTGCCGTTGGTTCCGGCGTCACCACAACGGCAGCCGGCTTGGCCGCTTGCCTGTCAGAAACGGGTGAAGGGAACGTCTTGCTCGTGGACATGAATCTGCAACAGGGCGAAGCGCATCATTTCTACAAAGGCCACCATTTGGCGTGCGGCCTGGACGACGCCTTGGAGGGCGACAAACGCGAAAGCGCGCTCGTCCAGGCGAATCTTTATGTCGTCACAGAAGGAAACGATGGTAATGGCGACAAATTGCCGAAAATCATGCCCGAGCGCTTCAAGCACCTCATCCCCAAACTCCGCGCCAGCGATTACGATTACATTATCTTCGACATGCCACCCGTCAGCCAGATCAGCGCCACCCCTCGTCTCGCCCGCTTTATGGATATGGTCTTTCTTGTCATTGAATCAGAGAAAACAGATCGCGACCTGGTCAAACGTGCCGCCGATTTATTGGCCGCCTCCCGGGGCAACGTCGGCGTCATCCTGAACAAATCCACCGCCTACGTCCCCAAGCGCCTCCAGCAGGATATCTGACCTCAGACCCAGATCTCAGACCTCTGACTCCTTGACTCCTTGACTCCTTGACTCCTTGACTCCTGATCTATGTTCCGTAATCGCCTCTATTATCGCTTTAAGCCTTTCGTGCCATCGTCGGTTCGGAGGAGCGTTCGCCGATGGTTCGCCTTGCGCAAACGGGAACAGGTTCTCGATTCGTGGCCGATTCTGCCTGGTTCACAGCAACCCCCCGAAAACTGGCTCGGTTGGCCCGAGGGTAAACAATTCGCTTTGGTTTTGACCCACGACGTCGAGAGCTTGGAAGGCCTTGAAAAATGTCGGGCATTGATGAAGGTGGAAATGGAACTTGGATTCCGTTCCACATTTAATTTCATTCCGGAAGGGCCATATTCTGTTTCCAGGGAGTTGCGTAATGAGCTTACTCAGAACGGGTTTGAAGTTGGTGTACACGACCTCCATCACGACGGCAAGCTCTATCGTAACCGCCCGGAGTTTGTCAAGAAAGCGGCCCGGATCAATCATTACCTCAAAGAATGGGGGGCAAGCGGCTTCCGTTCTGGATTCATGCTCCATAATTTGAACTGGTTGCATGAACTGAATATCCAATACGATGCTTCCACCTTCGACACTGATCCCTTCGAGCCGCAACCTCATGGCCGGGAAACAATCTTTCCTTTCTGGGTTCCTCGCCCTACAGCTCCTCTCCGCCCTGGGGAGAGGATGGCCGAAGGCCGGGCAACTGCTGCCAGCGGCTACGTCGAGCTTCCCTATACTCTGCCGCAGGATTCGACGCTTTTCGTGCTCTTCCGCGAACGCCATCCCGATATCTGGTTCAAAAAATTGGACTGGGTGGCTCGCCATGGAGGCATGGCGCTTCTAGACACCCATCCTGATTACATGACAATGAATGGGCAAAATCAGAAAAGATTTACTTATCCCGTCTCCTATTATGAAAAGTTCCTTCATTATGTTAAACAAAAGTATGCGGGGCTTTACTGGCATGCGTTATCTCGAGAAGTGGCCGAGTTGGTCCGCTGCCGCCATAGTGCTCGGCTCAGACCAACCGTGCCGCTCACAACCTTGAATGGTCATCAGCCGGAACAATCATCTTCGGAGTTCACTGCATCGACGGTGAATCTCAGTTTCTCGAAATCGGATAATTCAAAATCCACCATCTGGATTGACATGGATAACACTCCTCATGTCGTCTTTTTCGAGCCTGTCATAGATGAATTACGGTCGCGCGGTTTTCCGGTTGTCGTCACCGCCCGTGACGCTTTTCAAGTATGTGAACTGGCCGACAAGAAAAAAATCTCCTTTGTCCAGGTTGGGAGACATTACGGAAAAAATCGCTTTCGCAAGGTCGCCGGTGTCTTGTATCGGGCCTTGCAGTTGGCCCCCGTCGCCCGGCGCGAAAAGCCGATCCTGAGCATTTCCCACGGGGCGCGTTCCCAGATTGTCATCAGTAACCTCTTGCGCATTCCCACCTTGCTCCTTGCTGATTACGAATTTGCGGTATACCCGCCTCTGATGCGGCCGACCTGGGAGATGGTGCCCTCCGTCATACCGGATACAGCTCTCTGTTGTAAGCCTGGCAATATCCGGAAATATCCCGGCATAAAGGAGGATGTTTATGTCTGGAAATTTCAACCGGACCCTGAGTTTCTTCAAAGCATTGGGTTGGAAGAATCGGCCTTGATCGTCACGGCCCGTCCTCCAGCCACTGAAGCGCACTATCATAATCCTGAAAGTGAGGGGCTCTTCGTTTCTTTCATGGAATTGGCCTGCCAGAACCCCCAAAGCCGCATCGTCCTTCTCCCGCGCAATAAACAGCAGGGAGAGACGATTCGCCACCGTTGGCCTCATTGGTTTGCCAACGACAAGACGATCATTCCCCAGGGCGCTCTCGATGGCCTGAATCTGATCTGGTTTTCGGATTTACTCGTCAGCGGCGGGGGTACCATGAACCGGGAAGCCGCTGCTCTCGGGGTTCCGGTTTATAGCATTTTTCGCGGCGCCATCGGCGCGGTTGACAATCATCTGCAGCAATCTGGTCTTTTGATTTTGATCGAAAACGCCGAAGACGTGGCGGGTAAGATCAAGCTGCAAAAACGTGTCCGCCGTCCCATGGGCGAAGCCACTTCCCGGAAGAGCCTCGATCACATCGTCAATACGATCGAGGAATTGGTCCACAGCATTTCTGATAAAAAGCAACATCGTTAAATTCTTGTGCTCAATATCCTGATTATTGCTGGCGCACGGCCTAATTTCATGAAGGTCGCGCCCATCATCAAGGCGATTGCCTCTCATAATGCGCAGGCTGCCGACGGCCTTGGTCGCATCCAGTGCCGCCTCGTCCATACCGGCCAGCACTATGATCAAAAAATGTCGGACATCTTTTTTGAAGAATTAGGTATTCCCGCTCCCGATATCAATTTGGGAGTCGGCTCCGGTTCTCACGCCGCTCAAACCGCCAGTTTGATGACGAAATTTGAGCCGGTCTGTCTGGATCAAAAGCCGGATTGGGTTGTTGTGGTTGGCGATGTTAACTCCACCATGGCCTGCACGCTGGTCTGCTCTAAATTGGGAATCAAGGTCGCTCACGTCGAGGCCGGGCTCCGGAGCTTTGACCGCACGATGCCTGAGGAGGTCAATCGTATCGTCACCGACGCCTTGGCGGATCTTCTCCTCACTCCTTCCGACGATGCCAATGAAAATTTGAAACGCGAGGGGATTCCCTCTTCCAAAGTCAGGCTAGTCGGCAACGTCATGATCGATACGCTGGTTGCCAACCTGGAAAAATCGCGGAATACCGGCTTGCTCACCAGGCTCAACCTCCAGAAAAGAGCGTTTGCCTACGTCACCCTCCATCGTCCTTCCAACGTGGACGATCCCGATATCCTCAGGGCCGTCATGGCCGGCTTGAACCGCCTCGCTCGCCGGTTGCCCGTTGTCTTTCCCATGCACCCAAGAACCCATAAAATGCTCGATCAATTTGGCATTTTCCCACCTTCGGGTAGCGTCATGAAAATTCTTGCCCCGATTGGGTACCATGATTCTCTTTGCCTGACCGAGAACGCGCGGTTGATTGTCACCGATTCCGGCGGTCTCCAGGAAGAGAGCACTTATTTCAAAACTCCCTGCCTCACTCTCCGGCCGAACACGGAGCGACCGGTTACCGTCACTTTGGGCAGCAACCGGCTGACGGATTCGACCTGTCTCTCGACCCATATTGATGAGGTTTTGAACGGACCGGAGCAGTTGGGACAAGTGCCGCCGTTGTGGGATGGCAAAGCAGCCGAACGGATTGTTCAGGCTTTGGTGGAATTTAGTTAAAAAATAAACGAGCTGCCTGCCTGCAAAGATCAGCTACGGCCGCCCCAAAAATGCCAACCACTCAATTACCCGCTCCTCAGGGCTGACGCATATCAATTTTGATCGGGTCAGATCCATTTCCGGTTTCCTTGTCCCGCAGGGACAAACGACACTAGCCCACGGTTTCAACCGTGGGTTGGGATTTAAAAGGGAAACAAAGTCCCG
>JBDSYB010000262.1:0-35251 GCA_039925885.1 Verrucomicrobiota bacterium
ACCGGCGAACCGGAAAAAATGAATGCCGCAGTTCAATTCTTAAAATCCATCTGGGGGAAAAATGACGAACTCACTTTGGCCACGCTCGATGGTTTGATCGAAGGTCAAAAAGCAAAACCCGTTCGCCCGACCATCGACACGCAATCGCTCCTCACGAAAGCCAACCTCACCGCCAGTGGAAAAATCAAAGAACGCCTTCAAGAACTCGCCACCATCTGGGGCGATGCTGCCGCCAGCGACCGCACGCTCGCTGTCATCAATGATCCCAAAGCCCCGCTGAACGAACGCCTTCGCGCCGTCGAAACCGCCAAACAAATAAAAAACGATTTGGCGCGCGAAGCTTTGTTGAAATTGGTTGTGAGTGGCACGGGCGTCCCGCCCGTGAGTCCTGATTCGCACGGGCAAGATGACCGTGCCACTATTGAACCACTCGTCATCGAAGCCCTTCACAGCTTGAGCGTTCTTGGCAATGAAGAAGCCGGAAATGCAATCGTCGCGAACTGGAAAAAACTTTCGCCCAAATCGCGCTCGGCCGCAGCGGACATGCTGATTACTCGTCCGCAATGGACGCGCAAATTACTCGACGGCCTGGATGAGAAAATAATTTTACCGCAGGAACTTTCTGCGACAGTCGTTCGCTCTTTGTTCACGTCAAAGAATCCAAACTTCGTCGCGCGCACCGAACGGCTGTTCGGAAAATTCCGCGAAACGAATGCGGACAAACTCAAACTCATCAAAGAAAAACGCAAAGTTGTTTTGAGCGGAGAACCGAATATCAAACGCGGTCACGAGATTGCGCAGAAAACGTGTTTCGTTTGCCATAAATTTTACGGCGAAGGCGCGGAAGTCGGGCCGGATCTGACGGGCGTTGGGCGTTCGACGTTGGATGCGTTGCTCGCGAACGTGATTGATCCAAACCAAATCATCGGCAAGGGCTACGAAAACGTTTTGGTGGAAACCAAAGATGGTCGCACGGTCAGCGGTCGGCTCGTGGAAGAAAACGACACGCAAATTAAACTTCTCGCCGCTGGCCCGACGGAAAATCTCGTCGCAAAATCTGACATCGAATCCAAACGTGTCAGTGAACTATCCGTCATGCCGGAAGGTTTGGAACAAATGCCCGACGAAGATTTCCGCAATCTGGTTTGGTTCATTTTGATTCCGCCGCAGGAAGGCGCTTTGACGCCGGAGAAACGAAAAGCGTTGAGCGGAAAATAATCATGGTAGGGACGCGTTCCACCCGCGTCCCTGACTAATCCTTGACGCAGCCGCAAATTCGAAAACGTCAGAAGGAAAATCCTAACGCGTCGGGTTTCCCATTTTGGCACCATCACTTTTTCGTTTGTCGTGGGAAGGGGAAATATTTGGGACGAGGTGGAACTCGTCCCTACCGTGCTTCTACACGATACAAACCCGTCTTCGTTCGCAAAATCAGCGCCTTCCCATCTACCGCTGCGGACGCCATGAAACCATCGCCGAGTTGATTTGTCGCAATCGGTTTCCATTCGCGGCCCGCTTCGATCACCGTCGCTTTGCCTTCTTCACTGAAAAAATAAATGCGTCCTTCCGCGAACAATGGCGACGCAGAATAATTTCCCCCCACTCGCTCGCGCCAAAGTTCCTTGCCCGTTTTCGATTCTATGCACGTTGCCACGCCGCCGTCGTCCACCATGAAAATCAAATCATTCGCCAGCAACAGCGACGGCCGCATCGGTGCGCGCGAATATTTCCAGACGATATGCGTGTCCGACACCACGCCGCTACCTCCCGGACGCACCGCCCATACTTCGCCCTTCGCGTTGCCTGTGCAGAGATAAATTAATCTTCCATCCGAAACCGGCGTCGTGCTCGTCGTGTGCGTCGTGGACGACTCCACGCGCCACAATTCTTTTCCCGTGCGCGGCTCGTAACCATAAAAAGCCTTTGACCCCTGGCTCAACAACAGCGGATTGCCATCCACTTGAAAAATGCGCGGCGTGGAAAACGCCTTGCGCCAATCCCCTTCGTGATCCGGTTTGCCGTCGGGCATGAGGTCCTTGAAATCCACCGAACGCTCCGTGCGCCAAACCGTTTTGCCTGTGATCTTGTCCAGCGCGACGACGAATTGGAAATCGCTCCCGTCGAAATGGTGAATCAGTAAATTCTCGAAAATCGTCACCGACGAACCCGCGCCGCGATAATGATTACAGATAAAATCGCGCCGCTCCCACAACACCTTCGCGGTTTTCGTGTCGATGCACGCGATGCCGGGCGAACCCCAACTTGCGTAAAGTCGGCCTGCTTCAATCACAGGCGTCGGCGATGCGTAACTGTTGAACTCATGCACGAACTGCGGCGCTTCCACGTCGAAAATTTTCCGGTCATGAATAATTTTTCCCGATTCGCGCTCCACGCAAACGACCGACAATTCAGTCCCTTTCGGATTGGCCGTCGTCATCCAGATTTCGTTTCCGAAAATAACCGGCGACGACCAGCCGCGCCCCGGAATCGCCGTCTTCCATTTTACATTTTGCGTTTCGCTCCACGTGACCGGAAAACCTGTGGCACCAGAAATCCCGCTCCCGGTCGGCCCGCGAAACTGCGGCCATTCGGCCAAGGCGGCGAAAGTGAAACAATTCAAACTCAACACGGTGATAAAGAACCATGGCATGAAAAGACTTTGGAGAATTTTGCGGAATTTTTACAGCTTGAATGTTCACAAGTTTGTAAAAATCATTTTCGTTGGTGCGGCGGGTGGGTTAGAATCCTCTTGTGCCGTGCCGAGTTTTAATCTTGTTTTTCATTACAATTTTTGCGGGCCGCCTTTTCGCGGGCGAACCTGCGGAGCGCGTCGATTTTAATTTTCAAATTCGCCCGCTGCTTTCCGATCGCTGTTTCAAATGTCACGGGCCGGATGCCAAAAGTCGCAAAGCTGATTTGCGTCTGGATGTTTTGGAAAATGCCATCGCCGTCCGTGATGAAAAAACCGGCACGCGCGCCATCGTCCCGGGCAAACCGGAAATGAGCGAAGTCATCCGCCGCATCACCAGCACCGATCCGGACGAACAAATGCCGCCGCCGGACAGCCATTTGAAAATCAGCGCGGAAGAAATTGCGCTGATGCGCGAGTGGATCAAACAAGGAGCGGAATATAAAGCACACTGGGCGTTTAATCCGGTGCAGAAAATTTCGCCGCCGTCCGTTCGGAGTTCCGCGTTTACGCGGCTCGGGACGGGCACACAAAATTCAGACCGCGTGAACGCGGAACTCCAAACTTCGCGCAATCCCATCGACCAATTCGTGTTGGCGCGATTGCAAAAAGAAAAACTCAAACCGACTTCCGAAGCGAGCAAGGAAACCTTGATTCGGCGGCTTGCGTTCAGCCTGACGGGATTACCGCCGTCGCTAAAACAGATCGACGATTTCCGCAATGACACTTCAACGAACGCCTATGAAAAACTCGTCGAACAATTTCTCGCGTCGCCCGCTTACGGCGAGCAAATGGCGCGCGACTGGCTTGATCTTGCGCGTTACGCCGACACTTACGGTTATCAAATGGATTTCGAGCGCGACATGTTTCAGTGGCGCGATTGGGTGATCCGCGCGTTCAACCAGAATCTTTCCTACGACAAATTCATCACGTGGCAAATCGCGGGAGATTTATTGGCCGACGCGACGGATGAACAAATTTTGGCAACGGCGTTCAACCGCTTGCATCGCCAGACAAATGAAGGCGGCAGTATCGAAGAAGAATTTCGCAATGAATATGTGAGCGACCGCGTTCACACTTTCGGCACGGCGTTTCTCGGTCTAACCATGGAGTGCTGTCGCTGCCATGATCACAAATACGACCCGATCAAGCAGAAGGAATATTATCAGATGTCCGCGTTCTTCAACAACATCGACGAGTCGGGTTTGTATTCGTATTTCACCCACGCCACGCCGACACCGACGATGTTGCTCTATGGCGATGGCCAAAAAGAAAAACACGCGGCGTTAAAGAAACAGATTTCCGAGGCGGAGAAGAAGTTGACGCAAATTGAAAAAAGTGCGGACGCGCGATTTCAGAAATGGCAGGTAGGGCGCGTCAGTCCTCTGCGCGCCGGGGCTGAAACTGAAAACGAAGACGGCGCGCATGGAGTGACGCGCCCTACCACGTTTTCGTTTGAAAATATCACCGACAATAAAACGCCGGAGTCGAGCGGGAAGCTTTTCGCGAGTCTCGCCGAATCGCCCAAACAAGTGGAAGGTCGCTTCGGCAAGGCGCTACAGTTCGATGGCGAAAGTTCCGCCTCTTGCAAAGAGGTTGGTAATTTCAAACGCACCGATCCATTCACGATTTCTCTTTGGCTCAAGCCGACGGAAAAACAGGAACGCGCTGTCGTGTTCAGTCATTCCAAATCGTGGACGGATTCCGGCAGTCGCGGCTACGAATTGATTTTGGAAAATGGCACGCCGCAATTCGCGTTGATTCATTTTTGGCCGGGCAATGCGGTTGCGATTCGCGCCAGAAACTCTTTGGTGCTGAATGAGTGGACGCATTTGACTATGACCTACGATGGTTCAAGTCGCGCCACCGGTTTGAAACTTTTTCGCAATGGCGAAGCGACTGAAACCGAAGTCGTCCACGACAATTTGACCAAAGACATTTTCCACCGCGCTGAGTGGGGTGATTCAGAAGCGGGAAATATCCCGTTGACGCTTGCCGCACGATTTCGCGATTCAGGATTTAAGAATGGATTGATTGATGAGTTTCAAATTTTTGATCGTGAGTTGACGGCGGTGGAGGTGAAATCAAATCTCGGCAGGGACGAGTTCCACCTCGTCCCATTTCAAAAAGAAAATAATAAGGACGCGGTGGAACGCGTCCCTACCACGGAATATCAAACCGCTCTCGCCGAACTGAAACAACTTCGCGATGCGGAAAATAATTTCGTGAATGACATCTCTGAAATCATGGTCATGCGCGAATCGCCCACGCGGCGACAAACTTACCTTTTGAAACGCGGCGCTTACGATGCGCGCGGCGAACCCGTTGAACCAGGAACGCCGGAAGGCATTTTTCCATTTCCAAAAAATTATCCAAAGAACCGGCTCGGCCTCGCGCGATGGCTGGTGGACGAAAAAAATCCACTGACGGCGCGCGTGGTCGTGAATCGTATTTGGAAAATGCACTTTGGGCGCGGCATCGTCGCCACCCCGGAAGATTTTGGCAGCCAAGGACAATTGCCCACGCATCCCGATTTGCTCGATTGGTTGGCGAACCATTTTATCGAGAGCGGTTGGGACGTAAAAAAATTGCACAAGCTCATCGTCACCTCAGCAACGTATCGGCAATCTTCGGTGGCGTCGCCGGAAACGTTGGCGACAGATCCTGAAAACCGCCTGCTCGCGCGCGGGCCGAAACAACGCTTGCCCGCCGAAGAAATTCGCGATGAAGCGCTGGCGGTGAGCGGATTGCTTTCGCCAAAACTGGGGGGGCCGAGCGTGAAGCCGTATCAACCTGCCGGACTTTGGGAATCCTCTGGCACGGGCAAAACTTACGCGCAGGACACTGGCGAAAAACTTTACCGGCGCAGCCTCTACACGTTTCGCCGACGCACTTCGCCGCCGCCGTCGATGCTGATTTTCGATGCGACGTCGCACGAGGTTTGCACCGCGAAACGCGAGACGACCACGACGCCGTTGCAGGCATTGGTGCTTTTGAATGATCCACAATTTATCGAGGCGAGTCGGGTTATTGCCGAAAAAATAATCCGCGACGAAAGTGGTTCAATTGAAAACGCATTTCGCTCGGTAGTTGGGAGAAGCCCGCTTCCGCGTGAAAACGAAATTCTTCGCCAACTTTATCAGGAACAACTGGAACTTTTTGCGAAGAATGGGGACGCGGCCAAAAAATATTTGGCGACCGGCGAACACGCGCGCGATGCAAAACTTCCTGAAGACAGAGTCGCCGCAATGACCGTGTTGGTAAACACGTTGATGAACTATGATGAGTTTGTGATGAAGCGATGAGCACGAATCTACTTTGCACCGGACCGCTGCCGCTCGATGGAATGAATCGTCGCGCGTTTCTCAATCGTTTTGGGATGGGCCTCGGCGGAATTGCGCTGGCGAATTTAATCAATCCATCAAAAATTCTTGCAGCAGATTCTTCTGCAAATGGAGTTCTCGGCTTGCCCCATTTTCCGCCGAAGGTGAAGCGTGTCATTTATTTATTTATGGCGGGCGGGCCGTCGCAGTTGGAGACGTTCGATTACAAACCGTTGCTCAACGAACGTAATGGTCAGCAACTGCCCGACTCCGTTCGCAATGGACAACGCCTGACCGGCATGAGTGGAAATCAAGCGTCGCTTCCGATGGCCGGTTCGATTTTTAAATTTGGGCAGCACGGAAAATCCGGCGCGTGGTTCAGCGAACTTCTTCCGCACACCGCGAAAATCGCGGATGACATTTGCATTGTGCGCTCGATGTTCACCGAGGCCATCAATCACGATCCGGCGTTCACCTTCATGCAGACCGGCTCGCAACTTTCCGGTCGCCCCAGCATCGGTTCGTGGTTGAGTTACGGTTTGGGTAGCGACAACGAAAATTTGCCGTCGTTCGTTGTCCTCATCACTCCAGGGAAAGTTGACCAGCCACTTTCCGCGCGACTTTGGGGAAGTGGTTTTTTGCCATCGACTTATCAAGGCGTGCAATTTCGTTCCGGCAAAGATCCTGTTCTCTATTTGAATAATCCAGAGGGAATCAGCGCCGAATCGCGTCGTCTGCAACTAAACCGTCTCAATGAATTGCACAACGTCGCAGAACAAACTTCCGGTGACGCGGAAATCAATTCGCGCATCGGCCAATATGAAATGGCGTTTCGGATGCAAACTTCCGTGCCTGACGCCGTCGATGTCTCGAAGGAACCGGAACATATTTTTGAACTTTACGGCCCCGATTCACGCAAGCCCGGAACGTTCGCCGCGAATTGTTTGCAAGCGCGCCGACTCGCTGAACGCGGCGTGAAATTCATCCAGCTTTATCATCAAGGCTGGGATCAACATGGCGGTCTTCCCGTCGGCATTCGCAGGCAATGTTCTGAAACCGATCAAGGTTCCGCCGCGCTCATCCAGGATTTGAAACAACGCGGAATGCTCGACGACACGCTCGTTGTTTGGGGCGGCGAATTTGGCCGCACGAATTATTCGCAAGGCAAACTGACCGCGACTGATTATGGACGCGATCATCATCCGCGCTGCTTTTCCATCTGGATGGCGGGCGGCGGTGTGAAAGCAGGAACGGTTTTCGGCGCGACGGATGAATTTGGTTACAACATCGTGCAAGACGGTGTTCACGTTCACGATTTCCACGCGACGATGCTGCACCTCCTCGGCATCGATCACGAACGGCTCACCCATAAATTTCAGGGACGTTATTTTCGGCTGACCGATGTGGCGGGAAAAGTGGTGAAAGGGATTTTGGCGTAATCTTCCCGGAGCGCGGCTGTGTTCGCTGAGAAGCTGCGCAGCACGTTGCGAGCAAATACGCTCGAACCAATCCTGACTGCTCGGTGATTGCGAAGTGCTGCGGCTGGTCGAGGACAACACAGTCGCGCTCCGTCCGCAGCGCCATGTTCAACCCATGATTTTAATTATGCAGCGCGCGAAATGCTGTGCATATTGCGCCCAGGCATTTCTTTTTAAAAACCAATGAAAACTTGCGCACGTTTATTTTTGTTAGGAGTGGCTTGTATTTTCGGCGCGAACAGTTTTGCGCAGCCCTTCGGTTTAAGCAATCGCGTCTCGAATTCCACCCTGCAAATGCCGCAGAATCCCGCCACCTACGGTTACTCTTTCACGAACGCTTTTTCAGGGGTGAGTTTCACATCGCCGATTGCGTTCGCCACTCCGCCGGGCGAAACCAATCGCCTGTTTATTTTGGAACGCGCGGGACGTGTCACGGTCATCACGAATCTCGCCGCGCCGAACCGCACGGTTTTCATGGATATTAGCAGCCGCGTCACGGCGGGTTGCGAGGAAGGCTTGCTCGGCCTCGCGTTTCATCCGGCCTACGCATCGAATGGATATTTTTATTTATTTTATTCAGTGAACACGAACACCTCGAGCAGCGGATTGCATCAGCGCATTTCGCGATTCCAGGTTTCGCCGGGCAATCCAAATCAAGGGATGACCAATTCCGAATTGCCGCTCATCACACAACGCGACGAAGCATGCAATCACAACGGCGGCGATTTGCATTTCGGGCCGGACGGCTTTCTCTACATTTCAGTCGGCGACGAAGGAAATCAGAACGACACGTTCACTAACAGCCAGACGATTGATCGTGATTTTTTCAGCGGCATTTTGCGAATCGACGTGGACAAACTTCCGGGAAATTTTAATCCCAGACCACACCCAGCGCTTATGAATGCGACGAATTATTTCATTCCAGCGGACAATCCGTTCGTCGGCGCAACGATGCTCAACGGGACGAACATCAACACCAACACGTTGCGCGCTGAATTTTGGGCGATTGGTTTGCGTAATCCGTGGCGATTTTCTTTCGACACGAACGGCGTGATTTATTGCGGCGATGTCGGCGGCGGCGCGCGCGAAGAGGTCAACGTGATTATTAAAGGCGGCAATTACGGTTGGGTCTGGCGCGAAGGAACTTTGGCTGGCCCGGTCGTCGCGCGCCAGGGTCCGCCGGGATTTAGCTATCGAATGCCCATTGCAGAATACAATCACGGCACGGCTACCAACCAAGGCAACTCCATCACCGGCGGTTTGATTTATCGGGGCAATCGCATCTCGCAGTTCACGGGTAAATATATTTTCTGCGATTATTCGAGTGGAAATATTTGGTCGCTCACTCCAAACGGAACCAACGCGGTCCCTTTCGAACGTATCACAGGCCAATCCTCCATCGTCGCCTTTGGAACCGATCCACGAAACAGCGATGTGTTGGCGGCAAATTTGTCGAGCGGAAACATCCAACGTCTGATCTACAACACGAATGTAACTTCTGGAAGTGCGTTACCACCAACACTGGCTGACACCGGCGCATTCACAAATCTTTCCACGCTCACGCCGCACGCTGGAGTTGTTCCTTACGACGTGAATGTTCCGTTCTGGTCGGACAACGCGAAAAAAACGCGCTGGTTTTCAATTGCGAATACGAATTCAGACATCACTTTCAATCGCACGAACAACTGGCAATTTCCCACCGGCACAGTCTGGGTAAAACATTTCGATCTGGAATTGACGAATGGAGTTGTGTCGTCGGCGAAGCGGTTGGAGACGCGATTGATCGTGAAAAATTCCAATGGCGTTTACGGCGGGACGTATCGCTGGGGAAATTCGACGACAAACGCCACGCTGGTTCCTGAAGAAGGAATGGATGAAGCCTTCGCGATCAACGACGGCGGAAATGTGCGCACGCAAGTTTGGCATTATCCGAGCCGGAGCGAATGTCTGAGTTGCCACACGCCGCAAGCTGGATTCGCGCTCGGCTTCAACACCGCGCAACTCAATCGCGATTTTGATCACAGCGGAATTTCCGATAACCAGATTCGCGCGCTCAATCACGTCGGATATTTTTCCAGCACAGTTTCAAATTTAAATACGCTTCCCGCTTTGGCTCACGCGACGAATTCCGCCATAAGTACGGAATATCGCGTGCGCTCGTATCTCTCCGCGAATTGCGCACAATGCCATCAACCCGGTGGCTCCGCTCTGGGAAATTGGGACGCGCGAATTTTTAATCCGCTATCTGTTTCGGGAATCGTGAATGGAAGTTTGGTCAACAATCTCGGCGACACAAATAATCGCGTGATTGTTCCGAACGATTTGGCGCATTCGATTTTGCTGACGCGGATTTCCACGAACGGCATTGGTCGAATGCCACCACTCGCTTCGTCGCTTATCGACACGCAAGCGGTGAATCTCGTCAGAAGTTGGATCACGAACGGTTTGGCGGGTTATCAAACCTTCGCGCAATGGCAGTTGGCGAATTTTGGTTCCACGAACGGGGCACTCACCGGAGCGTCCGAAGATTTCGATGGCGATGCCTCGGTGAATTCGCAGGAATATTTACTTGGAACCAGCCCAACCAACGCGTTGAATTTCTGGAATATTTCCGCAGTGAGTGCGAACGGTTTTGCAGAGATCCAATTCGAGCAAATCGCCAATCGCGGATTTGAAGTCCAGGTCACGACAAATTTACAGCCGACAATTTGGAGTCCGCTGGATGTTCCAGGGAACCGTCCATTGTTTTCCGCGACGAATTTTCCGGCGGCGGTTCCTGATTTGATCGACAGCAATTCCAAGTTTTATCGCGTTCGAGTTTTTGAGCCGTAAAAGCCATCAAATAAACACGCGCTTGCTGGGTAATTTCCTCCGTGATATACAAGAGTGTATGCAGACCACGTATCCCATCCGTTTTGAACGCAAGGAGAAGCGTCTCTTGGAAGAAGCTGCTCGGGCCGAAGGAATTTCTCTGGCGGAATTTATTCGTCGAGCCGCTCGCGAAAAGGCCCGACCCGTCAAGCGTGTTCCCGTCTGCCTGACTTTTACGGATTTAGAAGTCTCCGATGAAGCTCGGCGCGATCCCAAAGGTTTCATTCGCGAAGCCATCTTCAAAAAACATGCTGCTCATCGCTGACACGGGATTCATCGTCGCGCTCTACGATAAAGGGCAGCCGACGCAAATGAAGTGGGCGAGGCAATGGCTGCAACGCGCTTCCCTTCCGATATTGACTACGATTCTCAATCTCCACGAGGCCGCTTTTCTTCTGGATAATCATGAGGGAGCGATGCGCATCGCGGCGGCCGGCGACTTCAAGCTGATGCTGGATTTTCAGGATGAGGCCGACGCTCTGCATGCGTTGCTTTTGAAATACGCGCCGCGCATGGACATGACCGACGCGGCAATTGTACGCCTTTCTGAACTTCATCCCGCCGCGAAAGTGTTGACGGTTGATAGAAAAGATTTTTCGATTTATAGAAGATTTCGTTCGGAGAAAATTCCGTGCGAATTTCCGCCGGAATAGGAATGGCGAAATGACACGAACACCAGTTACTTGAATCCAATGATCAACCGTTATGAAAGTTTCATCCATGAGCCGAAGAAAATTTTTGCAAACGACCGCAGTCGCAACGGCTGCAACCGCATCAGAAACTTTCACTGCAACCGCGCAAAATAAAAAAGTGAATTGGCCGATCGGTTGTTTTAACAGGCCGTGGGTGAAGAATTGGAATTACGCGGAGACTTTGGCGTCCATCAAAGCGGCGGGCTACAAATTGACCGGCCTTTTGACCAAGACGAAAGACGATGTGTTTATCGCAGCGGAAGCGACGCCAGAATATTTGGCCGCGTTGAAAAAGAAAATCGCGGCGAGCGGTCTCACCGCGAACATGGCAGCAATCCGCACGAAGAATGATTTGTCGTTGCCGGAGCAAATCAAAGATGTCCGCAAACAGATTGATCACGGAAAATTTCTTGATCTGGAATATCTGCTGACGTTTGGCGTGGATAAACCGGCGCATTACGAAAATTATTACAAGTTGATGGCGGATGGCGCGGCTTACGCGAAGGAGCGTGGAATCAAACTGGTGCTCAAACCGCACGGCGGCGGCAGTGGTGCGTCGGAGGAAATCATTCGCTGTCTGGATAAAGTGAAGCATCCGAATTTCAAAATCTGGTATGACGCGGGAAATATCATTCATTACACCGGCAAAGATCCAATCGAGCAATTGAAGCCGATTGCGCAGCATGTCACCGGCTTTTGCGCGAAAGATTGTGCGACGCAAAAAGGCGACGTGATGATTCAGTTCGGCAAGGGCAAAGTGGATTTTCGTGGAGTATTTTCAGAACTAAAGAAAGCCGGATTTAATGGGCCTGTGATGGTGGAATGCTGCGAACTTTCAGATGATTTAAACGTCATCACGGCCAATGCTAAAGCGAACAGGGAGTTTCTTGAAAATCTTTTTGCGTCGCTCTAAGACGTGGCTGCCGCAGCCTTGGGTTCCAGAATAATTTCCAACCCTTCCCGCGCCGCTTCCACGATCAGGTTCGATCCCTTTTCCCGCGCGATTTCGCGACCGCGCGCCACGAATCGCGAAATTTGTTCGTCGGTATGATCGGGATCGTGGTGAAAAAGAAAAAGACGTTTGGCGCGCGCTTCGATGGCAAAGGCGACGGAATCCTCCAGGCAACTGTGGCCCCAACCGACGTGCAATTCATATTCGGCGGCATCGTATTGCGCATCCAAAATCAGGATTTCCGAATCGCGCGCGAACTCGGCGAGACGCGAATCCTGCTCGCGCGCAAAATCCTGGTTCTCGACGGTGTTGGGAGAGTTTTGCTGTGCGCGAAGGCGCTGGAATAATTCCACGTCAGTGAGATAGCAAATCGAGCCACCTGAAGTATGGAGACGATAACCGGTGCAGATTCCTGGGTGATTGAGGAACTCAGCCCGCCCGCGAATTGCGCCGATGGAAAAATCCACTTCTTTCAATTCCTGAATGCAAATGTGTCCGGGCATCTCCCTCATACTGATGGGAAAATACGAGCTTTCCATCTGTGCCGACAAAATGTTTTCGAGTCCTTTGCGCGCGCCTTCAAAGCCGAGAATGCGAATGCCGTTGTTCGGATTGTAAGCGGGAAGAAAATAAGGAAACCCCTGGATGTGATCCCAATGCGTGTGCGAAATCAGAAGGGTCAGGTTGATAGCCCGCTCCTGAAATTCCCGAGAAAGCGCGACGCCGAGCGGACGAATGCCAGTGCCTGCGTCGAGAACAATGATTTCTCCATCGGCACGGATCTCCACGCACGAAGTGTTGCCGCCGTAAAAGACCGTGTCAGGCCCGGGCGTAGCTATCGAACCGCGCACTCCCCAAAATTTCAGGCGCACTGGTTGCGTGGAAATTAATTTTGACACAGAACCTTCGGCCTCGCTCGAGGAGGAAGTTGCACCCGTAAATCTTCTCAAAACTGCCGCCAGATCGCCTGGGGAAACGGGTTTGATCAAATATTCATCAGCACCCGCCTCGAGCGCATTTAATCGGTCAGTCGCGTAACCGCTGCCGCTGGTGACGACTATTTTTGTGTGAGGCAAACGATCTTTCTGCGAACGCAAAAAGCGGCAGACTTGAAATCCGTTGCAGCCTGGCATGAGCAAGTCGCAAAGTACGATTTCGGGGGCGTTTTCAAGGGCAAGCTTCAAGCCAGTCTCGCCGTCTTCAGCCGCTAAAACCCGCCAGCCGTTTTCAACCAGCCAAAGGGAAAGGGCCTCGCGGAAGGAACGATCATCGTCAATCAGCAGCGCGGTTTTCATTCAGCGCGACACTTTTCCAGTTTATGTAAAAAAAACAAGCCATTGTGTTCAATGGCCAATTCCCGACACGACTTTAAGAAGGTTCGCAACTTCAGGGAACAAGTCGTGTCCGGTAAAAGCTCGCTGTTGCGGGTGCCGAATTTGTGAAGTTAAGAGTGGGAATCGCGAGGACATTGGTTTGCAACGGAGTCCAAGTGAAAAAATCCAGAGAAGAGTCGAGGGCGAATTTTTGGCCAATTGCGCCCGAACAACTAACAATAAATTTTCCATTTGAGAAACGGGAATTCGACAAATTCACTGGAGTAGCTGGTGGAATTGTGGCGGCCAAAAAAATTCCCTGGCTCGCATTGGTATAACTGCCGCTCGCGGAAGTTTCTAATTTGACGGCGCGCACCTGGTAGGTGAAAGAACCGCCATTGGATATGACATCCGTAAAATTGGTTTGCGTAATTGAGTTTGGAGTCAGGCGAATGAAAGGCCCGCCCGCCTTGGAAGAACGATAAACATGATAGCCGGATAAATTAGTATCCGTGGAAGGACTCCATCGCAGGAGCACGTTGCCGTTATTGGCCGAGCCTTGCAAATTAGAAACCGGTTTGACGACATGCATTCGCAATGATGGATCGCCTGCCAGGGAAATGTGAACCTCGCGGGAAAAGTCAGCTGGCTTATACAAACTAGAATTATTTTGGGTCAGCCGAGTGCTAAAACCAAGAGTGCCGCCCAATGCCATGTGATGCAGAAACCAATGAGGTCGTCCTGCCCACATGGTGGCGAGAGAATAGGTTGTGCTGCAAAGCGGTGCGCGAAAAAAATCATTGGTCATATCCCAGTCGCCAAAATAACTGCCGAACACCATCAGGAAAACAGTGCGGGTATCGGTGGTTGCAAAATTTGCCGTGCTACCCACGGAATAACAGTCTTTATAATTGGCATCGCCCCCTCCGGCCACATAGCTCCACAAATAACTTTGAGCGCCCAACGTTGAAAAAAAACTATTGGACCCGATTTCAGTGCTTGGCGTCGAATAAAATGGGGCGAAATTTCGCCAACCACTGGCGGCATAGGCTTCCCCGCCGCTTGGGCCAAAGCCGTCGAAGAGGAGCGCGCGCGGCTGCGTGACGGTAATTCCATGCCGAAAATTGTGGTCTTTGTTCAAGTATTGGCGAAGCAGGTCCAGCTCGGTTTTCGGAAGAAAGGCGGGCATGTTTGACAGATCGACGCGGCCGACTTCCAGTTCCACATCCGTTGGAATCTGGCTTTGATCGAACTTCCCATCCCCAGGAATGTTGCGGTTGGCCAGTCGGGTCGCGGATGTATTATTTACTGTGGAATCGCTCCAAGACCCATTCACATCTCCGTAAAAAGTATCCGCCACCCAAGCACCGGTGTGATCGGGGTGATCGTCGGCATTGTAATTTCCCGAGTACGGGACGGCAACGTGTCCCAAAAGAAAAACGGATTTCACCGACGCGGGATCCGAGTTGTAAGCCGAAACGATGATCAATTTGACTTGGGCCGGTGTCGAGCTGCGGGAAACATCGTAGCGAAGGACCACCCATCCATCGCCAGTTAAATCCTGCTGCAAAGTGGCCAGTTCCGTTTGCAAATTGCTGGCGTAGGTAGTGTCAACGATCAGGACAAGTTTGCCTCGCGAATCGACTAGCGGCGCTTTGATTCCAGCATAGATATATCCTGAAATCGGAGATGGAGGCATCGGTGATTTTGTCAGGCCATATTCGTAAGCGGAGCCGATAGAAACACTGGTATCTACGAAATTTGTAGTGCTGGGTGAAAGAACCGCTAGAAGTGTCCAACTCGTTTGTTCCTTGGTCTTTCTGTTAACAAGGGTTTGCAATCCGTCAGGAGTCGCCCGCCAATTCAGCGAAATTTGGGGCGGGGAATCTTTAACCGTGGCGCGGACTTCGATGGCGTAATCGCGACTCAACAACGCGGCTGTCGGCAGAGGCAGCACCACCAAGAATGCAGAAAGGGCTCCGAAATAACGGCCTAATTTTTTCATTGCTGGAAAATCTCAGCAATCTGTGAGCCGTTGCGGGTATTTTCAGGGCGCGAAGGCTAATTGTGAGCCTAATATCAATGCACCGTTTCGATCCAAAAACGGCGGCGCTATGAGGTGTTTTAGAAAACTAGTCGCCTAAAAACTCACCGATGGGCGCGAGTGGTTTGAAGTGATCACACAAAATTTTGATCATCATCAGCATGGGGATGGAAAGGAGCGCGCCCGGAATTCCCCAAATCCATGTCCAAAAAATGAGGGAGATGAAAATCATAACGGGATTCAAGGTCAACCGACGCCCCAAAACCATGGGCGTAATAAAATTTGATTCGATGGCGTGCAGAGTCAAATAAATGATCGGGGGGACGATTGCTTCGCCCACCGAATTAAAGCTTACAAGCCCCGCGGCGGTGAGAATCACAACTCCAGTAATGGGGCCGAAGTAAGGAATGAAATTCAGGAGGCCCGCCAAGAAACCCCACAGGATAGGATTGGGCAATTTAAGGAACATGCTGGCCAGTCCCACTAACACGCCCAAAGCAATATTGATAATCGTAATCGTAAACAAATAGGTGGAAATGTTTTGCTGAAGTTCATCGGCGATTTCGACAGCCTTCTTTTTGTCGTGCAACGTGGGCAAAACTTTGACGAGTTTCTGCATAAAAAGATCTCCGGCTGCGAGGAGAAAATAAAGCAACACCACCGTTTCCAGCGCGCCCGCCAAAAAGCTACGGGTAAAGCTCAACACATCGGTCGCAAGGTGAGGTTGTTTCACTTCGACTTTGGTTGTTGTGTCCGAACCTTCCGTTTTGGTCATGTCCTCCATTTTTTCTGCGGCTTTGCTGATCTTGGCGGCCGGTGCCATCAAATGACGGATTTTCTTTTCCGCAAGACGCATGGTTTCAGGTGCCTTGGCGATCCAATCCCCCGCTGGTTGCGCCAAGCGCGAAACACCCAAACCGAGCAACCCAAAGAAACCAAGAATCACAATCAAGGCACCAATTGTTTCGGGAATTTTGAGTCGGTTCAAAAAGCGAACAACGGGTTTAAGCAGGAAATTCAAAAGCAAGGCCAGCACCACTGGCATCAAAAAAGGGCGGGCGAAAAAAATAAATCCCACGGCAGCCATCAAAAAAAGTCCCATGATGGCCACGGGCACACCTGCCTCCGTCCGCTTCAAAAATTCAGCAAGATCAGACAACGCTGGCGTGTCAACTTCGACGCGGACTTCAGCGGGTTCGCCAGTTGTGACCACACTTTGATCTCCGTCGGAGGAGACAGCCACCTTCACATCTATTTCCGCAGTTTTCATTTCAAAATTACCAACCGTGTTGCCGAAGAACGTCCCGGAGAACATCGCGGATGTAAATCGGGGAAAGGCTGTTCGCAAATCTCATTTGCGCCTGCGTGATTTGAAAGTAAGTTCGCCTCATGAAAATGAGACCCGTTCTTTGCCTTTTTCTTTCGTTGCTGCTCGTTGCTCTGACCGGTTGCAGCAGCACTTACTATTCGGCGTGGGAAAAGATGGGCGTTTACAAAAGGGACCTCTTGAAAAAAAGAGTGGTGGCCGCGCGCGATGAACAGAAGGAAGCCGGTCAGCAATTCAAAGATGCTTTGACGAGGTTGAAGGAGCTTTATGGTTTCAAAGGCGGCGATCTGGAAAAAGTTTATGACTCGTTGAAAAGCGACTTAGATCGCTCCAGCAGCAAAGCCGACGCCGTGCGCAAACGAGTCAAAGAAGTCGAAGGGGTCTCCGCTGATTTGTTTTCTGAATGGGAGACGGAATTGAAACAGATTTCCTCGGCAAGTTTGCGCGACAAAAGCCGGGAGCAACTCAGCCAGACGCGAGACCGCTACGAGACCTTGCACCAGGCTTTGAAGAGCGCGGAAAAAAGCATGGATCCAGTGCTCGCCCAATTTCGCGACCAGGTTCTTTATCTCAAACACAATCTGAACGCCCAGGCTCTCTCTTCACTGCAAAAAGAAGCGCTCAATATTCAGGACGACATCACTAATCTGCTCGCGGAAATGGACCGGTCGATTCGGCAGGCGGACAGTTTTATCAAACAACTCCCTTAACGAAAACCAGCGGAGGATGTGGGGAGACTTTTTGCAAATCTAGTTGGTGGCCTTGCCGCAGGATTCCAATTTTTTCTCGGGAAACTTTCCTGTGAGCTTGTCCAAAGCCGACGAGGCCGCGGCGCTTTCCGCCAATTTTTTACTTTTGCCTTTTCCCTCGCCCAATTCCACTCCGCCATGCCGCACCACGCAGACAAAATCCCGGTCGTGTTCCGGGCCGCTGGCTGTGAGGGTTGCGTATTCGGGAGCATCGGGTGATCTCGCTTGCAGCAACTCCTGCAATTCGCCTTTGGGATTTTCCAGGTTGGGCAAAACTTTTAATTCGCCAAACGCATCGTGAAAATTTCGCAGCACAAATTCCCGCGCCGCCTCGTAGCCTCCATCTAAAAAAATTGCACCGATGACCGATTCAAAAGCGTCGCTCAAAGCCGAATTGCGTCCGGGTCCCAGATTGGCCTGCTCACCTCGGCTCAGAATTAAATAATCACCCAGATTCAAGCATTTGGCCTGGTTCGCCAACGTTTTGCGATTCACCATTTGCGCGCGCGCTTTCGTCAAGGGGCCTTCGCTGCAATGGCGAAATTTTTCGTAAAGCTCACCGCTCAAAATCAAACCCAAGACTGAGTCTCCTAGGAATTCAAGTCGTTGATTGGTCTCTACTTCGGGACCCACTTCGTAGGCGATGGATGGATGGGTCAGAGCGAGACGCAACAAAGCGGGATTCTTGAAGGAATAACCCAAAGCGCTTTGTAGCTGAGACAGGTCTGCCATGAGATTTAAAGTGCTGCATCGACCGACTCACTCAATGCCGGATCGAGAATGGGTTCTTCGGCGGCGGAAACAACTGGAACCTCGGAGAGTGGCGCTGGGTTCAGTCCGTGTTCCAAAAGGCTCGCCACATCCCGCTGCACATCCTGGAGCTGATTCAATTGCAAATCAGGATCGGTAATGGTGAAAATATCTCCCGTCTTCGGTTGTTCGTAGATGAATACGCGTTGCCCATCGCGCCTGAGTTGCTCCTTGATTTTCAGCAAGCGTTTTCGTTCCAACATCACGGCGAGAATGTAACACACCGCGCCATGCTTCGGGTCGTTCAACTCAATCAACTTGCGCAAGAGCGTCTCGGCGTTTTCTTTGCCAATGGCTTCGGGCGCGACGACGGGCGCTTCATAAAGACCCTGCCAACGCGAGATGACATCTTTTTTGTCGGTGCCGCCCTCGGAGAATTGCGATTTCCAACAGGCATCGCAGACATCGAGACGGCGCAACTCACTTTTCTCATCGAAGAGCAACGTGTGATACGGCTGCTTATCGGCGAACGGTTTGAGGCAGGACTGACAGGCGTGGGCGCGCGATTGAATATTCCATTCGTTCATGATTTGAAATTAATTGAACCACGAATAAACACAAAGAAACACGAATCGGGAAATGAAAAGTGAATTGAAGTGCGATGGCTCGCCGCCGTTCGCTGGAGCTCATGGTTAGGCCACCGTCTTACTGTGCTCATAAAGTGGTGCTCCTGAATCTGTGGTCTCGTATGCAACCTGCGATGCCCCGCTGCTCAAATCACTCGGATACCAAGCCGTCGGTGACCGCAAGACTGCATCAATATCGGTGGCGTGAACTGGCTCTATCCGGTCGGTCTGCCCAAGAAACTGCCTGACAAGTCGGATGTGACCTCCTCGAAGCAACTCACGAACTCGTCTGTCCGCTGCGTCATACTTAGCAGCGATGGATGCGGACGGAAACACGGTGTTCAAACGCCAGATGACCTCGTAAATCCCGGTGACGTCTTCCAAACCAGATTCGAGAATTTCACGGTCAACAATGGTGTCTGAAATGTCCATGTGCGTAGGCGGGCTAACATTGTGCTGAGTTGAAGAACGGTTCCCGTTTCACATTGCGATGCTAAATCCGATCGCGGGCTTGTCGAGAATTGGTTATTGGAACCGCCCGTCGGCGGTTTGCCAAAATTTTTGCAGTGATAAAAACTATCGTGGCCAACAATAAAGGCAGCAGGAACCATGTCGCCAGATTCTTCACGCTCTCAATTTTCAACGGCACTTTCAAACCATGCGCGCCACTGTAAAGCACCGTTGAATAATTAGTCGTGCCGTTTCTCATGCCCACTTCAACTTCAAGAAAGCCAACGTGGAAATTCGTTCCGAACGAAACTCGTCCACCTTTATCCGAATTAAAATTCACGCTCGCGATGCCATTGGTCATCGGCACGCCTGTTCCAAGCTCGAATCCGTTGGCATAGGCTCGCAGCGAACTGAAGACGAACAGAAGGAGAGCGAGGGCGATTGGATTCACGATTTCCGATGCTAAATCCGCTCGCGCACAAGTCCATCGTGGAAGTTCTTTCACCGGTAAACATCCTTGCGATGACGCACTCGCTGGATCTCGACGACCCTGGCCTCACGCAGAATTTCATAGACGACACGATAATCGCCAATGCGAATGCGATAGGTGTGTTCGGAACCGGCCAATTTCTGCGATCCCGGCGGAAGCGGTTCTTGGGCGAGCGTTTCAACGGCGGCTAGAATTCGCGCCACGTCAGTTTGCGGGAGGCGACGCAAATCTTTCTTCGTGGAAGTGCGCCAGCGAATTTCAAAGGATGCCATCGCGCTTGAGTTCGTCCACGAATTGGGAATGTGGGATGGTCGGTTCGTCGCGGCGTTCCGCCACTACGGCGAGGTCGGCCAAGTCTTCCAACAACTTTTCGTAATCCGGGAGCGGGAGCACCACGGCGGTTTTCTCCCCGCGTTCGTCCGTCAGATATTGCAAGGCTGCGCTCATGAACAAAGATTACGATAAAAATTCACCGTGTCGAGAAGGGGACTCCGTTGAATATTCCATTCGTTCATGATTTGAAAATAACCCCCGACATCACGCAAAAGAGTAAGAAAGAGTTTGGTGAAAGGAAGAAGGAATTTGAGACAGAAGTTCAGTGAAATTAGCTAGGCGCAGTTTCACTTTTGCCGCATGAACTCGATAGTCTTTGGAAAAGCGTGTGGACTATCAACGTACTTCGCGATGAACGTCTGCAATTCTTGGGTGGAAGCGGTCAACACAATGAACCCGCCATCTCGCTGCACATATTTGATCTCTAATTTGTTTTGCTTCGCCATCGCTTCAATCCACAAATAATTCATTTCGGCGAGCCTCAACTTGTCACCATCAATCGTTATCTTCCAAAAGCTGTAGCCTTGGATAAAGTGTCCACCGTAAAGCCTTTTGGGATGAATATCATCGGGTTGCTGCGGAACAATTTGAAGGAATAGGTTGGTTCCTATGTTCCCAAGCTGGGCTAAAAATCGTCCGGGCGGCTCTTTCTTAATCTCCGTTTGTATAAGATAATTTTTTCCTGTTTCAATAAAACGAGTTACTGAAAATGTCCCCTCTGTTAGCACACCACTATCTGAAGAAGTTGGTGGAGACGGATTGGTCTTCCAAACACCAACAAATGCCGGATTAAAGACAATATCTTTTTCAGGAAAAAGCGGATAAAAAGACAGAACGCATCCCGCTAAAATTCCAGCAAGAAACAACGTAGCTAACAATTTTAATTTGGTCTTATTCAATCGTCGAGTCGCTTCAATTCACATTGCGATGCTAAATCTGCTCGCGTCCAAGTCCAGCCAAGTTTCAGAGGGTAAAAGCGGTCGAGGGCGACCGCAATCCAAGACGCTGGCGCGCGCCCTTACGCCAGAAATTCGCGAAGCGTCCTGGAGTGCGCCAGTCCTCTGGCGCTTTTCTTCGTGTTTATTCAAGATTTTCAAGCCTTTGTTGGTCGCAAACAAAACTGTAAATGCTCCAAACCAATCTTTTGTTTGGCTTAAGCCACGTTGGCAACGGCGTGGTTTTTATTTGATTTTTTTGATTGAAGGTTTTGGAAAAATAGAACGTCATAGCGGCTCATGAAATTTCTGCGCTGGATTCCAATCGTCGTTTTCGCACTCGTTTCCGCGTTCCATACTTTCGCGGCGGGCGAATTACCCAAGTTAAAAACCAAAAATGCTTTTCCCGAACTGAAATTGAATCGCCCGCTTTGGCTTTGCGAATCGCCCGATGGAACGCAGCGGCTTTTTCTGGCGCAACAGGATGGAAAGGTTTTGATTCTGCCCAAAGATCACAAGGGCAACAAGGCGAAAACATTTCTCGATCTGACGGATCGCAAGCCTTGGGAAAAAAACGAGGAGGGGTTGCTCGGATTTGCCTTCCATCCAAACTACAAAGCGAATGGAAAATTTTATGTCTATTATTCGCAACAAAATCCGCGCCGGAGTGTGATCAGCGAATTTTCTACTTCCAAAACAAACGACAGCCTCGCGGACAAGGCTTCCGAACGGATCATCCTTGAAATCCCACAACCCGATTGGAACCACAACGGGGGCGAACTGGTTTTCGGCCCGGATGGGTTTCTTTACATTGGCCTTGGAGACGGCGGAGGGGCCAACGATCAATTCCACAACAGTCAGAAGCCCGACACGTTACTGGCGAAAATATTGCGCATTGATATTAATTCCCGAACCGGCGATTTGCCCTACGGCATACCGCAAGACAATCCGTTTGTGGGAGATAAATTGTTTCGCGCGGAAACTTTTGCGTGGGGCTTGCGCAACCCGTGGCGATTTAGTTTTGACCGAAAAACGGGCGAGATTTATTGCGCGGATGTGGGACAAAACAAGTGGGAGGAAATCAACATCATCAAAAAAGGCGGCAATTACGGCTGGAGTTTTCGCGAAGGGTTTCAGGAATTTTCCACGAATCCCCTGCCCGCAAATGTGAAATTTTCCGATCCGATTCTGCAATATCCACACACTCCGCAACTCGCCACCAACCATTTGCCCGGCCTTTCTGTCACGGGAGGCTATGTTTATCGCGGTGGAAAAATTCCCGCATTGCAAGGAGTTTATTTATACGCGGATTTTTTGACCGGCACGCTCTGGGGATTGCGTTGGGAAAATGAAAAAGTCACTGCCAATGGGGTTTTAGAACTCCAACCCAAAGGCGTGCCGCCTCGTCAAATCGCCAGTTTTGGCGAGGATGGCGCGGGCGAAATCTATGTCCTGGGATACGACGGCCACGTTTATGAGTTGGAACAGGAAATTTCCCAGCCTTAAGTTTGAATCCATTTTTTGAGGGAAAACGTCTCTCGGGGAAAGCATTAAAGAAAAATTTGTGCAAAATAAATTTTAGAGTATGGTTGGGCGCGCTGTGCGCCGGAACGATGGTTTCAAGTGTGCTCCAAGCAACAAACAAATTCCCGAGGCAGTTAAAAGCCCAGATACTTTTAAAATAGATCGACCCAAAAATATGTTGAAAAGGAAGAAGCAAAAAGCAGTTAAAATAAAAAAGACCAAAGCGTCACGCCGGATCCCGCCGGCCAAAACCAAGACTAAATCCATAACCAAATCCAAATCGAAACCGGCACCGCTCAATGGAGTTCCCCCGTCCAAGGGTGTCCAAAATGGAGTTTCTGCGGGAGAGGTCGAGTTGGCCGCCAAGTTGCAGGAGTTAATTCGACTTGCTCAGGAGCAAGGCTATCTCACTTACGACGATATCAATGACGCGTTGCCCGATGAGATGGTGGCACCGGATGAGTTGGATGTCATCTATTCCAAATTGCGCGAGCGGGACATTCAAATCGTGGAAAACGCCGAGGCGCGTCGGACAAAAGTCGAACCGGCCGAACCCGAGGAAGTCGAGGAAGAAACCAGCCGTCTGGATATTTTGGATGACCCGGTCCAGATGTATATGAACCAGATGGGCAAGACTCCCCTGCTCACTCGCGAGCAGGAAGTTGAGATTTGCCAGCGCATTGAGCGCGCCGAAGACGAGGCCACAAAAATAATTTATCGATTTGGATTTGCAGCCAAGGAACATATCACTTTGGCCGAAAAATTATTGACCGACCCGCCACAGGAGAGGTTCGACCGGATTGTCGCCGATAAAAAACTGGGGTTCCGCGACGAACATTTAAAATTACTTGGGCGACTGGCGAAAAAAGTCCGCACATTGGACGAACGTTTTGACCAGACTTATCTCGAATGGAACAAGGCCAACGCCAAAGGCAAAGGACAAAAAGTTGCCGGTGAATTGGAAAAACTTCACCGCAAAATGGAAACGTTGTTTCCGGATTTTCATTATCGTCCAAAATTTTTGGAAGAATTAACCGCAGTCGCAGCCAATATTCATGAATTGTTGCACGTCAGCATGGCGCACATTGAAGCATTCAAAAAGCAGCGGAAATCTGCGCAACAGCAATCGCTCATTTCTGCCGAACAAGAAAAAATAGCGAAGCTCGAGAAAATGGTGCGGATGCCCACGGCTGTTTTTTTCGAGGCTTTCGCGAAACTTCAAAAAGCCCAAAAAGAGGCGCAAAAGGCCAAGACACACATGGCTGAGGCGAATCTGCGACTGGTGGTTTCCGTCGCAAAAAAATACATGAACCGCGGTCAGTCGCTCCTGGATTTAATTCAGGAAGGCAACATCGGCTTGATGAAGGGAGTGGAGAAATTTGAGTATCAACGCGGCTATAAATTTTCCACTTACGCCATCTGGTGGATTCGTCAGGCGATCACCCGCTCGATTGCGGATCAAGCGCGCACCATTCGTATCCCGGTGCACATGATTGAAATTCTCAACAAACTTTGGCGCGTTGAAAAACAATTGCTCCAGGAATTTGGCCGTGAAGCGACGACGGACGAGGTCGCCGATGAGTTGAATATGTCGGTCTCGCGAATCCATGCGTTGCAAAAAATGGCGCAGCAACCGATCTCGCTCCAGACGCCCATCGGCGAAGAAGGCGACGTCAGCTTCGGCGATTTAATCGAAGACAAACAGGCGGAGAATCCGTCGGAAATGACCAGCCAACATTTGCTCAAGGAAAAATTGACGGATGTTTTGGCAACGTTGACCGAGCGCGAACGGCATATTGTCGAGATGCGTTTCGGTCTCACGGATGGCAACGAACGCACGCTCGAAGAAATCGGCCAGCAATATAAAGTGACTCGCGAACGTATCCGGCAAATCGAAGCGAAGGCGTTGCGGAAATTGCGTCACCCGACCCGCATTCGTCGTTTGCAAGGATTCTTGCAGGCGCAGGAAGCGGCATAATCCCATCCTTACTCTCAAGGCCGGACTGGAAACAGTCCGGCCTTTTTTATTTTTTCCCAAACTAGATGAACAAAATTTAATCTGCCACCGCTTGATTGCGCGAAGAGTCTGCGTTTAACGTCGGGGCGCACAAATTAAAAATATGAAAACAAAAATTATCGCATTGGCCATTGGCAGCATTTGTCTTTCTCTTCATGCCGCCGACAACGCAAAAATTAAATTCACAGAAAATTTTGACGTTGATAAATCGGAACTTTCTTCCGTCGGCACGAATGACTTTTTTATTCTCGCGCCGGGTTATCAATTAGTTCTCGAAGGAAAAGAGGATGGGAAAGCGACGGTTCTCACTATCACCGTTCTAAACGAAACCAAAATGGTGGATGGAGTCGAGACGCGCATCATCGAGGAAAACGAATCGGTGGACGGCAAACCGATTGAGATCAGCCGAAACTATTTCGCCATTTCAAAACGGACGTCGGACGTTTTCTATTTTGGGGAAGATGTCGATATGTATAAAGACGGCAAAGTGACTAGTCACGAGGGCGGCTGGCAATCGGGCGTGGATGGCGCGCACTTCGGATTGGAAATGTCGGCGATGCCGTTGCTCGGCGCTCGCTATTATCAAGAGATTGCGCCGAAGTCGGCAATGGATCGCGCCGAAGTGGTGAGCATTACCGAGTCGTTCAAAACGCCTGCCGGAAAATTTGAGAAATGCCTCAAGACCGAAGAAACTTCTGCATTGGAAAAGGGAACGGAATATAAAATTTATGCGCGCGGCATCGGCCTGATTAACGAAGGCGAACTAAAATTGAAGAAGCACGGTTTTGTCAGCAAGTAATAGCGTCGCTCAACTGAAAAATTGACGGACAATTTCGCAAACGTAATCAACTTGCGCATCGTTGAGTTCGGGATACATCGGCAGCGGTAGAATTTTTTCCGAAATCATTTCGGCAACGGGAAAATCGCCGCGCTGAAACTTCATGTCCGCGTAAAGTTTTTGCAGATGCAACGGCTGCGGATAATAAATGATGGTCGGAACACCGCGTTCACCCAGGAATTTTTGTAACGCATCACGCTTCTCGGACAACACAGCATAGACGTGGAAAATGTGTGTGTTGCCGGACGCGGTGACTGGAAGTTGCAAAGGCAATTTCGCCAACGCTTCGGAATAACGCGCGGCGATTTCTGCTCGACGTGTATTCCAACGATTCAAATGCGGAAGTTTCACGCGCAAGATCGCGGCTTGGATTTCGTCGAGCCGCGAATTGAAACCGTGCAAGTCGTGGTAATAGCGCTTCTCAATTCCATGCACCCGCAGCATCCGCAGTTTTTTCGCGAGCGCTTCGTCATTTGTCACCACCATTCCGCCGTCGCCGTTCGCTCCGAGATTCTTTGTGGGATAAAAACTGAAACAACCCAGGCGCCCGAAACTACCAACGTTTTGCCCGTGATATTTTGCGCCGATGGCTTGCGCGCAATCTTCAATGATGGAGATGCCGCGCGAATCAGCGAGTGCGCGAATTTCGTTGAGCGGCGCGGCTTGTCCGAAAAGATGAATGGGAATGATCGCCTTGGTTCGAGGAGAAATTTTTCGTGCGATCTCCGCTGGATTTATACAAAAAGTGCGTGGATCAATGTCGGCAAAAACAATCTTCGCGCCGACTTGATAAATGGATTCCGAAGGCGCGATGTAAGTGAACGGGCTGGTGATGACTTCATCGCCCGCTCCGATTTCCAAAGCGCGCAAAGCCAGTGTCAGCGCATCGGAACCCGAATTGACGCCAACAGCAAATTTCGTTTTGGTGAAGGTGGCGAGTTCCTTTTCAAACTCAGTGACGTTCGGTCCGAGAATGTAATGACCGTTCGTCAGAACCGCCTCGACTGCGCTGGAGATTTCGTTTTTCAACGCAGAGTGTTGCGCGGCAAGATTTAAAAATGGAACGGTCATCGGTTGCATCAGGAAATACTTTCGAGGCTCGCCACGTCCGAGATATTTTGCATCTGCGCATTTTTATCGATGCGTTTCATAAAGCCGCTCAATGCTGTGCCAGGACCAAGTTCGATGAAGCGCCTGAAACCTTGCGCCAGCAGATACCGCATTGACGCTTCCCATCGCACCGGTGAAGTCACTTGCGCCACGAGCTTCTCGCGAATTTCTTCAAACACGCCGTGTGGTTCTGCCGTGACATTGGAAATCACCGGCACAGACGGTTCGTTGAAAATGACATTTGCCAGCACGGTTTTTAATTTCGGTTGCGCGCTGGCCATCAGCTTCGAGTGATACGCCCCCGCCACCGTCAAGGGAAGCGCGCGTTTCGCACCTTTCGCTTTCGCCAACTCGCATGCTATTAAGATTTTTTCTGTCTCGCCGGAAATCACGAGTTGTCCCGGGCAATTTAAGTTTGCGAGTTCAACTTCGGCTTCGGCGCAAACTTCACGCGTAGGCGCTTCGTCCAATCCAATGATCGCCGCCATGCTCCCCTTCGTCACTTCACACGCTTCCTGCATGAAACGCCCTCGCTCGCGAACAATTTTTAATCCGTCCTCGAAACTCACCACGCCCGCCGCAGCCAGCGCGGTAAATTCTCCGAGCGACAAACCCGCCGTCGCTTCAAACTTCAAATCAGGAAACTTTTCGCGGAGCAATTGAAACGCGACCCAACTGGCGAGAAAAATTCCGGGTTGCGCGTTTTCTGTTTTGGTCAAGTCCGCTTCCGACCCGTGGAAACAAATTGAAGCCAGATCGTAACCAAGGATTTCGTTGGCGCGCTCAAACCAGACTTTCGCGCTCGAAAATTTCTCCGCGAGGTCGAGACCCATGCCGACGGTTTGCGCGCCCTGCCCGGCGAATAACAATGCGGTTTTGCTCATATTCTCAAAAAACTAAACACCAGATTTGCCCATGAAAGAAGTTGGTTCAGCAATATCCATGCACCCGAAAAGTTTACGTTCGCGAATAATCTGTGCGACTTGCGGCGGAACCATTTCCTCCCAGGATTTATCGCCACTGCGAAGTTTTGTTAATACGTCACGCGAAAAAATAGGTAAACAGCGCTCGTCATAATCGCGCAAGCTTTCGATAAAGCGATTTTCCACGAGATAGGCGTGCAAGTGGCGCAGGTTGGGCGCGACGCGCAGATTCGTGGCGGAAATCAGCGAGCCGGACTTTTCTTCAAGCAACGGATAAACATAAAGTTTCAAATCGTTTTTAAACATGCGCCCGAATGATTCCAAAATGCCGCCCTGCAAATTGGTGTAGTATTTCTCGTCGAAAATTTCCTGCAAACTCGGCACACCCATCGCGATACCAATCATCTTTTTTGTGTAGCGAAAGAAATAGGCGGCGAGCCGGTAATACTCGCCAAAGTCGGAAATCAAAACTGTTTTGCCGAGCGCTCCGAGAATATCCACCCGATCCAAAAAATCCTGCGGATCAATTTTGTCACCCTCGGTCAGATTTTTCAAAGTCATTTCCATGAGCGTCAAAACCTCTTCGCCCTCCACTTGTGGCTCCTGCACAAACTGCGCCTGCGCACAGCGCAACATATCGAGCGTGATCTTGGTGATCGGTCGAAAACTTCCGCGCTCAACGAGAATACATTTTTTATAAAAGGCGTCTGCAGGTTGAACGACTTCACTGTTTGCAGTGAACAATGCGGCATTGGTCAATCCGCTTTGGACGAGTTTCAGCGCCATGAGCCGGTTATCAAGTTTATCAAAACACGGCCCGGAAAACTTGATCATGTCCACTTCGATGCGGTCTTTGCCGACGTTATCCACGAGGGAAACAATGAGCGCTTGCGGATCATCATGCAGATACAAAGCGCCATAAATCAGGTTCACGCCGAGGATGCCGAGCGCTTCCTGCTCTTGGACGTTTTCTTTGTCCCAGAGGCGCACGTGAATAATAATTTCCGAAGGCTTGCTGCGCGGTTCCGATTGGAAACGAATTCCCAACCAGCCGTGCGCATCGTTTTGCTGGTTGTAACTGCGCGCGACGACGGTGTCGGCAAACACAAAAAATTTTGTGGCAGCTCCGCGTTTCTCCTCGAGGCGCTCCCGCAACAAATCATATTCGCGATCCAGCATTCCCCGCAACCGTTCGCGACTGACATAACGCTCCGCGTGTCCATAAATCGCGTCGCTGATAATCATGTCGTAGGCCGACATGGATTTCGCAATCGTACCCGACGCGCCGCCCACACGGAAAAACCATCGCGCCACTTCCTGACCGGCGCCGACTTCGGCGAACGTGCCGTATTTGCTCGGATCAAGGTTGATCTGCAATGCCTTTTGATGTGTGCCAAAAATCTCGGTTGTCATTCTCAAATTAGATTAGCGTTTCGTCGCGAAATGCGCTTTGAAATCCGCCGCCAGCCCGCCGATACTTAATTGCATGAAACAGAGCAACGCAACAAACATCGTGTTCTACGATGGAGAGTGTCCGCTCTGCGCGTCTCAAATGCGTCTTCTCAAGCGGCTGGACTGGTTTGATCGCATCGAGTTTTTTCCATTGTCGGATGCGCGAGCGACACGAATCGCACCCAATCTGCGACGTGAAGATTTGTTAGAGGCGATTCATTGCATAACGCGTGAAGGACACATCCATCGCGGCGCGCGTTGTTTGCGTTTTGTTGGATTACGAATCCCGCTGCTCGCGCCGTTCGCCTTGTTTCTCTGGTTTCCGGGTGTCATCTGGATCGCTGAAAAATTTTACATGTGGACCAGCCGTCGTCGGTATTCGCTCAGCCGCATTTTTGGATGCAAAGAGGCGTGCGCAGTTTCACTCGTGCGCAATCGCGAATTTAAAAGTCCGCGCAAAATCGAACGCTAATCTCAGCTCGGTATTCTCCACGCAAAATCTTAACAATAATTCTGGCCTAAAATTATTTCTACCGGAAATTAGTTACAGGGAAATTCAAATGAAACTCGACGAAGTCCAACGTGCCGCGCAGGAACAGTTCGCGCGGCAAAGCGAACGCTATGGGAAAGGTCATATCCTCGAGAATGTAGAAGATGTGCGCGCCGCTATGGATTTCCTGACGCTTCCGGCAAATGGAGAAGTGTTGGACGTTGCCACTGGCGGCGGTCACACCGGTTTGTTTTTTGCGGAACGCGGTTACCGCGTCATCGTCGGCGATATTGCGGAGCCAATGCTGGAACGCGTCCGACAAGCGGCGGCGAAACGCGGGCTTTCTGTTTCAACTCGCCAACATGCTGCGGAAGAATTTCCTTTTCCCAACGGCAGTTTCGACCTCGTGGTCTGCCGCGTGGCCGCGCACCACTTTAGTTCACCGGAGAAATTTATTTCTGAAACCGCGCGAGTTTTGAAAACAAGCGGCGCGTTTTTGTTGATTGATGGAACGGTGGCCGATGGCGAACCGGAAGCCGAAGCCTGGGCACATTCAGTCGAGAAGTTGCGCGATCCGAGTCACCATCGGTTTCTCACTCCCAATGCATGGAGCGAATTGTGCGCGGCAAATAATTTGACCGTGACGCGACGCGAACTGGCTCCGTTTCTCCAGCCCGATCTAGAGTGGTATTTCGAGACGGCGGCCACTTCTGTGGACAACCGGAGAAAGGTCCTTGAACTGGTGACACACGCTCCAGAAACAGCGCGGCGGTTGTTTCGACTGGAAAATCAAAATGGTAAAATTATCTGGTGGTGGCAACGATTGACCTTAATCGCAAAAAAACTTTGAGATGCTGCGCACTATGGCGCGTGTGGAAGTTCAATCCAGAATCGGCTTCCTTCGCCCGGCGCAGATTCGAGTCCGACGCTTCCCCCCATCCGCTCGACACCCTTTTGCACGAGCGCAAGGCCGATGCCGGTCCCCGGATACGCATCCATCGGATGCAACCGCTGAAACACGCCAAAAATTCTTGGCTGATGTTCCACGTTGATCCCGATCCCGTTATCCTCGACCCAGAGCCGAACAAAAGTATTTTTTTGATCGGCCCAAATGCGAATCCGAGGAACTACGCCGGGAGCCATGAATTTAAGCGCATTGGTAATCAGGTTGGAGACGATAATGTTGAGTGTAGCTTCATGAGCAAGAACCGGAGCCAGTTCCCCGATGGAAATCGATGCGTTTTTATGGGCAATTTCCTCGGCAAAAATTGCTTGAACGTCCTGCACTACTTTCGCCAGGTCCACTTTTTCAAAATGCAGGTCAGTTCGACTGAGCCGGGAGTATGACAAAAGGTCGTTAACTAATTGATCCTGACGTTTGGAGGCGGCAATGATGCGCTGGACGTAATCTTTCCCTGTTTCACCCAGCGCCTCTTGATATTCATCAAGTAAAGCGAGGGCGAAACCCTGCTGGGCGCGCAATGGTGAGCGCAGATCATGGGCAATCGTGTAGCAAAAAGTTTCCAGTTGTTGAGTTGTTTCCTGAAGCGAGGCGGTTCGTTCCCGCACTCTATCTTCCAATTCATCTTTCGCTTTCTGCAACTCTTGGCGCGTCTTTCTGATTTCATCGAGGTCGGTATTGGTTCCGAACCAACGAGTAATATGACCTTCGGCATTTCGGACGGGTATTACGCGAGTGAGAAACCATCGGAACACACCATCGGCGCCGCGCAAAGGAAACTCCATTTCAAACGGCTCACCCGAGCTGATGGAGGCCCTCCATCGTTCAAGAACAAGTGGTAGTTTTTCGGGATCATGAACTGATTGCCAACCCCAGCCTTCCATTTGCGGCAAAGTAGTTCCGGTGTAGTCGAACCAGCGTTTGTTATACCAAAAAATGTTGCCATCAGGTTCAGCCACCCAGGCCAGTTGCGGAATCGAATCAGCCAACGCCCTTAGTTCCTCTTCGCTGCTCCGGAGGCGTTCCTCCGTTTTCTTTCGCTGACTAATATCCTCAATGACACCGACAAATCGGTTGGGCACGCCGGCTTCGTCGCGAAGCAATGTCACTGTGCAAAAAACCCAGACGATTGCCCCGTCTTTTCTAATGTAGCGCTTCTCGAGAGAATAGTCCGTGATCTCTCCTGCGAGCAACCGGCCCATTTCTTTTTCCGTTTGAGGTAAATCGGTGGGATAAGTAACTTCAAGGAAAGTAAGTGCGGAAAGTTCTTCCGCGCTGTAATCAAGAATGTCGGAAAACTTTTGATTCACTTCTTCGAATCGGCCGTCCATTCCAGCAATGGCCATCCCGACCGCAGCCTGATTAAACATCGCGCGAAGACGCTGCTCACTTTCCCGAAGCGCGTTCTGAATGCCCCGCTTGTTCAGCGGTCTCGGAATACTGCCGACCGGCTCGGTGGGGATAATCATATTGTGTTTCTGTTTTCCTTGATTTGAACAATCTCCACGGCAGCCAGAACGCCTTTTCCTCGCATTCAAAACGCCGAATAGTAAGGGGATTTGCAATGGAATAAATCCGGCAATCCACGAAATTTTTTTACGCCATAGACAATCACCGGCTGAACAGTAGTTTCTCTAAGACATTAAGAAAACCACCACAAATTAACTTTTTATGAAAACATTATTTACGTCAGAAGCAGTTTCCACCGGAGGACGGTCCGGGAGTATTACCAATCCCGATGGATTGTTAAATGTCACGTTGGGGAATCCGATGGAAGCGGGCATGGAGAAGCGCGGACCGAATCCTGAATTATTGTTTGCTGGCGCGTATTCCGCTTGCTACCACAGCGCGCTCAAAAATGCCGCTAAAAAACTCGGCGCAACGGTCAACGATTCCAAGGTGCGCGCGCTGGTCAGTTTGCAGGAGGATGACAACGAAGCTTTTCAATTGGCGGTTGAACTTCACGCCCAACTCCCGGGCGTCGAGCGCGCACTGGCCCAACGCATCATGGAAGAAGCCCATCAGACATGTCCCTATTCCAAGGCATTGCGCGGAATGAATTCAGTCAAACTGATTGTGGATTGATAAATCGTGTTCAGGTTTTCGCTCGATGACAACGAAAGTTGCCAACGGTTAACCCCTTCGCCAATGTATCCGGCGAATGAGCAAACGCTTTTACATCACGACTGCCATTGATTATGTCAACGGCCAGCCTCACCTCGGTCATGCCTACGAAAAAATAATTGCGGATGTGATCGCGCGAGTACATCGCGGATTCGGCGAGGACGTTTTTTTTCTAACCGGCCTCGATGAACACGGGCAGAAAGTTCAGCAAGCGGCAGTTGCGGAAGGAAAAACTCCGCAGATTTATTGCGACGAATTAGCTGAGCATTGGAAGTCATTTGCGAAAACCCTCGGCCTGACGAATGACGATTTCGTTCGCACCACCGAGCCGCGTCATCAGGAAGTCGTGCAAGAGATTCTGACAAAGCTCCACGAGGAAGGACATTTCTATAAAGCAATTTACAAGGGTTTTTATTCACCGAGCGCGGAAACTTTTTTGACTGAAAAAGATCGTCTGCCCGATGGTTCCTTCGACGCGAGCTACGGCAAAGTCATCGAACTTGAAGAAGAAAATTATTATTTCAAACTGGGCGCGCAACAACAGTGGCTGATTGATTATATCGAGGCGACGCCGGAATTTATTCAGCCCAATTCGCGGCGAAACGAAATTCTCGGTTTCTTGAAAAACAACACCCTGGAAGATTTGTGCATTAGCCGCCCGGCCTCGCGACTTAATTGGGGCATCCCAATTCCGTTCGACAAAAACTACGTGACCTACGTCTGGTTCGATGCGCTGGTCAATTACATCAGCATTCCCGCCGCGAACGGCGACGAAGCGGTTTGCGCAGTCCTCGATTCAAAAATTAAAACTGAAAATGCAAAACTTTCTCTGTGGCCAGCGGATATTCATGTCATCGGCAAAGACATCCTGAAATTTCACGGAGTTTATTGGCCGATTATGCTCAAAGCGATGGGTCTCGCTTTGCCGAAACAAATTCTCGTGCATGGCTGGTGGCAAAAAGACGGAGAAAAAATGAGTAAGAGCACCGGCGTGGCGGTTGATCCAGTCGCCGTCATTCACGAATGGGGACTCGACGCCTTTCGATTCTACGTTCTGCGCGAACTGGCGATTGGCCCTGATGGAAATTGGACCGATGCCGGTTTTCAATCGCGTTATCAAGCCGAACTTGCCAATGGCTTGGGTAATCTGGTCAACCGCTCCCTCTCCATGCTGAAACGTTATCGCGCTGGGAAAATTCCGGCGCGCCACGATGAATTACAAAAAGATGCCGCTGCCGCTGTGCAGGAAACAATTGCGAATTTGCGCGAGAACGAATTGCAGGCCGCCCTGCAAAATATTTGGGGCCTCGTCTTTCGCGCGAACCAATACGTTGATCAAACTGCCCCTTTCAAATTGGCCAAAAACCCCGCGCAAGCCCAACGGCTGGATGACGTGCTTTACAATCTTTGCGAAACGTGTCGCATCCTCGCTGTGCTGCTTTGTCCGTTCCTGCCCGAGACGGCTGCAAAAATATACGCGCAACTTGGTTTGAAAGAATCGCCGGAAAACTTTTCTCAAGCGACGTGGGGCCAGTTGCAACCCAGCTGTGTCATTGGCGAACCCGCTGCGCTTTTTCCGCGAAAGGATAAACCCAATTCCGCTTGATTGCTTTCGCGGAGTGTCGTGGGCATCTACGGATGATTGACAGGTTTAGCGCGCAATCCAGCCGCCGCCCAAAACCAGATCGTCCTGATAAAAAACGCACGCTTGTCCCGGAGTAATCGCGCGTTGCGGAGTGTGCAGTTTTACTTTGGCCGCGCCATTCGCCATCGGAGTAATCGTTGCCGCTGTTCCCGGATGATTGTAACGAATCTTCGCGCTCGCTTCGATTTGGCTCGGCGGATTTTCAAACGGAATCCAATTGCAACGCTCCACCACAAATTCGTCGCGATCCAGCATCCAATCATCGCCGACGATCACGCGATTATTCGCCGCATCAAGTTCAATCACATAAAGCGGTTTCGCCGATGAAATTCCCAAACCTTTGCGCTGACCAATGGTGTAAAACTCAAGTCCCTCGTGTTCGCCCAGTTTTTTTCCTGACGTGTCCACGATGTCGCCGGAATGTTTTTCAACGAGCTTGGCCTGTTGCAAAAATCCGCCGTAATTATTATCCGGCACGAAACAGATTTCCATGCTTTCCTCTTTGTCCGCCGTTTTGAGCTGGCATTCGCGCGCGACCTCCCGCGTGTCGGCTTTTGTTTTTTCGCCGAGCGGAAACATGGAGAACGCAAGTTGATCCTGTCGCAAGGAAAACAAAAAATAACTTTGATCTTTCCGAGTATCCAAACCTTTCTTCAACAATGTCCGTCCATTCTCCGTCGTTTGAACTCGCGCAAAATGTCCGGTCGCAATTTTCTCCGCACCCAGTTGTTTGGCCCGCGTGATCAACGTTCCAAATTTCAAAGTCTGATTGCACATCACGCAGGGATTGGGTGTGCGTCCTGCCCGATATTCATCTGCAAAATATTGAATGACCTTGTTCTGAAACTCCGCTGCCTCATCAATTAAATAATAGGGAATTCCCAATTTGTGACAAACACTGCGTGCATCCATCACCGCTTGCGGCCCGCAACATTTGTCCTCGGCGCGCGACACACAATCCTGAGGCCAAAGTTTCAACGTCACGCCGACGATATCAAACCCCTGCTCCACCAAAAGGGCCGCCGTCGCCGAGGAATCAACTCCTCCGCTCATCCCACATAACACACGTGTTTTTTTCTGGATCACAGGACGGGTAATATAAACATCCGGGTTGAAAACGCGAACGGTTTGCAGGCGCAGTGAAT
>JBDSYB010000263.1:0-13283 GCA_039925885.1 Verrucomicrobiota bacterium
CCGTTCAGTAATTCGTTTTGCAGTTTTATAGTCGGAGGCTGGGGCGGAGGCGTGGTGGGAATTTCCAGCGTCAATGGGGCCGATGCTTCCGAGAACGACACCTCGCGCAATTTATTTTTTGAACCCAAGCGCTGGTATCACATTCGTGTTCGCGTCACGCCGCAAAAAATTATGGCCTGGATTGATCAGGACAACGTGGTGGACCTGGAAATTGCTGGACGAAGAATTTCCATGCGCGGCGGAGAAATCGAGGAATCGAAACCGCTCGGCATTGCGACGTGGCAAACCTCAGCAGCGATCAAGAACATCAAATTAAAAACTTTTTAACGCGGCCTAGCCCGCATTTCTCAGCAGACTCACAAAAAATGCCGACAGGTTCGAGCGCCGGTTTGAAACCGGCTTGGTGCGTTCGCCAGCCCAAAGCCGATTACAAATCGGCGCTCCGCTAAAGAAGCGGTGAGAAACGCGGCCTAGGGCTTGACTTGCAAAGTGGAAATTACCTGGGCCACACCTTCCACTTCCAACGCCAGTTTCATCGCCTGCTGAATGTAGTCATGCGAGGAAACTGTTCCCGCCAATGTCACAACTCCATCGGTCGTGTTCACGGAAATTTTCAGCGCGGACAAGTTTGGCTCGACCGCGAATTTGCTTTTAATCTGCGTGGTGATTCGCGCGTCCGCCGTGGCGTCAGAGAGATTGCTCCCCGCTTGTTCCGCTTTTTTGCGGATCACCTTTCCAGTGCGGGCCAGTTCATCACGGATGTGATCTGTGTCCAGGTCCGCCACTTTTTCGTTCCATTTGTCCTTCACCGCCTCCGTGCCGTCCGCTATTTTGTCTCCCGCGCGGTCGAGCTTTGGATTCGCTCCCGGTTGTTTGAAATAAATGTAAGCCCCTATGCCAATTGCCGCACCGACGAACAGCACTAATAAAGTTTTCATAGTCCAACTATAATTAGCTCGTGGACGGATGCAATCACGGGCAAATGGCAAAAATGTCGTGATCGGAAAACTATTTTACGTAAAGAACATCCTGTAAATCGCGCACCAGAACACTCGCGTGCGGATAACGATTGTTGGGGTCACGCTCCAAACATTTCAAAACGATTTTTTCAAGCGCGGGAGGAACTTCGTTAAATTCACGCAATGGAACCGCAGCGTCGGATAGTTCTTTTCGCAAAATCTCTGCGGCAGAATCTCCCGGAAACGGCTTGCGCGACGTAAGCAATTCATAAGCCGTCACGCCATAAGCAAAAATATCCACGCGATGATCAATGGCTTGATGTTGCAATTGCTCGGGCGGCATATAAGCGGGTGTGCCGGGATTTTTAGAAAATTTCTTGGGCGCGTCCGGTTTGGATTGCGCGAGGTCGAAATCGACCAGTCGCACTTTGCCATTGCGCGTCACCAAAAGATTTTCCGGTTTGAAATCCAGATGCATGAAACCGGCGTCATGGACATGTTCAATGGCCAGCGCCATGTCGATTAAAATATCCGCGACGTTGTCCACCAACACAGCATCGGTGCGCAACATGAGTTGTTTCAGGTTCGAACTTTCCACATATTCCATCAACAAATATGGCAGGCTTTCTATTTTGCCGTGTTCGACGTAGTTGATGACGTTCTCGTGATTATGAATTTTAGAAAGGATTTCACATCCATGAACAAAGCGTTTGCGCGCCACAAAATTTAATTTCAAAGCGGCCTGCAAATGACGCAGCGCGAAGGTTTTTCCGGCGGCGTCCGTGGCGACCCAGATGTCCGCCATGCCGCCGCTATTGATCAATTCCTGCAAACGGAACTGCCCGAACTGTTTTGACGCCGGTTTCTGACCGAGCGCCTCTAGCGAATTAATATCCATACAATCCGCGAGAATTTAAGCGTCACGCCCGCTTTTTGCAAAGGATTATGAGCTTGCGCGCGTTGCGGCCAAATTTACTCTCCCGCGGTGCGGCCCATTCGTCTGTTGATCATTTATTTAATTTTCGTGTTTTTAGGTGCGGCGCTGCTTTCTCCATTATTATATCAAAGCGTCCAAATTATTTCCCGTCACAGTTCGTTGGCCGGAAAATTCGCGGGTGAACCTTTCCATCGTTCTGTGAACCGGTCGCTTTTATTTTTCGCCATTGTGGGAGTTTGGCCGTTTTTGCGCGCCTTGAATATTTCACCGGGCCGCGACTTTGGTCTAGCGACTTTTCCTCGCCACTGGCGAAATTCGGTCGCAGGATTTCTTCTCGGATTTGCATCTCTAGCCATTTTGGCGATAGGAATTGTTCTGGCGGGCGTCCGCACTCTGGATTTTCAACAAACCTTGCAAACGATTTTTATGGGACTGTTCAGGGCTGCCACCACCGCCGTTGTAGTGGCCTTTTTGGAAGAAACTCTTTATCGAGGCGCTTTTTTCGGCGCGCTGAGAAAAACCATCTCCTGGCTCAACGCACTCATTATTAGCAGCGCCGTGTTTGCGCTGTGCCATTTTTTTGGCAAAGCCGAGTCCCCGGTAGTGATCAACTGGCTTTCTGGTTTTTTCACCTTGGGCAGCATGTTTCGCGGTTTTATTGATCTCCACGCGCTTGTGCCGGGTTTCATAAATTTATTTCTCGTCGGCGGCATTCTCGCCTGGGCTTTTCAACGCACCGGTAATTTGTTTTTTTCCATCGGCCTTCATGCGGGTTGGATTTTTTGGCTGAGATCCCTCAGTCTTTTGACCAATAAATCTCCCGCTGCACCCAGCGTCATTTGGGGCGGATCGAAAATGATCGATGGCTGGGCCGCGTCGGTGGTTCTCCTGGCGGTTCTTGCAGCGGTCATCTTCAAACAAAAACAACCTGTGTATGTCACTCACTGATTTTTCCGTGCCGCGCAAGTGGATCAATGCCGGTCTGAGTTTATTTTATCCCGAGGTTTGTCAGATTTGCGCCGGCCAGCGAGCTACTCCCAAAGAAGGGTTTGTCTGCGCGGATTGCTGGCGGAACGTGCGTTTCATAAAACCTCCTTTTTGCGAACGTTGCGGTCTGCCATATGAAGGCGAAATCACCACCGCTTTTGAATGTTCCAATTGCCGCGAAATGGAACTCTATTTTACGTCCGCCCGCTCAGCTGTGGTCGCCAAAAATCTTGTTCTCGATGTGATTCATCGCTATAAATATTCCTGCGCACTTTGGTTCGAACCGTTCTTGGCTGACCTCTTGATCCGTGCCGCCAAACCGGTTTTGGAAACGCAATCGTGGGATTTTATTGTCCCGGTTCCGTTGCATCCCTTGAAAAAACGCGAGCGCGAATTCAACCAGGCTGAGCGACTCGCAAAACAACTTTCTTGCGCCACAAAAATTTCCATGAACGCCTCGCTGCTCGAACGCGTGGAACCGACTCGCACCCAGACAGAATTGACGCGGCCCCAACGGATGGCCAACGTTCAACGCGCCTTTCGCATGAAGAACAATGCGCGTTTGAACGGGGAAAAAATCGTTTTATTGGATGACGTTTTAACGACTGGTGCCACGACCAGCGCCTGCGCAAAAGTTTTGCAGAAAGCGGGCGCGGGCGAAATTTGCGTCTGGACAGTTGCGCGCGGCCTATAAACTGTGAACAATAAAGTGGTTCAATTAAGGTTTTAACCGCTACTCTCACGACGCAAATGGCTACGACTTCATTTCAGAAAAAAACGTTGGGACTCGAAACGATGGAGCCGGCGGTGACTCCGCCCCCCGCAGGTTCTGAAACGAGCTTCGTTAAAAAACCACGGCTCGGCACTTCAAAAGCCAGAAAACGCGACATCCCTGAAGGCCTTTGGACCAAGTGCCCTAAATGCAACAGCATGGTTTATGACAAAGAACTCGACGAAAATTTGAAGGTCTGTCCGAAGTGTTCCCATCACTTTTATCTGAGCGCCCGGGAGCGGATCAATTCTCTCGTCGAAACCTGTTCGTTCGAGGAAATGGACGCATCCATGACGAGCGTTGATCCGCTGGAATTCACCGACAAAACACCTTATCCGGAACGCATCGAAAAGCATCAAAAAGCTTCGGGCCTGAAGGAAGCGGTCGTCACCGGCATCGGAAAAATTGGAGGGCACCGCGTCGCACTAGGCGTCATGGATTTCAGTTTTATTGCCGGCTCGCTCGGTTCTGTGGTGGGCGAAAAATTAACCCGTCTGATTGAAGCCGGGACAGCCAAAGGCTTACCGGTGATTATTGTCTCGGCAAGCGGCGGCGCGCGGATGCAGGAAGGCACTTTCAGCTTGATGCAAATGGCCAAAACCTGCGGAGCGCTGGCCTACCATGCAAAAAATAAATTGCCTTACATCAGTGTCTTGACCGATCCAACCACCGGCGGAGTCACAGCCAGTTTTGCCAGCGTGGGCGACATCATTTTAGCGGAACCGGGCGCGATGATCGCCTTCGCCGGGCCGCGCGTCATCAAGGACACTACCCAAGCGGAATTGCCTCCCGGTTTTCAACGCGCCGAGTTTCTTTTGGATCACGGCCTGATCGATTCCATCGTCTCCCGCTCTGAACTGAAATCGCGACTGGCCTTCTACATCGAATTTCTGATGGACGCCCGCGAGAAATTTGCCGCGCTGGGTTGACTCAATGCCTGCCGCTCCTGAAAAGATTCCTGCGCCGCTCCTGCTTTTGATTCAGGTCAATCTGCGGCAAACCTGGCGCAAACTAAATTCCGTTCGACGCCAATCCCGTCTTCTCTCCGCACTCATCGGTCTTTTTATTTTCGGTTATTTTGCCATCGCTTTCTGGCTCTTTTGGCTCGGGCTAAATTTTTTAAGCGCGTTCCCCGGCTTAGGCACGTTGCTCATCGAGCGGCTTCTCTTCCTGCTCTTTGCTTTTCTTTTTATTCTTTTGCTCTTCAGCAATCTAGTCATCAGCTACACAAATTTTTTTCGAAACCGGGAAACGAATTTCCTCCTGCCACTCCCCGTTGCCTATGAAACAATTTTTCGATGGAAATTTATCGAATCCGTTTTGCTGGCGTCCTGGGCGTTTGTCTTTTTAATTGCGCCCCTGCTCGCTGCCTTTGGCCTCAATCACGGAGCGCCCTGGCATTTTTACATCATCACCATAGTCTTGATTGGATTGTTCATTGTCCTGCCCGGCGTCGGCGGCGCATGGATCGCCATAACTCTCGCCCGGTTTCTCGACCGCCGTTCCTTTCAAATAATTGGATTTTGCGTGGCGGCCGTCGTGCTGGTTTCTGTCGCGCTTTGGTTCAAACCTGAGATGGTTTCGGACGATCCTTCCGAAACACGCGTGCTGGCTTTGATGGACCGTTTGCTCATGCGAACGCAATTTTCTCAAAGCAAATTGCTGCCCAGCGAATGGCTTTCCTACAGCGTTTTGCAATGGGCGGAAGGCTCCCTGCGCGACGCGATTTTTTACATGCTTTTGCTCCTGAGCTACGTCCTTTTTTTCGGCTACCTCGCGCTCAATTACAGCGGGAAAATTTTCTATGACGCCTTTTCCAACGTCCACAGCCGCGGCGCAGTTTTTGGCCAATGGGAATGGCTGCGGGAATGGCGCAATCGCAAAAACGTTTTTTATTATGGCGAAGGCGCGGCGGAAAAAATTTTCCATCTCTCACCCAAACTTTCGCCCGATGTTCGCGCCTTGATCGTCAAAGATGTTCGGATGTTTTGGCGCGACACGGCGCAATGGGGCCAGACGCTCGTGCTCTTTGGTTTGATCGGTGTTTACATCATCAACCTCCGCCATTTCTCCCAACAATTGACCGATCCATTTTGGATTCATTTGGTTTCCTATTTGAACCTGGGCGCGTGCGCTTTGAACCTCGCCACTCTCACCACGCGTTTTGTTTATCCGCAATTTTCGCTCGAAGGAAAACGCCTTTGGATCGTCGGCATGGCTCCGCTCGGCCTCGTAAAAATCGTGCGCATCAAATTTTGGCTGGCCAGCATCGGCGCGTTAATCGTGACGGTTGGATTGATGATTCTTTCCTGCACAATGCTTAAATTGCCGTGGCATCGGATAATTTATTTAACCGGAATTATCGCCGTAATGACGTTCGTCCTCACCGGGCTGGCTATTGGGTTGGGCGCACTTTATCCGAATTTCAAAGAAGATAATCCCAGCAAAATTGTCAGTGGGTTTGGCGGCACATTTTGTCTGGTGTTGAGTTTTATTTACATTGTTGGATCGATCACCCTGCTCGCCGTCGGTTCGCCCTGGGGACCGCGCGGAAATCCTTCGCTGCCATTTTCTCTGGTAACATGGTGTGGATTTCTGGCGCTCTCATGGATGTTGGGGCGAATCCCATATCGAATGGGCCTGCGCCGGGTGGTAAAATTTGAACTATAAATTCTTTCGCAACGCCAACTCTTCCAAAGCCGTAAAAAGTTCCATCGCATTCGAGAGATGCGCTTGCGTTCCATCGCGATGAATCAATCCAAAACCATCGCCATACGCATTGCCATTGGCGACGCAGGCATCAGTGTCATTCTCGCGAATTTGTTTCCTCGCTTTGTCGAGCACGCCATTCTGACCCCCATCAATTTCATACTTCCAACCCACTAAGCAGCTTTTTGCGAAATATCCGCGCAGGCTCGCAATTATTTTCGGCGTTGAGACCAATTCCGCGAGCAGCGTGCCAGCGCGCGAAGAAATTTTGCCGGACTTCAATTCGCGCAATTCGCCAGCCGCATCACGCTCCCAGACTTTTCCAAAACCAAAATCGCTTACCGCCGCCACATGAAAAACCGCGCCGATATTTTGGCTGCCAAACGACGCCAACTTTTCCCGCAAGTTTTCCGTCGTATCAAAAGGAAGGATGTTTTGCGCAGTTTGCTTTTCGCGATACGTCGCGTAATGACCGTAAAGCAATGTAACTTCGTGACCGCGCGCGACCAAAAAATCGGCCAGTTGCGACCCTAATTTGCCCGAGGAAAAATTCGTCAACCGCCGCACTTCATCCAGCGGTTCATAAGTCGGCCCAGCCGTCACGATGCAATGCATGATCGGAAAATTAACGAAAGCACCACAATTGTCCATTATTGCCGTGAGACGCGGTAACTTCTTTCCCGCGTGACTTTCGTTTTTGTTCGTCGCACATTCGGCGCGACTGACCGGCATGAAAAATCTTTCTTTCATTCTGAGAACCTTTCTCGTCGCGGCATTTTTGCTGAAGTCATTTATTGTGAGCGCTTGCATTTGGGATGCTGACACCTTGGATAACGAGAAAAAGAAAAAGCCAGAAATTGCAGAAGTCATCTTTGGAACAAGAAAAGATACGACAGATGCATCTCAACTGCGCAAAAGAATTGCCGATTTAAAATCTGCTCCGCGAGAAGACGAAGCCGCTTGGTGGAATAATTTGGCCGGTGCTCATCTTCGACTTGGCCAGCCCCAAGAGGCGGTGAACCTTTTGGAGCCAATCTTAAAAAAATTTGATTCTGATTACGGCGTTCACGCCAATCTCGGCACTGCGTATCATTTGCTTGGTCGTTATCAAGAGGCCGAGAAGGAAATCGCGCGCGATTTGGAAATAAATCCTGAAGCGCTTCGGTTTGGAAAAATATCACCTGGCTCTGCTTCAATATCTTTCCCGCAATGCGGAATATCAAAAGCAGCACGTCTATGTGGACGAATGGACTGAACTCTTCCTTACAACTCCGGCTCCCGATCTCTATATGGTGGGTAATCAAACGAAAGCTTTTCCAGAAATTGCAAAACTCGATCTGAAAGATACCAATACACTGGCTCTTCTTCCCCAATGGAAGATCGACAAAATTGGAAAAATTTCGCTTCCGCCTTATTCCCTAAAGTGGGATTTGGCATCGGATCCAAAATTTGAAGAAGGTGTGCTATACATGGCGAGTTTAAATCTGAAACAACCTGCCTGTTTCACAATGTTGGGAATTGTATGTCTGACGAAGCGGGATTTCAATTTGGCTGCTGCGGCTTTTAAAAGGGCAATCGCCCTGAGTTCTACTCAAAAAGAAATTTTGGAAACTAAAATCTCAGAAATTGAGGGATATATCATTGATTCCCGAAAACATGCTAAAGAAACAAAAACGATGGTCGTTAAGGGTGTTGGGATTTTGATCTTAGTATTGAGTGTAATTTTTTATTTAGTTCGCAGGTCGCTCAGCCGTCGGGCTAAAAAGATTTGAGACAAAAGTTTCCCGCGTGACTTTCTTTTTTGTTCGTCGCACATTCGCGCCATTAAACGGCATGAAAAAATCTTCTCCAGTTTTCCCTCTTTTGTGAAAGCCACGCTGGCAGTGATCAATCAAATGCAGGACGACGGCGTGATTGGAAAATACGCCATTGGCGGCGCGGTTGGCGCGACTTTTTATCTGGAACCATTCGCGACACTCGACATTGATATTTTTGTTACGTTTCAAAAAGACGCCGGCAATTTGTTGCTCACGCTTTCGCCCATTTACGAATATTTGACCGCGCGCGGCTGCAAAACTGAAAACGAATACGTCATTATTGAAGATTGGCCGGTGCAGTTTTTGCCAACCGGGAACCCATTGGAAGAAGAAGCTTTGGAGCGGGCAATTGAAACGCAACTCGATGGAGTTCGGACGCGAGTAATGACGGCGGAGCATCTGGTCGCCATCGCCTTGAAACTCGGTCGGCCCAAAGATTACAGCCGGATTCTGCAATTTATTGACGGCGGAATTCTTGACTCGAATAAGCTCAACGAAATCCTTGCGCGACATCAGTTGCTTGAAAAATGGGAGGCGTTCGGCGATAGATTTCTGAAGAAATTATGAGCGAATGGATGCGCAAAATTTTGGAAAGCAAACGCGAGACACGCAACCGTTTGGCCGTGCTTCCTTTTTCTGAAAAGGTAAAAATTTTGGAGAAACTTCGGGATCGCAGTGTTTCCATTGCTTCCAGCCCATTAAGAAAGCGACCAGTTCCAGTTTCCCGCACCGGCAATTGAGTTGGCGGAGCTTTCTTCCAATGTTATCGTTGCCGCATGAAATTCGACCGCATAGCGTTTAATCCGAAAGTCATGGGCGGCAAACCTTGCCTGCGCGGTCTGCGGGTTACGGTCGGAACAATTGTCGGTCTAGTCGCGGCGGGACGTTCCCACGCAGAAATCTTAAAGGCGTATCCTTATTTGGAAGCTGGCGACATTGTTGAAGCTCTTTCGTATGCTGCCTGGCGTTCTGAGGAAATTGAAGTTCCGCTGGCTGCCGGATGAAAATCCTGATCGACATGAATCTGTCGCCCGATTGGGTAGTAGCGCTGTCTCTCCTAAAAATTTCATCCGATCATTGGTCCACGATTGGAAATAGGCGCGCCGAGGATGAAGAAATTTTCCATTACGCGCGTGAGAATGATTTCATTGTTTTGAGCCACGATTTGGATTTCAGCGCCATCCTTGCTTCAACGCGTGGAACAAAACCCAGCGTCATTCAGCTTCGCACGCTTGATCTGCTGTCCGAAGAATTGCCCGAAGTGGTGAGTCGAGTATTGCGGGATTTTCGCGTCGAGTTGGAGAACGGAGCGTTGATTGTAATTGAGCCAGCCCGCACCCGTGTTCGGATTTTACCACTGTAGTTTCTTTCCCGCGTGACTTTCGTTTTCGTTCGTCGCACATTCGGCGCGACTGAACGGCATGAAAAAATCTTCTCCAGTTTCTCGTAGCGGACGGTTCGCCAGCGGTCCCGGCGCCGATGTCGCGCAATTTACCGAATCCATTTCTTTCGATTGGCGGCTGTGGGAACACGATATTCTCGGCTCTATCGCGCACGCCACGATGTTGCAGAAAATCGGCGTTCTCACAAAAACTGAGCTCGCGCAAATCACCAAAGGCCTCGAAGAAATCGGCCAGGAAATCTTCGACAATAAGTTCGAGTGGAAAATGGAACTCGAAGATGTCCACATGAACATCGAAGCGGAATTGACGCGCCGCGTTCCCGCTGGCGCGAAACTTCACACCGCCCGTTCCCGCAACGATCAAGTCGCGCTCGATATTCGCATGTGGCTTCGCGAGGAGATCGCCGAACTCTCCAGCGAAATTCGTGCGTTGCAAAAATCTCTCGTCGAACTCGGCGCGAAAAATTCTGACGTGATTATTCCCGGCTACACGCATCTGCAACGCGCGCAGCCCGTTTATTTCGCGCATCATTTGCTCGCGTATGTCGAGATGTTGGAACGCGATTACGCGCGGCTCGGCGATTGTTTTCAGCGCGTGAATATTTGTCCACTCGGCAGCGGCGCGATTGCCGGTTCCACTTTGCCGCTCGACCGCGAATTCGTTGCGAAAAAGCTCGGTTTCGTTGACGCAAAAGGAAAAGCGCAACTCACGCAAAATTCGATGGACGCCGTGAGCGACCGCGATTTCGCCCTGGAATTTTGCAGCGTCGCCGCAATTCTAGCGATGCATCTTTCGCGTCTCGCCGAAGACACGATTCTTTGGGCGAGTGCCGAATTTAATTTCATAAAAATCGCGGATGCCTACACCACTGGTTCATCGCTCATGCCGCAGAAAAAAAATCCCGACATTGCGGAATTGACGCGTGGGAAAACCGGTCGCGTGTTCGGCAATCTTGTTTCACTGCTCACGCTCTTGAAAGGTTTGCCGATGACTTACAATCGCGATTTGCAGGAGGACAAAGAGCGCCTGTTCGACACCGCCGACACCGTCCGCGCCACGACGCGTTTGATGTCCGCGATGTTTCAAAATACTTCAATTAACAAAACGATTTGCGCGAACGCTGCGAGCGATCCCGCGTTGCTCGCGACTGATTTGGCCGATTATCTCGTGCGCAAAGGAATGCCGTTTCGGCAAGCGCACCACGTCGTCGGCGCAATCGTCGGCCTCGCGGAGAAATTTAAGAAACCATTGAACAAACTTTCGCTCCCGGAACTTCAGTCAGTGGACAAAATTTTTGGTGCAGATGCGCTCGCGGTATTCGATTTGAAGAAGGCGATGTCGCAGCGAGATCTCATCGGCGCACCGGGAACGAAGGAAGTCGCAAAGCAACTTGATCGCTGGAAAAAGCTCCTTAACTCAGCTAGACCATCGAAATGAAGCGAAAACATTCAGCCGAAAAGAACAGATTAGCCATCAGCTTCTCATTCGTTATCTGTTTTATTTGCGCGGTTGTTCACGGCGAGTTGCGGCTTTCGGTTACATCGAGTGGTGAAATCTTTGCTGGCGGGCCTGTTGCTTCCGAAGCACAACAGGCTTTCGAGAACCGAATCAAGGAACAATCAGAGGGCAAAATCAAACTCATTAGTTTCAAGCCCACAAAAACCAAATTTACGGATGTTGAACTGGATGATCGGATCTTTTGTGAAATGGAATTTCAAAGCGAGGTGCAGGTTTTGGACCAATGTTTTTGGGTCATCAACTACCATGACCGGCCATTAACGTTTAAAACGTTTCCGTCAAGTCGCTCAAATACTGCCAACAAATCAGTTCGAGAGCGGGCCATCCAAGTTGAACGAAGCGGAGATAAGTTCACCTTCAGTGGATCGATTTGGTTCCGGCCTGCCACTAACATTTGGACCGTGGCGGGATTTGCTTCAACGAGCGATCCAGAACCATCAGGAGATGTTGCGAGCCAAACTTGCGTCAACAACTTGAGACAACTCGGTGTTAGTTTTCTGCTCTGGTCTGTCGAGAATGGTGATCAATATCAATTTAACGTCAGCACAAACAAAGGCGGCACCTTGGAGTTGTGCAATCGAGACAAGGCTGGCTTCGATGCAAATGCTATAGCTCACTTTCGATTATTGTCGGACACGCTTGGAACACCCGGAGTCCTCGTTTGTCCGGCAGATTTATCGAAAAAAAGCGCGAGCGGCTTTCCTCAATTGCAATCAGCGAATATCAGCTATCGCTTGCGCACGGGCAGAGAAGTTAATGAAAGAAATTTGAATGAAGCTCTCGCAGTTTGCCCGTTGCACAAGCATGTGCTCAAGGCGGATGGAAGTGTGGAGGCCAGCCAAGAATAATTTTTCAATTTGTTCAGTTAAGCTGAGGCAAGCTTCGTTTTTTTTTCGCCCGGCGCGTTCGACAGATTTGCGGGATTCCTTGGCTCCACGCAGCAGGCAATGGGAACTGATGTCGCAATCCAACTTCGGCCAATAAATCGACGAATGGCAGATTTCAAAATCCATTCGCTCACGCTTGGTTGGGAATTGGAGCGTCGGATAAAACGAAAGCGGCACGCTGACGATTCGTCCATCCTCCAAATCGAACGTCAACCGTTCGAACGTCAACCGTTCGTCGGTGATTTTAACGGCTGATACGTCCGGCGGCGGAGTGTTATTCAGTTTCATTCCAAGCCTCTATCGGTGCGGTTGCAAAATACGAAGCAGTGGAAGATTTGCAATTGCCATTAAACTGATTACTCTTCGCAGCAGCTATGCAAACAGTCAGTCTTGAAAAAGCCCAAGCTACGCTTCCTGATTTGCTCCATCAGGTTGCGGGAGGAGACGAAATCATCATCGCGGAAAATGGAGAGCCGAAAGCAAAACTTTCCGCCGTTTCTTTGCACAAGCACGCCCATCCCGAAGTCGGCAGCTTGTCGGGCAAAATCTGGATGTCCCCCGACTTCGATGCGCCGCTGGATGATTTTAAAGATTTCATGAAATGAAGCTGCTGCTCGACACGCACGCATTGCTTTGGTTTATCAGCAACGATTCGCAATTGAGTGATTCCGCGCGAAAGAATATTGAAAATCCAGAAAGCGAAAAATTCGTCAGCGCGGCGAGTCTTTGGGAAATCGCAATCAAATTAAGTCTTGGCAAAGTGAAGCTGCCGCGGCCATTTGATCAGGTTTTTCCACAACAACTAGAAATCAATGGATTTAATTTGCTTCCGATTTCCTGCGGACATTTGAACCGGATTGTCTCGCTCCCGTTTCATCATCGCGATCCATTTGACCGATTATTAATTGCACAAGCGACTTCCGATGAAATGACGATTCTTACCCGCGATCCAGAATTTTCAAAATATTCCGTAAAAGTTTTGTGGTGATTTTCTCTTCGCACTCGTGAATCCGGCCCTAAACGATTTACTCAAAAAAACCTCGCGCTCGTTTTATTTGACGATGCGGATTTTGCCCGGTGCGATTCGTCTGCAAATTTCTCTCGCGTATTTGCTCGCGCGCGCCAGCGACACGATTGCCGATACCGAAATAATTCCGGCGGAAAAACGGTTGAAAAATCTTGCCCAATTTCGTGAACGCATTTTGGGAACGACAAACGTCGCACTCGATTTCGGCGAGCTGGCGAATCAACAAAGTTTGCCTGCGGAAAAAATTCTGCTCGAACGTTGCGAAGA
>JBDSYB010000264.1:0-3688 GCA_039925885.1 Verrucomicrobiota bacterium
ATCGTCCAGCCGGTCTTTAAATTTCGCAGATAAAAAATGTAATGAATTTGCTCTTCCTGCGTTTTGGCTTTGTCGAGTAAATCCAAAGTTTTTTCCACTACGCCGGGTGCCTCCAGGAAAATGAGCAGCTGGCAAAGCTCGCGATTGAGCGATTCGGTTTTAGCCGGATATTGCGCGCTAAGTTTTTCCGTGGCGACTTTTGCCAGTTCAGGCGCGGGTTTGCCCTGGCGTATAAAACTCAACTCGATCACCCGTAATTTCTCGAGCTTTTGCGTTTCGTTCAGTGAATCCAGCGGAAATTTCTTCAACGCCATCAGCAATTCTTTTTGCGTTTCTTTCCCTCCGACCCGTGCCAGCGCCATCAAAGAAGCCAGGCCGCCTTCGATATCTTGTTCGTTGATCGCCCGGTCTTTCCATTGCGAAACCGGCTGGGCTTCAATGGCGATGCGCGCTGCGTAACGCAGCCACCGATCTTCACTCTTCAAAAACGGCCACGCCGTTTCAACGGCGTGCGGATTTGTTGTTCCGTGAAACTCTTCCAATTGGCGACGTGTTTTGCGCGCCTCCATCGATAGCTTTTCTGCGGCCAACTCATCCCTCGATTTTATTTCCTCTGTTCCGGAGCCTTCAGAACTCACCCGATACAATCCCGATTGCGTGCCGCGTCCGCCAGTGATGAAATACATCGCGCCGTCCTGCCCAAACTCCAAATCAGTGACGTTAAGCGGTTTGCCTTTGACAAAATTTTCGTAGGTCGCCGAGTAACTCGCGCCGATTGGTTTTAGGTGAACCGCAAGGATTCGTCCGTAAGACCAATCCATTGCGAAAAGCGCGTTTTTATATTTTTCAGGAAAATTGCTTTTGGTCCCGAACTTCACACCCGTGGGCGAACCGATTCCAATGTTCACCGCAGCAGGCAAACCATCGGCGTAATACGCGGGCCATTTTGCGCTGCCGGCACGCCAGCCGAAATCCGCCCCGCTCACACAATGCAAAATGCGCGTCGGTTTATACCAGGGCATCCCCCATTCCCATTCCATGTCGCTGTCGAACCCGAACATTTCGCCATCCGTGTTAAACGCAAAATCATAAGTGTTGCGAAAACCGCCCAGCATCAATTCCCAGTTTTTTCCGTCGGCATCAGTGCGAAGAACGTGGCCTCCCGGCGCGAGAATTCCGACGGCATGTCCGCCCGCGTCCCATTGGCGAGGCAACAAAAAGTCTTCGTCATAATTTTTGTGCGGAGAATTTGTGGAAAGGCCATCCGGAATTTTGGTGTGATTGCCATTCATCACATAAATTTTTTTGTCAGGCCCTTCTACAACGGCGTGATAACCATGTTCGCCTTCACCTTTGAATGTTTTCAGAAACTCAAATTCATTGGTGTCGAACTGGTCGTTTTTATTTTTATCCACGAGACGATAAAGGCCGGTTCCACTTGGGCCGTGGCCGTTGGCGTAAAGACTCTCGTTCGCGTAAAGAAGCCCCATCGCTTGACGAATCGGTGCAGGGATTGTTTCCATTTTCGAAATCTGGCCTTTGTCATCCAGCGTGATCCGCCAGAGCGACAAATCATCGGCCTGGGGTGAAATAATCAATCGCCCTTTGTCATCGATCGTCATGCAAATCCAAGTGCCTTCGCCGGCTTGCGCAGAATGGAGCAGCTCAACTTTGAAGCCGGGCAGAAGTGTCAAATCTTCGGCGCGCGTGGCCTCCGCGACTTTCATGACATCGCCCCACGGAGCGACGCCGAGTTTTCCTTTGCCCACGGCTGCGATCCAATTTGTTCCCGGGGAAAAATCGCTCATCTCCCAACCTTTCTCAGAAGCGATGGCCGATTTCCAACTGGTGTCGGTCACTATTACCGACCTTTTCTTTTGTCCAAAACTCATCGTCAATTTGGCAATGAACGCCGCCTCGCCCGCGGTGCTGAAACCGTGAATCGCAATGGAATTGGTTCCTTCTTTAACGTCTTTTGTGATGTCGAGATTAACGGAATTATTCCAGCCAGTGACCTCGCGCTGTTTTTTCCCATTCACCCAAATGTTCGCTTGATCGTCGGCCGCGATGGAGAGGATGGCCGACTCTGGCTTCTTTTCAGCGACAAACGTTTTGTGAAAAAATCGATCTTCGTTGTTGGTGGCAGCCGCGCCGTTGTTCGAATGCCAAATCCATTCAGGAACTTGCGCCTGCGACGCGATGGAGCAAAAAGTGAACAAACAAATGAGATAATTGCGCATGAGGTGTAATTGGTAGAAGGCACCGCCGCAGCGGTCAATCGGAAAATCCATTTTAACCGCGGAGACCGCGAAGGCGCGGATTTAATTTGTTGCCGTCTCCGCGCCTCTGCGTCTGTGCGGTCATTCCTCCCACAGCTTTTTCTTTGTGTCCGAGTGAGTTGGTGGTTTTATTTCTTTGTGAGCGAAAACTTTTCAGATGCCGCCTTAGTGTTGGTCGGGCACGGTTCAACTTTGAACGCCGATTCCGCCGCGCCCACTTTTCAACACGCGGACGAATTGCGCCGTCGAAATATTTTCGCGCAAGTTCAGGAGACATTCTGGAAACAGGAACCGTATCTCGCCCAGGTTTTGCGCGGAATTTTTGCACCGCGCGTTTTCATCGTGCCGTTTTTTATCAGTGAAGGCTATTTCACCGAGGAGGTCATTCCGCGCGAATTAGGATTCGATGTTCAACGTTCGATGTTGGGTGTTCGATGTTTCCCCCTCATTGAAAAACGGGGCGAACAAACGTTTTTTTACTGTGGCCCGGTTGGAACGCACGACAGCATGACGAACGTGTTGCTCGCTCGCGCCGAGGAAGTTGTCGCAAAATTCCCCTTCCCGCGCCAACCCAAGCCGCGCGAAATAACGCTTTTCATTGCGGGTCACGGCACGAGCAACAACGAAAATTCCCGCAAAGCCATTGAGCATCAGGTGGAGTTGATTCGTGCGCTGAATGTTTATGCGGATGTTCACCCCGTGTTCATGGAGGAAGATCCGCGCATCGCCGACTGCTACAAACTCGCCCAGACAAAGAATATCGTGATGGTCCCCTTTTTCATCAGCGACGGTTTGCATTCGTTCGAGGACATTCCGGTCATGTTGGGCGAGCCGCAAAAAACCGTGCAGGATCGTTTCAAAGCTGGTCAACCGACTTGGCGCAATCCCACCGAAAAAAACGGCAAACATGTTTGGTATTCCGCCAGCATCGGCAACGAACCGCACATCGCCGACGTGATTTTGCAACGCGTTCAGGAAGCTTCCGAAAAAACTAAAACGTTGTGAAACTTTTTTACACTGGCCCGATTATCAACGTCGAAATGCTCGTAATGATGTTGGAAAAGCACGGCATCAACGCCACGCAGGAATTTGAAGATCCAAGTTTGCCCAACGACGACGAAGACTTAAACCGAGTTGCCAAAGTTTTAGTTCCCGAGGCCGATTACGACCGCGCCTATCAACTATTTTACGCCGAGCGCGAAGATGAATTGTGAAACCTGTAGGGCAGGCTTTCGAGCCTGCCGGTGCGGGCGACTTTCCTGTCGCCCGAAGGAACACCGGACTTGGAAGTCCGGTGAACCGGCAGACTGGAAAGCCTGCCCTGCATCAGCGTTAGGCGCTGGGAACTATTTCAATCTTCCATCCGCCGTCTTTCATCCTCTATTGTTTTGCCAATCGTGTTTCAAAAA
>JBDSYB010000265.1:0-17684 GCA_039925885.1 Verrucomicrobiota bacterium
GCCATGTTCGGCCCGGTGATGAGCGCGATCTGGGCGAAGTTTGGAGTTCCGCCTTCAGGCGGTTTTGTTGCATCGCCAACCGGACCGCCTGAAGGCGGAACTCCAAACGTTGCGACGCTCGCAAGCGCAGTGTCGTTTGGAACAAATCGTTCTTCAGTCAACACCTGGTCGAGAACCGGATGTCGTCCTTCGGAAATTTGCAGAACACCATCGCTGCCGATCGTCGGCTGACAATGATTGTAGAGCCGTGCAGTTTCGGCGAACGAGCCGAGCACATCAAGTTGCGCCAGTGCGGAGGCCGTCGTTTGAATTTGCGCTAACTGACCAAGAACTTCTTCGCGCACGCGGAGGAAAAGATCGTATTCCAATTTCACGCTGCGTTCTTCCGCACCGAGAATTTTGCCTTCCATCTCTTTCAACTCGGGTGTGATGAAGCGTTCGCCATTCGCGATGGTTTGTTTGCGAATGTAATTCTGCGGAACTTTGTCGAGGTTTGAGCGCGTGATTTCGATGTAGTAACCGAAGACGGAATTGAATCGCACTTTCAACGAAGTAATTCCAGTTTTCTCAATTTCATCCTGCTGCAATTTCGCGATCCAGTTTTTTCCGTCGGTTGTGGCGCGTTTTATTTCATCAAGATTTTCATCGAAATTATCGCGGATGATTCCGCCTTCTTTCAACGCAAGCGGCGGTTCATCCACAATCGCGCGACCGATCAATTCCACGAGATCGGGCGATTCAGAAAGTTGCGCGCTCAGATTTTCCAACAATTTGGCGGGGACGCGTTCCACCGCGTCCTCGACTATTTTTTCCATCGGTAGCTCGCGCAGAGATGTTTGGGACGAGGTGGAACTCGTCCCTACCATGTTGTTGAGAATTTTTTTGAGCGATGGGATTTGTTCGAGCGCAATTTTGAGGGCGAGCAAATCGCGGGCGTTGCCGGTTCCGGCGCAGAGACGGCCAATGGTGCGTTCGAGGTCGCGGACTTCGGTCAGTTGAGCGCGGAAATTTTCGAGCGAGGAAGAATTTTCGATCCACGATTTAACAACTTCCTGTCGCTGTTGAATTGGCTCGACGCTGGCGAGGGGCTGCGAAAGCCAATCGCGCAGACGGCGCGCGCCCATCGGCGTGACGGTGCGATTGAGCGCGCCGTAAAGACAGGTGTTGCGCGGCGCATCACGATGAAGCGGTTCAAGAATTTCCAGATTGCGGAGCGTCGTGGCGTCGAGCGCGAGAAAATCGCTGGGTTGATAAAATGAAATTCGCGTGAGGTTCGAGAGATCGCGACGAAGGTGTTGCGCCAAATAATGCAACGCAGCACCCGCTGCACCTATGGCGGCGTCGCGATTTTTCAGGCCGAAACCATCGAGCGTCGCGACTTTGAAATGATCGCGCACGGTAAATTGCGCGGTTTCAGCAGCGAACACCCAATCGTCGTAGCCGCTGCAAATAGCCGTTCCATGAAGCAGTGTTTTCAGCGAAAGATTTTCATCGGGAAAAATAATTTCCGCAGGCCGCAATCGTTCTAATTCAGCGCGAAGAGCCGCATCGCCTTCAATTTCCGTGGTTTTAAAATCGCCCGTCGTGAGATCAACCAGCGCGAGTCCAAATGTTTTTCCCGAAGTAGAAATCGTCGCGAGAAAATTATTTCGTTCCGCGACGAGCAACCGTTCATCGAAGTGCGTTCCCGGCGAAAGAATTTGGGTGACTTCGCGTTTGACGAGTTGGCCGGGGCGCGCTTCCTCGACTTGATCGCAAATCGCGACCTTGCGTCCGGCGCGCAGAATTTTTGCGATGTAGCCGTTGGCGGCGTGAAATGGGATTCCGCACATTGGGACGATGCCGCGTTTGGTCAGGGCAACGTTGAGAAGTTGCGCGCCGGCTTGGGCGTCTTCAAAAAATAATTCGTAAAAATCGCCGAGGCGAAAAAACAACAGCGCGTCCTTGGGCAGTTCGCTTTTGATGCGGCGATACTGCGCCATCATCGGAGTCAGTTGGGCGTCTGCGGACATGGCAGAAGATTTTGGCAGATCGCTGCGAATGAACAGGAAAAATTGAAGATGGCGGCAGTTGGGCAGATTTCTTGTTCGCAATCGTAATCAGGTCACGCCGTAAAATCAGGGTTACGCCTGATTGTCTGAGAAGGAGAGGCGACCGAAATTAGTGTCCGAACAAAGAATCTTATGAAAATAGAAGATATGGACGAGACGGAAGCACGCCGTCTAATAGAACACACCCAACCGTATGACGAGCCGGAAGGGTCGGGTTTGTTTGGCTCAGTGAAACGCTTTTTGAAAACCACCCTTGCTGTGCTGCAAAGCCGATTGGAACTTTTTACGATTGAGTTGAAGGAGCTTCGCGGTCGGGCGTTGGGCTTGGTGGCGTGGGGATTTACGCTCGTGTTTTTGGCTTTTATGATTTTGGTGGCGATCATGGCAACAGTGGTTTTCGCGTTGTGGGAACAAGCTTTGCCAGTGTTAATGGGTTTCAGCGGTTTTTTTCTCGTTGCGGCCATTGGGAGTTTTTTGATGGCCAAGAATCAACTTAGTAAAATCCCGTTTGGGGAAACAGTCGAACAACTCAGGAAAGATCGCGAACTGCTGACCAAGGAGTTATAAGGAAATTCTCGGAATGTGAAAAGCGGGGCGGTTCTCAAAACGGTTGGCGGAGAGAGAGGGATTCGAACCCACGGTAGTGTTACCTACGCACGCTTTCCAGGCGTGTGCCTTAAACCACTCAGCCATCTCTCCGCCGAGCGGATTTAATTTGATGCAGCCCTTCGAGCGGCGCAATGTTTTTCGAGGCACCGAGCGGAACTTCTACCAAAGTTCACCTGAATATTTCGTCCTCCATATCGTCCGATTACCAGAACCCAAAAAATAGTTAATCTTTGGAAAATGCTGAAAAAAGGAGTAGCTTGTTTTTGAGGTTTCGGAAGTTACAAAACATCATGAAAACAACATTGTTACACGGCTGGAGATGGATGGTGGCGGGCAGCGGTGCCTTCGTACTTCTGGGTTGCCTGGATAAAAGTTCCAACACCAATGCACAGAATAATTTACCCAACTCCAGCGCCGTGGCTGGACCGCTGCCCGCTGGAAAAGTGGAGGAAGAAATCCCTCCCGTCCGAGCGATTATTGCGCCCGCAAATTTGTCGCCCGATATAGCAGAAGTCGTGAAATTAGCACAATCTGGAGTGGGCGATGAAGTTTTACTGGCCTATGTGGATAAATCGGGACGCTCGTTTAATCCCTCGGTTGACGAAATTGTATATCTCAAAGATTTAGGTCTTTCGGAAGCTGTGATGGCTTCCTTAGTGCGGCAAAGAACTGAAAACATTTCCCCTTCTTCGATAGCCGACAGCCGCACTTCGCTCCCCAACCAAAACTCAAGCAATGTTCCCGTCGCCCCTTCCGCTCAACTGTCTACGTCCGCCAACGAACCGGCTTATAACGAACCTCCTTTGGTGTCTGCACCCGCAACTCCGCCCCAGGAAGTTAACGTGGACTATTTCGAAAACACTTTGTCTCCTTACGGCAACTGGATTGAGGTGGCGGATTATGGTCGGTGCTGGCAACCAACGGTGGTGTTGGTAAATAGTGGGTGGCGTCCTTATTCCGACCGGGGGCGGTGGATTTATACATCGAGCGGTTGGTATTGGCAGTCCGATTATTCATGGGGTTGGGCGGCATTCCATTATGGGCGCTGGCATCGCGACAGCGGTTTTGGCTGGGTATGGGTGCCCGGTTCAACCTGGGGACCTTCCTGGGTAAGTTGGCGTTACACCGATGATTATTGTGGATGGGCTCCCCTCCCACCGAGCGCTCATTTCGATGGTGGTGGATTCCGCTATAGGAACGCTCATGTGGGGATCAGCTTTGACTTTGGTTTGCACGCGGATTTTTACAGCTTCCTCCCGACACGAAATTTTTGTGATCGAACTCCCTCCCGTTATTACGTTTCGGGAAATCATAGCAAAACAATTTATAAAAACAGCGTGGTGGTGAATAATTACATCAGCGGAAACAATAATACTGTCATCAACCAAGGGATTAGTCGGGATCGCATTTCGAAAGTTTCAAGGACGCCAATTAACACGGTGGCTTTGCGGGAACTTCCAAAAACGTCAGCCCCGACAGGGCGCGCCGACAAATTGGAAGGCAATGCGCTCACAGTCTTTAGGCCCAACGTTTCTGATTCGCGAGTGCGCCATTCTGATTCTCGACTGTCTGCTTCCACGGGCACCGTTTCAACGGAAAAACTTGCCCGACCCCTTTCCCCTCTTGCGAAGAAAGATGCTGCTATCGGGTCAACTTACGACAATGTGCGACAATCTAAAGCCGCTCCTGCTCCCTCTGTTCAGCCGCCGCCCTCTGCATTGAGGCGTGAATCAACGATCAACCGGGCTGGTTCAACATCGCGTAACGAATCGGCTTCGACCTCACCGATCGCCACGCCCCCCGTGTCGAGGGATCACGACCGCTCCCTGCAAACAACCGAGCGCCCATTGCAAAATAGTTCTCCTCGAATCAGGCCGGGTGCACAGCCTTCGGTTCCGGGCAGCGTCTCAGCCCCTTTGACGCCGCGATTACCAAGAGGGAACTCGGAGCCTCGTGCGCTTCGATCCGATGAAAACGCTTCCGTCCAAAATTCGGGTGCAGCCAATTCAATTCCTCGATCTTTGCAACGCGCGGAAGTTTCACGGCAACGCGAGTCTGTTCCGCAACAAAACGTTATTCGTGGTGAACCAGTGTTGTCGCCACGAGGAGAATCAGTTCGGCGCGACCCGGATTTGCCAACACGCAGCTACGATAATTCTGCACCGCGTTCTTTACGCTCAATGGGAGCAGAGAATTCTCAACCCACCTATCGCGCTCCTGAAAACATAAATCGTGAAGTGCGCTCGGAGCGCCCTGCGGTGGCACCCTCGGAATCCCGGCGCCACGTTCCCACCCAAAAAGTGGAGCGACAGGAAAAAGTTGGGCGCGAGAAAAATCGGAATTAACTTTTTGCTACGACGCAGCGAACGTCTTGGATATTTTAGTATTCATCGCTTCCATCTGGCTCTGTAGATTGCGTGGGTTTTCTTCGTCGCAATTCCAAACGGAATTTAGCTGCGTGCTTTTCCTCTTGTTCACTGGGCAAATCGACTGGCACGCGCAGGCAAACGCTTTGGGTCGGTAAAACTTTTTGCCAATCTTGAATTAACTTTTTGTAAACTTTTCCCACCGGGCGAATTTTTCGATCCAAATCAAACAAACCCACTGGCGTCATACGTCAATTGTTTTCCCGCAACGCTGTGTCCCAATCAATTTGGTCAGTTAGCGAATACCAGGTGAAACCAACTACCGGCACACCGTCGTTGCGGACGCGCAGAACATTCGCCCATTGTTTCCACAACCAAAAAACCGCTTCGTCACCGCGCGGGCCTTCCCAAAGATTAGTTTCCGTGTGCATGACCGGCCAATTGGTAACGCTTGTAATATTGCGACGTGATTTCGTCGTAGCCAAAAACTTCTCCGGCAGCCACAACTCCCCCGTCGGCGCTGACGCGGTGTTCATTGGTGACGTAGTAATCGTTTCCCATAATGCAATGGTGCTTCAAATTGTGTTTTAGAAAAAAATGGTATTCTTCGCGTGTCATCCCGTTATCGAGAAGGAATTCATACATCTGGGAATTAACGCGTTTGCCGTAATTCAAATCCAACGAGAGAAACCTTTGGAATTCAAAACTTCTGCCGGCCTGATCGCCGCTGGATTTTCCGCATGAAAATATTCGGAGGACTCGCTCTGAATAAAGATTGCATCAGGACGCTTTTTTAAAATCGCGTGCATCGCCAGCACGTTGGCTTTGACGATATGTTTTAATGCCGTGACAAACGCCTTGTCGCTTTTCAATTGCTCATTCCACCAGCCGTAATGCGCCGAGAAGGTCGCGCAAATAAACATCTCATTGATCGGCGTGTAGAGTTGGATCCAATTAAATCGGCTTGCAAATGCCGCTGCGTATTCCGCGAACAAATTGGGAAAATCTGGGTTCTGAAAATTACCGATCCAATCTGGAACGCCAAAATGACAAAGGTCGGGAATCGGAATAATATCGCGCCGTTTCAAATCGCCAAACGTCAAATCGGCAAAACTCCAGTCGTATTTCTCGAGAGCGATAAATGTTTAGTGCAACGGAATTCCGTAACGCAAAAACTGAATGCCCATGTCCTCCACCAGATCAAAATCCTCGCGCCACCGTTCGTAATGCTGGCACAGCGCCATTTCATCAACGCGATGCTGCCCGTTTTCAATGGTGGGAGAACTGTTCTCTCTCCCCGTGGCGAACCAGAATGTCTGCTCCATGAATTAAAGTCTCTCAAACCATGTAAAAGAATAAGAGCCGCAGATGAACACGGATGAAACACAGATTTCGGAATACCTGAATGAAACGCGGATTTCATCGCAATTTATCTGTGTTCATCGGTGTCCATCTGTGGCCTACTTTTTTCATGGCTGATTTGCCCTTCGTTTATTTGAATCTGGCGACAACAGCGGACGGAAAAATTGCGCCAGCCAATCGAAAGTTCGAGGCGTTCAGCAGCAAGCGCGACCACGATCTGTTACTCAAGCTGCGCACTCAGGCTGATGCTGTGATGTCGGGCGCACGCACTGTCGATTCGGTTCCGGTGAATCTCGGTCCCGGCGGGAAAAAATATCGCGCGTTGCGGAATAGAAATGGTTTGTCGGAATATAATTTGCGAATCGTCGTCAGTGGTTCTGCTTCCATCGATCCGAACGCCGAGATTTTTAAACATAAATTTTCACCGATCATTATTTTGGCGACGGAACGCGCGAGTCGGAAACGAATTGCACGACTGGAAAAGCTGGGCGCGGAAGTGGCGATTTTCGGAAAGACCGAATTGGATTTTACGCAAGCGTTGCGCTGGCTGCGGCAGAAATGGAATGTGAAACGGCTTTTGTGCGAAGGCGGCGGAGAAATCAACGCCGCACTTTTCCGCGCCGGTTTGGTGAATGGAGTTTATCAAACGCTTTGCCCGGTGATTTTTGGCGGACGCAACGCGCCGACATTGGCCGATGGAGAAGGAATTGAAAAACTGAGCGATGCGATTCGTTTGAAATTGAAATCAAAGAAGCGTCACGGCGACGAGTTGTATCTGGTTTGGGAGGTGTTGGGCTAGTAACGACAGAAGTTCAGGAAGCCGCCGCACGGGCCTCAACGACTGCAACCACGACTCCCGAACTCGCGCGGCATGGTTAGCCCCACGTCATTGACATCTATCTTCGATCTCTTTGATTATCGAATCGTGATCGGACCTCTCGACGCGGACATCCCAAAGTGAACGCGTGGGGACACGATAGCACGGCAACCAATCACTGCCCGCGCCCGGCTCAAGAAATACGCACTCAATCTCATAGCCACCCCCCTCTTCGAGATGAAATTGGTAAATGTCCGAACGATGTGTCGCATCGTCGGGACTGCTTGATGCTGTGATACGAGGCAAACCCAACGACTCGAAAACATGCTCCGTAGTGGACTCGCGAGTGAACGGTAATCCAAGTCGTGCCAATATGGCGGGCCCGATGTCCGCCCAATATTCTGAAAAACCCAAGAGGCTGACGGTGATGCGAAAGGTCTCATCAGGTCGAATTATCGGTCGTCCGAACCAAATCCCAGGAATGGTCTCTTCAAGATAGAATGCGTGCTCATCCAACTCTTCACGATAATACTTGTTGTCTGTGCAAAAATCTCGCAGTCGCAATTTGCTGAACTCGTCGTTTGCTATCATAGCGTATAAAGTGGCCCAACATTTAGGTCATCGACAGAATTGCCGCCTGTCTCGGTTCATGGTTTTGACCGTAAATCTTCAGTTTGGGGTTGTCCAGCGTGCCTTGCCGGGAAGTGTTCCAAGTTTTGCCAGACGCGGCTTGACCTGGCTGTTTTCAAAACTTAGTTTCTTCCGCTCGCATTTGGGCGAATCCTGGAATCCTCCGCCATCAACGGATATTTTCGCCCCGAGTAAAGGATTTAACCATTAACGAAATAATTATTGTGAATGTAACAGTTGAAAATTTGGCTCCGTGCAAAAAATTGCTGCGCGTGGAAGTGGATGCGCAAAAAGTCGATGATGCTTTCGAAGACATGTTGAAAAATTATCAGCGCCAGGCGGCCTTGCCCGGTTTTCGCGCAGGGAAAGCTCCCAAAGCGATGGTTGCCAAACGCTACGAAACCGACATCCAGGACGAAGTTAAAAAGAAATTAATTCCCGACGCCTATCGCGACGCGATCAAAGAGCAAAAGTTGAATGTCGTCGGTTATCCTGACATTGAGGAGATTCAATTTGCCAAAGGTCAGGCATTGCAATTTGCGGCGACGATTGAAACTGCGCCCGAATTTGAAATGCCGGATTACAAAGGTCTTTCGGCCAAGCGCGAAAAAGGAGAAGTGACCGACGCGGACGTGCAAAAAGCGATTGATCTTTTGCGCGAACGGCAGACTGATTTCAAAACGGTGGAACGCGAAATCAAGGAAGGCGATGTCGCTGTGATCAATTACGTCGGCACGTCTGAAGGCAAACCCCTGACGGAAATTGCGCCCGCCGCAAAAGGTTTGACCGAGCAGAAAAATTTCTGGGTCAACATTGATAAATCATCGTTCATTCTCGGTTTTGCGGAGCAACTGATTGGCGCAAAAGCTGGCGACACACGAACGGTGACGGTTGATTTTCCTGCGGATTTCGTCACGCCTGAATTGCAGGGAAAAAAAGGCGTTTACGAAACTGAAGTTGTCGAAGTGAAAGAAAAGGTTTTGCCGGAATTGAATGAGGAGTTCGCCAAGGCTTACGGCGCGGAGAGTGTCGAAAAATTGCGCGAAGGCGTTCGCAACGACCTGGCCAACGAATTAAAATTCAAACAGGAACGGAGTGTTCGCGAGCAAGTGGTTAAGGGCTTGTTGGACCGCGTCAAATGCGAGCTGCCCGAAACCATCGTCGATCATGAAACGCGCAGCATCGTTTACAATATCGTGGGCGAGAATCAAAAACGCGGTGTGGCCAAGGAATTGATCGAGCAGCAGAAAACTGAAATTTACAATTCAGCGAGCGCGACGGCCAAAGACCGGGTGAAAGCGTCATTCCTTTTTCAAAAAATTGCCGAGAAAGAAGCCATCAAAGTCGAGCAGAACGAAGTGATGCAACGCGTTCAACAATTGGCCGCCAATTATCAAATGCCGCCCGATAAATTTGTGAAAGAGTTGCAAAAGCGCAACGGGGTGAACGAAATTTACGAACAACTGCAAAGCGAAAAGGTAATCGATTTTCTAGTGCAAAACGCGAAAGTTGAAGAAGTGGAACCGGAGCAAAAGACGGCGTAACTTCCGCCGTGTAGAAAACGGGGCTGAAGTAGATTTCAAGCTGCCGCGTTTGCCGCGACCGGCATGTGACTCGTCACCAGTTCTCGTAAATTGAGCTTACGGCTCGCGTGATCAATATCGATTCCCACGAGATTTCCATCGGCGTCGTAATCTAAAACCACACCCTCAGAAACTTCCTGACTTTCCACACTCGGCTTGGATGCGAAATCAATGTAAAGCGAATCCGTTTCAGGAAAATAGTTTAGCTTCATGGTTTGAATCTCCGATCTAAAAATGCGTTGTGTATCGTGACTTTATCCGAAAACGTAACGACGCGCAAGAATCGTCCCGGCAGTTCCTCGACTCGACCCCAAAATCGAAAACGATCCTCTTCTTGCGACTCCATACGAATTGGATTTTCGATAACGCAGATACACATTTCCTTCGTCAGATACGGACGTTTGCGCAAAACCTGATTCTCGAAATATTCTGTGAACTGATAATCCATAAACTTTATTGCGAGCGCCCGAATTTTTTCTCCAGTTCGCGATAATTCATTTCGATCAAAGTAGGGCGGCCGTGCGGGCAGGTGTAGGGCATGGTGCAGTGACGCAAATCCTCGACGAGATTTTCCAACTCCGGGCGCGCGAGGGTGTCGTTGGCTTTGACGGCGTGGCGGCAAACGGTTTTAACAACAGTGTGTTCTCCGAGGCGCAGAGCGTTGACTTCCCGGCCAGCCGCTTTTAATTCATCGATCAATTCCAGAACAAAACGACGGGGATCAGCCACTTTGACGAACGGCGGCAGCGCATCGAGCAGAAAAGTGCGTTCACCAAATTCGCTCAAGCCAACCCCAAGACGCGTCAGGGATGGCAATTGTTGGCGCAAAAAATTTCCATCTTTCGCGGATAGCTCGATGGTTTCCGGCAGCAGCAAACGCTGCGACATGGCGTTCCCCTGCTCTTCCAAGCGCCGTAACATTTGCTCAAATAAAATTCGTTCGTGAGCGGCGTGTTGATCGAGCAAAACCAAACCGCGATCCGATTCCAGCACCACGTAAAGTTTTCCAATCACGCCGATCAATCGCAATGGGACACGGAGCAGCGGAACGGGATCGGTCGAAGGTCGAGATCCGAGAGTCGAGGGTTGGGAAATTGGCGATGAAGATTCGGGCGCGGAAGAAAATCCCATCTTCAGCGGCGGCTGTTGCACCGGACGCGATGGCCATTCAATTGCTGGCTTTATGGGCAAGGGAAACTCCGGCAATGAAGGCGTGGAAAATTCCGGCGTGGATTGAACTTCAAAAGTTGTTCCAATCGCGTCCACGCGCGTCGGCTTTTGGAAATTGCCTATCGCCGATTGTCGATTGGCGATGGATGGGGGCGGAGACTCGGTTTCGCCGTGAAATTTCAACAGCGTTTCGCGGATGGCTTGCGCGACGAGGTGGCGGACGGCTCGTTCGCGGTGAAATTTCACCTCGCGTTTGGACGGGTGGATATTGACATCGACTTCCGACGGATTGATTTCCAAAAATAAACTGCAAACGGGATAACGGCCTTTCATCAGCGCGGTGTGATAACCTTCGAGCAGCGCGAAATTCAGGCCGCGATTTTCTACCGGGCGCCGGTTCACGAACAAATGTTGGTTCTCCCGCGTGGAACGAGAGACGCCGGGCGCGCCAATGAAACCCCACAAACGGAGAGTTGAAAGTCGAGGGTCAGGACTATCTTCAGCGGGATCGGCTCCAGTCGGCAAGTCGCCAGCAAAATCGACGCGCAATAATTTTAATTCACCGCCGAGCAAAGATCGCATTCGCTCACGCAAACCCGCCGCGCGCGATTCAGCAGTGTCTTCGATTTTCGTCGGAGCCAGTTGCCAGACCACCCGGCCATCTTTCAAAAATGTAAATGCGACTTCAGGATAAGCCAGCGCCGCCAGAGTCAGGTAATGTTGAATGTGTGCGGATTCGGTTTCTTCACTGCGCAAAAATTTCCGGCGCGCAGGCAGATTAAAAAAAAGTTGCCGCACTTCCAGGCTCGTGCCCGTTGCGCTGCCCGCCGTTTTGACTTCTATAATTTTCCCGCCATTGATCGTGATTTGTGTTCCCTCGCCGCTGGAATCGTCACGCTCGCGCGTGAGGAGATTAAACCGGCTGACACTGGCGATGCTCGGCAACGCTTCTCCGCGAAAACCCATTGTCGCGATGGAACTTAAATCTTCGGCGCGTCGAATTTTGCTGGTGGCGTGGCGTTCCAGGCAGAGCAATGCGTCGTCTTTGCTCATGCCAAAACCATCGTCGGTAACGCGAATGAGGCTGCGTCCACCCGCTTGAATTTCCACGGTGATACGCGCGCTTGAGGCGTCGAGCGCGTTTTCCACCAGTTCCTTGACGACGCTGGCGGGTCGTTCGACCACTTCGCCCGCAGCGATCTGGTTGGCGACTTGTTCGGGGAGTAAACGGATTCGATTCATCGGGCCGCGCGAATCAATCGTGTTGGATGGGAAGTGTGAATCCAAAAATGGCGCCGCGCCCCGGTTCACTGCGCGCGTAAATTTTACCGCCGTGATCTTCAATAATACGGCGGCAAATGGTGAGGCCCAGACCGGTCCCGTTTGCTTTGCCATGAGTTTGAAACGCTTGAAAAAGTTTGCCGGCCATTTCCTCTGCAATGCCCGGCCCGGAATCTTCAATCTCCGTTTTCACTTCGCCCGGCGTTTGACTAAAACGCACACAAATCGTTCCTTTGCCCCCCGCAATGGCGTCGAACGAATTGCGAATTAAATTATGCAGCACGCGGCATAAGCGCGCGGAATTGATTTTTACCATTACTGAAGGAGGAAGCGACGGGATTTCCAAAGTTACGGAGTTTAATTCTGCTTCGCTGACAACATCGTCGAAAAAATTCTCCACGAAGGTCGCGAAATCCATCGGCACGAAAGCTTGCGTGGGTTGAGAACCACGCGCGAATTCGAGCAATTCGTTGAGCATGTTGCTGATGCGCTCCACCTGTTTTCGAATTCGTTCTTGAGAAATAAAACGTGTTTCAACGGTGGCCGATTCCGCGCCAGCCATTTCTGCGGAAAGACCGATGATGTTGAGCGGGTTTTTCAAATCATGAACGATGGAACTGGCAAACCGCCCCACGAGAGAGAGCCGCTCAGCCTGCAAAACCTCACGAACATATTGAGCGTTGAACTCGCGCAAACGACGGCTGATTTCGCGGACAAAATAAGCGGACAATCGCGGAATATGCTCAAGCAATTGCAATAAATTTTCGCGCGAAATAAAAAAAACCTCGGTCGCTTCTTCAGCCAGGGCGGTGGCGGAACGCGGGTTTTCATCCAGCACCGCCATTTCGCCAAAGACTTCCCCGGGTTCAATCCGCGCCAGCACGACACGTTCGCCCAAATTCAACACCGCCGAAATTTGCACCTGGCCGCTTTTCACGATGTAAAGCCCATCGCCGGAATCACCTTCGCAAAAAATTTCCTTCCCGGCGATGTAGGTAATCTCTCGCACCGCCTCCCGCACGCGCGTCATTTCCTTGGGCGCCAGGTTGCTGAAAAGTTGGATCGATTCGAGACGAATCACGAAGGCATCTTACGAACAAAAAATTTTGCGTAAAGCAGAGATAAATTGTCCCCCTTTGGATTCGGCGGACATTAATAGAGAAACCATGCTTATCTTTTTGAAAACGAATTGCGCCCGCTTTTGTCAAATCAATTGTCTTGCCGAAGAAAAACAATTTGTGATGTTTGAGAAATCTAAATTCAAACCGAGGTGTTTCATGGGCTGCATGTCTTTCAAAAGTGTTTCATTTAAAAACGGAATTCGCGGCTTTACGCTCATTGAATTACTTGTCGTCATCGCCATCATCGCCATTTTGGCATCTCTTTTGTTGCCCAGTTTGTCCAAGGCCAAACAAAGCGCCTATCGCATCAAGTGCGTCAGCAATTTGAAACAACTGGGCACGGCCATCGAAATGTATGCCACGGATCATGAGGATCGTTTGCCCGGCCCTGTCTGGCAGGGGTTTTATGATACGTATTATGACGATGGGACGACAGACGCAAAAATCCGGATGCCTTATTACATCGCGACCTATTTAGGTTTGCCGAAACCCACGCCCGAGATGCGGCGATTGGAAGTCGCCAAATGCCCTGCGGCCGAGCGTGCCTGGAATTCGGCCTCGTTCGGAAGCTCGCCCAAAGCATTGCAACAACCGCTCAGTTACATCGTCAGCGTGGAAGTCCAGAACCTGACCAACGACGTTATCACGCGCCCATTCGGTTATCCGTATGGCAGTTTGCCCAACAGCGGCGCATCCGGCGTCGATGATATGCCCAAACGCGTCCGTGATATTCGCAATCCCTCGACTTCCTGGGCCATTGTGGATGCCGATCAATTGAACGCCGTCAGCCTCGCGGCGTATTATCCTTTTCTACCAAAAGAACGGGCGCACAAAAAAGTTCGCAACCAACTTTTCTTCGATTGGCATGTGGCGACGACGAAGGAAGAGGCACAGGAGAAGACACAATAACTTTTGGGGTTTATTAGCCCGGAGAACCCCTATTCCGGACTCTCTTTCCATATATCCCAATGAATAGCCCGCGATCACGGACGTAAGAGAAAAATTAGAAGTCCTTTGATAGAGGCTGGAGCAAAAAAAAAAGCGCCGATTTAAATCGGCGCTTTAGTGACAAAATGGAAATGATTTTTTAGGACTTAATAAACCGGCGACCCAGTCCCAGCACCGACAGGCCAGCACCAAGCAACATGACTGTTACGCCACCATCAGGAACCGACACTGAAGCCGGTGCCAATCCACCCAAACGAACCTGCGCCACATCGATAAAGGAAATCCCGCCAGAAGTTTGAAGGGAAACTGATGTAATTCTTTCCAAGCCCATCGCATCCACGGTGAAGTAATTCTGTCCGTTTCCATCAAGTGAAAACATCTGGCTGAACGACTGTATCGGCGTCACGTAATTAACAAGGAAATTAATCATTCCACCGACGTTATTATTGGGAGTTCCATCGGGATTTATGACCAGCCTCGTGAAAGTAGCATTATTCTCGAGACCGATCGTCAGTTGAGTGAATGGAGTGTTGCCGGTGAATCCAGTGACAGTAGCCTGGCCACCAGATGCTTGGAGTTGGCCACTCCCTGAAGACGAGGTGAAATCAACATTAAACACAGGATCACTGTTGAAATGTCCCCTCACCAAAGTTCCAGTTTGAGTTCCATCATTAAACAAAACGTTTTCAACGTTTTGACTTTCGTTTGCCGCTGTAATGGTAATTGCATTAACAGTTGCGGTTCCGACCGCCATCGACGCCATTGCTCCTATCAGTAAGTTTAGTCTTTTCATATTTAGAATGTATTTCCATTTTGTCATTCGCAAGAAACATATGCAAGACTAATGCCAGATTTTAGGACACAAGATGTTTTAAGTTGTAAAATGCTTAAATAAAGGCATTTAAAAATAATAAAAATTGATTTAATGGACAATGTGCCTATCAGAATTGTAAAGCAATCCGACGTTTTTGCTCTCGTTTTACAATATGCCGGTGTGTAAGCTTTTCCAATTTCATGTTAAGTACAATGAAGGCGTTGGTGATTTGGCCTTATGCTTCGCTTTTTACGTACACTTCCACCCTTCACTTCTCACCGATGCAAATCACGGCGTAATTTCCGCGGCCAATTTTCTTCCGTGCAGGTCGTGAACATCAAGAACTCAAAAAGTCCGCTCCGTTGTATTGCGACGACCAATTCGTCCAAACGGCGAAATAAACGTGCCCTTTGATTGCTTTGTCGGAAGACGCCGAAACGCTTTTTTACCTTCGCAAGCGCGCAGTCGAAAATCCCTGCTGGTCAGCATCGGAATAGACATCACAGCGGGTTCTAAAGGAAACGTTGGGCGCGGAGAAGTTTCGTATCGGGGTTTGCGTGGAATCCATGGCCAATCACAAGCCTAGCTAGATTTTGCGCAAGTTTCCGCCCTTCACTTCCCAACGCTGCAAATTTTTTCCAAGCTCGCGCGGCCAATTTTCTTCGGTGCAAGTCATGAAAACCTGGCTGCTCGCTTTTTCCGCGCGGTTGAGCAATGGCAAAAACCCGGCGCGCCTTTTTGAATCCAATTCGCCCATCACATCGTCGATCAACAGAATCGGCGATGTGCCGAGGACGCCAGTGAGATATTCGGCTTGCGCCATTTTCAGCGCGATGGCGAGGGAACGGCGCTGACCTTCGCTGGCAAATTTCGCGGCTGGCTTTTCATCAAGGAGCAATTGCAAATCGTCGCGATGGGGGCCGATGACCGTGGAACGAAATGTTTTTTCGCGTGGTCGGGACAGCGCGAGTTCCAAAGCAAAATCGTTTTTTACGGTGGGTTGATAGGTGAGACGCAATTCTTCCGCTTCGCTGGAAATTCGGCGATAGGCCAGTCGCGCCAGCGGAGAAATTTTCGGCAACAATTCCTGACGAAACTTGATGAGTTGATTGCCGATTTGCACGAGTTCGCGCGTAAAACTTTCGAGCGCGCTTTCGTCGATGGTCCGTTGTTTCAACAAGGCGTTTCGCGAACGCAACGCCTGGGTGTAGCGTTGTAGCAACGGCAAATAAACCGGATGCGTTTGCGCGAGCAACAGATCAAGAAAACGCCGACGCGAACGCCCCGCGCCTTTGACGAGTTGCAGATCTTCCGTGCAAAAAACGACGGCGCGCAATGTGCCAAAATAATCGACCAGCTTGCGCACTGGTTGGGCGTTGAGCGTCAGCTTTCGTTCCGGGCTGGACCAATACATTTTGATTTCGTGCGTTCCCTGTCCAACAACGTTGGCGCCGACGAAATATCCTTTCTTGCCGTGCTGCACCATTTGCGCGCCGCCGACACCGCGAAAGGAACGGAGAGTTGCGAGCAAATAAATCGCTTCGAGAATATTGGTTTTGCCTTGTGCATTATCCCCCAGTAGAACGTGAAAACCTGGCGCAAAATCGACATCGAGCCGCGCATAATTGCGGAAGTCGCGTAGTCTCAGGTGGGTCAATTGCACGGAGTCAGGATTCAGGAGTCAGGAGGCAGAATCCAGTAGAAAGGAATTAACGCAAAGACGCGGAGACGCAGAGGGAAGAAATGTGATGTGTCGAATCCTCTCCGCGCCTTTGCGTCTTTGCGTTAAAATTCCGATTCCGGCGTGTCATGAATTCGGCACCAAATTCGCCGCGACTTCCGTGCGATAGGCTTTGAACGCCGGAACAATTCCCGCCAGCGCGCTCAACGCCATAATTCCGAGCGGCGCGAGAATCATCACGGGATGAAACGAAAACGCGTCTAGCACCACGCCCGTTTGCGCGCGAATGATTTGCGCAACGACGCTCATCAACACTCCGTAAATCAAAAACGCGATACACATTCCCAACGCGGAAATCGCCATCGCCTCCAGCACGACGGAAAAAAAGATCAACCGTCGTTGCGCACCGAGCGCGCGCAGGATCGCAATTTCCCTGCGACGCTCATTCATCGAATTGTAGATGCTCGCGAGAATCGAAGCCGCCGCCACAATCGCGACGAGATAAGCGACCAGGGCGAGCACGCGATCAAACCAACTCACTTTATCGAGCAGTTGCGCCATGATCGTCCCTATCGGCCAGGCGAGCGTGAGCCGATTTCCCTGCTGATTATATTTCATCTGCAAAAGTTTTCCGGCGATCGGGCTTTTGAATTTTAACAAAACAGCGCTGACCTCGGTGGAAGCTTTTTCCGTGTGGCCGCTCATATTTTGCAAACCTTCGAGGGGAATCCAAATCACGCGATCAGCGGGCGTGTTCGACGGTTTTAAGATTCCGACAATTGTGTAGCTCTCGGCGTGTTGTTCTTTTTCGTTGAACGTCAGCCCGTGAAACGGATGAAATTCTTCGCCGGTTTTCAGCTTTAGTTTATGAGCCACAAAACTTCCTACGACGGCTTCCTGATAGCCCGCATGAAAAAAATTTCCCTCGCCCTCAATTTGAAATTTTTTCCCCGGCGCATATTCATTTTGGGAAAACATTTCCGGCGTGGTGCCGACCAACCGATAACCGCGATAGTTGTCGCCCACCGAAATCGGAATCGCCAAAGCCACATTCGGATCATTTTTAATGTCGAGAAAATCCTTCCATTCGATATTTCCCGGCGAGGCTTCCATGTGAAAAATACAATTAAGCACGAGTTGTAATTGCGAACTGCGCGCGCCCAGCACTGCATCGAATCCACCGTTGATTTGCGTAAAAGTTTTTTGCGCCTGCGATTTAACAACCCACACGGAAATGAGTAATCCGCCCGC
>JBDSYB010000266.1:0-7788 GCA_039925885.1 Verrucomicrobiota bacterium
TGGAGACGAACGAGATCACTACGTCCGACGCGATTGAAAAAACTCTGCCCTTCGGAGTTCCGTGCCGGATGAACTACATCCAGTTCCGCACTGGTAACATCGTCACCATCGGCGACGGGCCGGGCGATACCTCGGATCATGCCGAGGAATACCGGCAGGCGGAAACAAACGGCGGATTGGCGTCAGCGGTTGAACTGGAAAAGGACGGGAAGAAAGGCATTCAATTGACGGGCCGCCGTTGCGGTTTTATGGAGGCTCCAAAATCCATGGATTGGGATACCGATTGGGAAATCTTTTGCAAAACACCAAGCGTGTATTTCTTTATTCATGACGGTTTTTGGCTCAAAGACGTGATTGAAGTTTTTGAAAAGGATTTTCCCGCCACCTATCTTTTCCAAACTGTGCGAGGCGACTACGGCATTTTACAAATCACCGGACTGACCAAAGACAAAACCAATTCCAGCGGCGTGAAGTTGAGCTACAAGCTCGTGCCATGGGAGAAAAAGTGAGAAAAAATTATGACTGAAGAAAACTATAGAAAATACCAACTGATGTTGCTCGCTGTTCTGGTGGCGGGAGTGTTTCTGCTCGGATGGAGCATCAGGCAACTCGCGGAGAATGGCCGCTTCGTCCAGTATGACAAACAGACGGATTACGTCGTTTATGGCAATGCCATGGAACGAGGAAATACTCAGGTGATCGACACGCGGACGGGTCAGCTAAAAAAAGGTGGAGTAGGCGCGCTCTGTTTTGCGGCTGGCGGCAAAGGATTCGCAGTGGCTTTTGAAGAAGAAAAATCATGAAACACTCACGACCGGAGGTGAAAGGTTCCTCGAGTTTGTAAAACTGAGTGAGGCGGCAGACAAATCGTTCGGCATTTTGTATCGCTACAAACTGGCTCATCCAATCGGGCCTGAAAGCAAACCCGAAAATTAACGTGAACGCCGAGCAATTGCCTTTAACCAAAAACATGCGCAACGCTGAGCAATTTCTTTTAACGACAAAATTTTAAATGAGCATCAAACCCATCCACTAAAGTGTATTCAAACCTTCGCAAAGCTACTTATGACAACAAAAGTTTTCGTTTCGTTTCTGGTTACGACTTCGCTCGCGTTCGGCGGCGGCTATTGGGTCGCGCAAAAAAAGGCGGCTCGGAACCCCGTGGTGGAACAAGCGCCCGCGCTGACAAAAGGCGCCTCGCAAAAAGCGGCAAACGATCTTCCTGCGCTAAAGCAAAAAAAACGCGCGGACGGCAAAGCAGTCGCCCCTGCTGTGGCGGACAACAAGCTGACGGTTGACGAAATTGAAGCGCGCATTCGCGAAATGAATGTTTCGAGTTGGAGTATTGGGGGCCGTAAAAGTTTGATGGATTTGCAGAAGATGCTTGAGGCGGTCGATCCCGCCGACATGTCGCGGATTCTGGCTTTTGTGGAAAAAAACGGCTCGCGGAATATGAAAGACTCGGTGCGCGGGATGCTTTTGGCGAAATGGGCGGAATCAGATTTGCATGGCGCGATGGCTTACGCGAACGCACTTCCGATCAAAGAGGGGCGCACAGGCGCCATCATGTATGTCGTGGAAAGTTGGGGTGAAAAAGATTATACAGCCGCGACGACATGGGCGCAGCAGCTTCCTCCGGGAGAATTGCGTCTTGGAGTGATGCGCGAATTGATAGGAACTTTAGCCGAGAAAGATCCGCAGGCGGCTTTTGATTTGATGAAAACCGCAGGCAACAGTGATCGTCATTGGGGCGGAATGGATGATCTCTTCAACGCGTGGGCGGAAAAAGACCCAGTAACGGCGGCGGCGGCGGTAAAGGCGGCTGAACTTTCCGGGATCCAACGTGAGCAGGCATTTCGATGCATCGCCTCAACCTGGGCCATGAAAGATCCCCAGGCTGCGATCAATTGGGCCAACACCATCCCAGGATATCATAAGCGCGAGATGATCAGTACAATCATTTCCCAATGGTCGGAAAACGATCCAGCAGCTGCGATTGCTTACGCGCAGAATCTCCCGGCGGGCGCGGGAAAAAATAATGTGTTAGGCACGGCACTCGGCCAATGGGCACAACAGGACGCGACTGCGGCCATGAAATATGTTGATGCCTTGCCCGCGGGACAGGAGCGTAATCGTGTATTGCAAAACATTGTTGGACAATTGGCGTCTCAGGATCCGAAAACGGCAGCGGCGTGCGTGAGCGCAATGCCGCCCGGCAGCGCACAAATGCAAGCGGTCAGGGACGTTGCCCGCTACTTCGCGGACACGGATCCGAAGGCGGCGTTGGAGTGGATTCAAAATCTTCCGGAAAGCGCGAAAAAAGGGGATCTCCAGCAGGATATTTGCTACCAACTGGCGCGAAAGGACCCGAAGGCGGCGGTGGATTTTGCCGACACGGTGGCACCCGGACGCGAGCGCGATGATTTCATCAGCCGCATCGCGAGTCAGTGGGGCGAGGATGACTTGAACAGCGCGGTCGCGTGGGCGGCGCAGTTGCCGGAAGGACGCGCCAAACAAAATGCGTTGCAGAATCTGGGGCCGCAATGGGCGCAAACCGATCCCGAAGGTGCCATTACTTATGGACAGTCGCTGACGGCGGGCGAAGATCAAAATAATTTTTTACAAAGCATTGCCAATTCGCTGGGAGGGACGGATCCCGCGAAGGCCCTGGAATACGCGGCCAGGTTGCCGCAAGGAAAAGCTTACGACTCGTTTGTCTCGGGCATCGCGTCGGGCATCGCGCAAAATGAACCGTCGGAAGCACCGGCATTCCTCGCGAAACTGCCTGCGGGTGAGGGACAAAATCATGCCATAACGAATGTGGCGTCGTTATGGGCACATTCTGAGCCTGAAGCGGCGGCCGCCTGGGTTTCAAGTCTGCCAGCGAACTCCACGAAAGACAGCGCGGTGCAAAATGTTCTTTCGCAATGGGTGGATAATGATCCGACTGCGGCAGGAAAATGGATGGCGACTTTGCCAGCAGGACCGGCCCATTAATTCCTACATGAATTCGACCTGGCAGTATCCAAACCTGGCCGCGCCCTGGGTGGAAAGCATCAAGGAACCGAATCAAAAAAATTCGATGATCGAAAAAATCGCGCGGCTGGCTTGATTCGGATCCAGTGACGGCGCGCGTTTGAATTGCGCAAACGAGCTTGGCGGATGATCGCAAGCAACAGTTGTTGAAGGGTCGCGAATAAATCGCGGGTCGCTCATGACCGGATTAATGGGTTGGTGGAAAGAAATTTTAAATCAGACAAAATCTTTTATGACTCGATATTTAATTGCAGCGAACCTCTGGTTAATTTTCGCAGTGGTTACATTTTTGGGACGCACCTACGAACGGAACGAACCGGCGCGATATTCTTTTTTCCACGCAGGACGGTGGTTTTCTGCTGAAAGCTACACCTTGCTCGTGCTCGCACTGGTGGCGGTGTCGGCTTTCTTTTTTGTTCTCACCTGGAAAACGCGCAACAAATCGTGATGACAAATTGCTCCTAATAAAAACCGCCGTGACACGTTATCAACTTGACCAGCCATTATGAAAAATAAATCACTCGCTTTTATTCCTAAACTTTTTTGCGCGCTTTTGTTTGCTCCGCTGTGCGCTATGGCTATTTCCAGCACCGCGAAGATTGCGTCGGAAGGCCAGGCTCTTCCCACCGACCCGGATTGGCCGAAGGGTGTCGTGGAACTGGTGAACGATCCTTTGCGGACCGATGGATGGAACCCGTGGTTTTCCGAGTGGCCGAACGATGTTTATCATTACGGGATGAGGGTGCGCAACGCGGAGGACATCAATCATCTCATCACGAAACTTGCCGCGATTCAAACAACGAACGCCCAAGTCTGTTTGCGCCCCGAAAAGGAAGTCGGACCGCTCGGCTTCACGACTCGAATTGAGAAAGGAAACGGGCTGGCGGCGACCTTCTCCTTCGGAAACCAGAAACGCATCAATCAATGGTTTGAGCATCTGCCTGAAATCGAGCCGGGCGTCAAAAAATTCGGCGTGCATCGCCTGACGAAACCGCCGGAAGCACTTCCGCCGACGCTCACACTTTACGTCGGCCACGCGGCAGTTGATTTTGAAAAACTTCAAATCCCCAAAACAATGAAAGTGATTTCAGAAATTTCAGATTCCGATCGAAAGGAGCAACTGGATGATCCGACGATCAAAGCGATTGGTAAGTTTATTGCCCCACGCAAATCGGATGAGAATTCAGCCAAGGGACTACAGATTCATTGCAGCCTCTTGAAGACCAATTTCACTGTGGGCGAAGCTGTGAACGTGTGGTGCGCTGTCACAAACTCGACCGATAGCGTCAAGCCCATCGTTTGGCATCCATCGTCGGGTTCGCACTATTGCCTGGTTCGAGGTGAGACTAATTGGACGGGCGGGGTCTTGCCACAGGTTATACCGCAACTGCGCGAGCCAATCAAAATCAAGTCAACAGGTTGGTCGCCTGAATACCTGCTTTACCTTTCACCGCATTCCTCCGTGACGTTGTTGCTAACCTACCGGCCGGATGTCCCGGAGAAATTCAAAGGCAGGGTAGTTTACGATCCAATGACACACGGGGGTAAAATTTTTGGAGCGGAAGGCGAGGAGAAGTTAAAAGAGGCCTGCGCCTTCTCAAACACTTTTGAATATGAGGTCGCCGCTGGAGAAAAGAAATAGTAAGAGCGAATTAAGAAAGGTAAAAAATGAAAGCTATATTCCGATTCTCGAACTTGTTCTCGGTGATTTTGTTATTTTCCTTCGTCGCGGAGGCAATGGTTTCAACGCGTGAACAAGGAATTTGGCCGGAGGATTGGCCGAAGGAATTGGAGCCGTTGCGAAAACAAGCCCGCTCTATTCTAGTCGGGACCGGCATTCAGCAAAATATTTACGAAATCCGTTTCACGAGCCGCGAAGAATTCGAACGCGCCTGGCCCTCTCTCCAGAAACTCAGGACGACGAATTCGCCCGTCACCGTTTATGTGACCAACAGTCCACCGCCAAAGGCGTGGGGATCTTTGTTAACAAACGGCCAGGTCGCCGTGCGGATTTACGCGCCGTCGGAAGGTTATTCCGGCGGGCCTTCATCCGGCGAAGCGCAGACTCGCGATTGTGCCGGAGCGTCGAAGGAAGGCAAGATGCTCAAAGCTGGTGCGCCATGGCCCGCAGATATTATTTCGGCCAACGGCGAGTTGCCTGAATTTGTCGTTTATCAACAAATTGATGGAAAGTCGCGCTGGGTCGCCGCCGATTTGGAAAAGGACAAAAGGGAAAATAAATTAACCGGCTTTTACAATCGCGCCCGAGTGGATTTGGAACTGGTCGTGGATGGAACGATTATTGATTTAACGAAGCTTCATTTCCCGCGCGGAACACTCGTGCATGACGAGCGATTTCCCATTCCAGATTTAACCGCCAAACAACGAGCCGACTTGGTCACAGAATCTCATCAAGCTTATCGACAGCTTGTGACAAAGGAGAACCATGCCAGCACCAACATCCCGCCGGAATTCTGGGGGCCAACCATCAAAAGTCTCAAACCTTTGCGCGTAATAAATGACCGCGTGAACATTAAAATCGTCCTCGCAGAACGCGATGGAATTGAGGCGGGATTTTATGTGAACCTCCCTATTTCATCGTTCCATCCTGAAGAAAAAAGTTATCTCGAGTTTGTAGAATTGAGCGAACCGGACGGCAAATCGTTCGGCATATTGTATCGCTACAAAGGCGCAACCAACCGCGATAGAACGAAATAAAAATTAATCGTGATGATTTCGGATTCTCCAACTTCAGCAAGCACAGTACCGAACGATATTTTCGTGACGACGCATTGGACGGCTGTGCTCGCGGCGGGGCGCAAACACACTCCCCAATCAGATCAAGCGCTGGAGGAACTTTGCCGGTCTTATTGGTTCCCGCTTTACGCGTATGTCCGTCGTCGCGGTCACTCCAAAGAAGATGCAGAAGATCTCACGCAAGCATTCTTCGCCCGCTTCCTGGAAAAGAATTATTTCGAAGGTGTGCGAGCCGAGCGCGGACGTTTTCGTGCGTTTTTGCTCGCTTCGTTGAAACATTTTCTCGCCAACGAATGGGACAAATCGCAACGGCAGAAACGCGGCGGCGGCGCAGCGCATCTTTCCCTCGACTGGCAAACTGCGGACACGCAATTTCAAATTGCGTCGCCGAACGAGTTGAGTCCCGACCAGGCGTATGATCGCGAATGGGCTGTTGCTTTGCTCGCGAAAGTCATCCGGCGCCTCGAAGCCGAATGCGAAAATGATGGACGGGGTGAGCAATTTAAATATTTGAAAATTTTTCTGAGCGCGGAGAAAGGAACCATTCCTTATGTTGACGCCGCCAAAAGTTCAGGCATGGAGGAAGGCGCGATGCGAGTGGCGGTGCATCGCTTGAGAAAGCGTTATCGTCAATTGCTGGCGGACGAAACCGCGCAAACGCTGGCCGATCCGGCGCAAGCAAATGAAGAGATGAAAACATTGTTCACGGCGTTTAATACCTGACGTTTCGCTATGCACTCACTCAAATTAAACTCCAAACCAATATCGGCTGCACTCGGTAATTTTGTTTTCTCGACAAAACGTTAAATGAGTTTCAAATCATCAAACGGGCATTCAAATCTTCCAAAAGGCTACTTATGACAACAAAAGTTTTCGTTTCTTTTCTGGTAATCACTTCGCTCGCGTTCGGCGGCGGCTATTGGGTTGCGCAAAAAAAGGCGGCTCCAAGCCCCGTGGTGGAACAAACGCCCGCGCTGACAAAAGGCGCCTCGCCAAAAGCGCCAAACGATCTTCCTGTTCTGCGGCAAAAAAAACGCGCGGACGGCAAAGCAGTCGCCCCTGCTGTGAAGGACAACAAGCTGACTGTTGACGAAATTGAAGCGCGCATTCGCGAAATGAATGTTTCGGGTTGGAATTACGGTGGCCGTAAACGTTTTATGGATTTGCAGAAAATGCTTGAGTCGGTCGATCCCGCCGACATGTCGCGTCTTCTGGCTTTTGTGGAAAAAACCGGCTCGCGGAATATGAAAGACTCGATGCGCGCGATGCTTTTGGGGAAGTGGGCGGAAACAGATTTGCATGGCGCGATGGCTTACGCGAACGCACTTCCAACCAAACAAGCGCGAGAAAACGCCATCATGCAGGTCGTGCAAAGTTGGGCGGAAAAAGATGCGAGCGCCGCTCTGGAGTGGGCGAAACAACTTCCCAAAGGTTCGTTGCGCTCCCAAGTCATGTCGGGGGCGATCGGTTCATTGGCTGCCAAAGATCCGGCGGCGGCTTTCGAGCTGATGAAAGACAACGAGACTGGCAATCACAACCGATGGGGCGGAGGTATGTATCAGATTTTTAATGTATGGGCTGACAAGGATCCGGCAGCGGCTGCAGCAAAGGCGACCGAGGCGCTGACCGGGCAACAACGCTCACAGGCATACCAATCGATTGCAGGCGTATGGGCGGCGAAAGATCCGCAAGCCGCTTTGAAGTGGGCGGAAACTTTGGGTGGCCAGGACAAACGAAACTCGATCAGTTCAATTGTTTCTGCATGGGCCGGCAGCGATGTGAATAGTGCTTCATTATGGGTTCAAAATTTGCCGGAAGGCACCACAAAACAACAGGCCTTGAGCACCCTCGGCAGCCAATGGTCGCAAAACGATCCAGCAGCGGCGATTGCTTACGCGCAAAATCTCCCGGCGGGAACGGGAAAAAATAATATGTTGGGCACGGTGCTTGGCCAATGGGCACAACAGGACGCGACTGCGGCCATGAAATATGTTG
>JBDSYB010000267.1:0-13671 GCA_039925885.1 Verrucomicrobiota bacterium
CCGGAACCAAGAATGTATTGGTTAATAGTGGGCTTGTTGCGGAGCGTTGTGCCAATCCATCGATGGATGATGGCATGTCCGTCGGCGAACGACATGCCAACGGCGCCATTATGATAATTTGCCGGAAAATCTATAATCGTTGCATTTCCAGCATTTGTTAAACTGCATTGATTGGCGAAACCAACGGCGTTGATGCTGTCGGGATGTTCATCCATGAATACCCAAGTTTTGGTCGGGTCAACGATCAGGTTCATTCGATTATAAACTCGCCAAATCGTTTGTGCGGTAAAAGTGCCGGTGAGCCACGGACCGTTTTGGCTGAACACCTGGCTCATAGAAATGCTGCGAATTCGCGGCAATACCTTCGTCCCCACCGTGACAGTCGCACGATCTCCCGGACATCGGAACACGTATTGATTCTTTCCCACGTAAGGCCAAAGCGGACTTCTTACCAGGTCTTGGTTGATGTCGTAATTCGATGGATTTGCCCCGTTATAGTCCAAGGTTCCTTCCACCCAAATAGGATGGGCAGCGGTAGGTTGATAGGCTGATACTAGATCTTCGCGATTATCATCAGCATACATTCTCCAGGCAAAGATTTGCTGCCTGCTGTTGCTCATGCATTTCACGCCATTGGCTTTTTCTTTTGCCTTGGCCAAAGCAGGCAAAAGCAGCCCAGCTAAAATTGCGATGATCGCGATAACGACTAATAGTTCGATCAGCGTAAAACCGTCAGAATGCTGCGCTTCAATTGCATTTGATGTTCGCTTCATATTTCTCTCGGAGAATTATGGTTTCCTTAAACGATAAAACTTCGCGTCACCTGCCAAACTAACGGATTGGCTGAATGAATAACCTGAAAGCGTTGGAGAACTACCGACACTTGACCAGGTTCCACCAAGCGTATCGGTGCTTTCTAAAACGAATCCGAGCGCCCACGAATTCCAAGTGAGCGTTGCGCTTGTTCCAGAAATTTTGATCGATAAGGTTGGCGAAGGATTTCCCAAAACGTAGAGCGACTCGACATCGTTGATGTTGAGTTGCCGATTGTAGATTCGCACATCATCGAGACTACCGCGAAACGACTCATTATGGTTCGTTAGGATTTCCGAATGGCCAACCACCCATTGCAAAAAGGTGGTAGGAACGGCTTTTACCGCTGCCGAGGTTCCACCATTAAATCCGACCAAAGGACCGGTGACCGGGATCGCTTTGTCCACCGTGCGAATTCCATTCACGTAAAGCGAATATCTGTTACTCAGCCGATCCATTGCGCAGGCAAAATGGATCCACGTGTTAGACGCAGGCTGTGCGCTGGTCGCTGGCATATAAAGTCCCACGCCAGCAGGGTTTGCCCCGGCTGTCTCCGTTGGCCTCCACACGATCCAATCCTTCCCCGCTGGAGAAATAAACCGAGGGTTGACTCCCTGAGTGCCCGGATCGCGTTTTGTCCAGAAGCTGAAAGAAAAATTATCGGGATCGCCAAAAGAAAAACCATCGGCGCTCACCACGAGGTTACTCATGCTCACGGTTCCGAAGCGCAATGCACCGCCCACTACGCCAGTTACCCATTGAGAATTGTCCTGCGGGAAGTTCAACAAATTCGCGGTGTAGTTATTCCCGGAAGAATCGGCCGCAACCGTGCCATTCGTTTCGTCGTATGTGTAGTAGGCAGTTAAAGCGTTGGTCAAATCTGCCAACGGCAGGTTGGTTGACACCGTCAGCAACGCGTTGGAACTGGTGATAATTCCCGCCGAACTGTTGGCAACGAGCGCGTAATTTCCAGCGTCACTCAAATCAATTGCTGGAATCGTAAATGAAATATTCGTTGCCCCCGGAATATTCGTACCCTCATGAATCCATTGATAAGAAATTGAAACCGGCGTTGTACTACCCGCACGAGCCGTAACGGTGAAGGTGTCTCGGATGACTTTATTGGCTCCGAGTGGCTGGAGATCAAATCCGTAGCTAGAGCCCGCAGCGGAATAGAGGGCGGCTACCTGACTCGCGGAAAGGAGTCGGTTATACATTCGGAAATCATCCAGTTCACCCCGGAAAAAATCCACGTCGCCCGTCGTGGTCAGGTTTTCGTTATGTCCAATTGCCCATCGGAATGCGCTCGGATTTGCGCGGGTAAATGTCGTTGCGGAATTGGTTGCGAAAATTCCGTTGACATAAAGGGTGTAACTGCCCGCTGTGATGTCGTGAACGATTGCGAAATGTTTCCAAACAAAATCCGGAGTTTCACTGGTGCGCGGGTTATTGGGTCCTACACCCGCAAGTCCGCCTGAAGCTCCGGTTCTACGCCAGAGTTCCCACACTGGAAGATTTCCCGTCGCCAAACCGTTTGCGGGCGTGATGATGCGTGGATTGGCTCCGTGCTCAGTTCCAACAACTTTCATCCAAAAAGTGAATGAGAACGTGTTGGAATTATACGCAAAAGGAATTGGAGAGTCTGTCCAAACGTAATCGTTTTTATCCCCGCCGTCATCGCCTCCGGTTACATTAAAGCGGAGCGAACCGCCCAAGCGCCCATTTGTTTTCCACTGCGAACCATCTGAGGGGAATTGATACAGAGTCGCGTTGTTGGAGTTGCCGGACGAATCCGCCGCCACGTTTCCGCTGGTTTCGTCAAATTTCCACCAAGCAATCAATCCCGTGGAAAAGTCATCGGTGGCGAGCTGCGTTACAGTCAGGACAGCGTTTGAACTGACCACAAAATTAACAGAGTTACTAACCATCACGACATAAGTTCCAGCATTGGTTAAGACGAGAGGAGTGATGGTAAGAGTCGAATTTGTTGCATTAGGAATATTTGCTCCATCCTTTTTCCATTGGTAAAAGAGCGGGAAAGTTCCATCGGCTACCACTGAAAATGTCGCATTCTCTGAAACAAATCGGCTGATGCTTTGGGGCTGGACCACAATGGAGGGCGCCACAAGCCCCGCAGCCAAATAAAGTTCCTGAACATCAGAGGGAACAAGAGCACGATTATAAATTCGCACTTCATCCATAATCCCAGTGAAAGGAAGATTGTAACCGGAAGAGATACTATCCTCGCGAGAACCGATGCTCACATCATGCGCCAAATCTAACAAAGAAGTCGGCCCATTGGTTTGGCCGATCAGTTGCCCATTGATGTATAACTTCAATCGATTGGTGCTCAGTGTGCTGTCGAAAACTCCTACCACGTGTTGCCAAGTGCCGTTAGCGACATTGGTTGGGCCAGCCGGTTGTTGAATCGTAAACGGTGCTCCAACTGCATCACGCACAAAAAAACGAAAACTGCTTCCAAAGGTGTCGATGGCATATTGTTCGCCGCCTCGACCATAACCTCTGGCAATGATCCCGGATCCATTCGTTTGCGCGGAACTGACTTTACCGCGCACCCACGCCGCCAACGTGAACGCAGGGTTCGGATTGATGGCAAAATTTAAACCGTTTGTTGAATCATCGATGGTTGTATATTGCAGCCCGGTGAAATCAGTATTGCACTGCAAGCCGCCACTGACGCGACCGGTCGTCCACTGAGAATCATCCACCGGAAAATTAAACAACGTGGCGTTGTGACCATTGGTCGTGGCGTCGGCGGCGGTTGTGCCGTTGGTTTCATTCAATGGCAGATAGAGAATCAATCCGTTGGTAAAATCAGCGCGGACAGAAAGGGAAATTCCTGCGACGCACAACAGAAAGAGAAGCCATTTTTTAAAATAAGAACCGAATGGAGTTTGATTATTCATGGGATAATTTGGGTCGTGTGATGAAACGCGGAGAGGGTTGACGTTGGCTTTTCGCATAGGTGACAGAGCCAGTTTGGTCTTTTTTTCAAAAACAACCAAGTCGGATGAAGATATGACATACTTGACGTCGTCAATTTCGCACCAGATGGACTGAACTCGAATCGGTCGCATTCAAATATTTTACGACCGCATCCGTGCGGCAATTGACGTGCAGTTTTTCGTAAATGCGCCGGATGTAAGTGCGAATCGTTCCCATGCTCAGTTCCATTTCGCCCGCGATTTGTTTGTAGGCACAACCTTTGGACAAAAGCTCAAGCACCTGTTGCTCGCGTGGAGACAGGTGTTCAATCATCGGTGTCTTCCGCGTTGCCGGTTGAAACGCTTGAACGACTTTGCGCGCGATGTGGCTGGACATGGGCGAACCGCCGTTGCGAATTTCCTGGATGGCTTCCAATAGTTTTTCCGGCGGTGTGCTTTTCAATAAATAACCGCAAGCTCCTGCCGCCAGCGCTTCAAAAATCCGGTCACTGTTTTCATAAACCGTCAACATCATGGTCTGGATGTTTGGAATTATTGCTTTGAGCTTTCTGACGCATTCAATGCCGTTGATCCCGGGAAGATTGATGTCCATGAGGACAATCTCCGGTTTCAGGCGCGGAATCCCAATCAATGCTTCTTCACCGGAAGCATACGCACCGAGACATTTGAAACCGGAAGTGCCTTCGATAAAATTGCAAATACTCTCGCGCAAACCGGCGTCGTCTTCCACAATACAAACGTTGATGCAGTTGGTGCTCATTCGGGTCTGCTTAAATGGTAGAGAAGTTTTCAAAGTTTCTTAGTCGGATGAATGGATGACAGGTTCACTGAAATTTTTCGCGCATAGGCACGATGAATTCAATGCGCGTTCCACTTTCATTTTCCATTTTAAGCTCACCGGCAATTGCGTTCATCCGCTCCCGGATATTCGTCAGCCCATGCCCCGTGCGTTTTATTTTTGGCTCGCTCTCATCTTTTGCGATGCCGCGACCATTGTCGGCAATGATGATTTTAAAAATTTTCACTTCAGCGGAAATGGTAATCTTAACTCGGACCGCGCCGGAATGTTTCAACACATTGTTCAGCACCTCTTTCACCGCGAGAAACACATTGTGCCGAACGTCCGTCGCCAAGCGGCAATCCGGCAGCTTCGCCGGAATAACGAACTCGCAAGCAACAGGACTGTTTTCAAAAAATTCGCTGGCGTGGCGGCAAATGTAATTGGCGAGATTTTCCAGCGAATCATTTTCAGGATCAACCGCCCAAACAATTTCGTCGAGGGACAAAACCAATTCCCGCGCGGTCTGCGACATTTTTTCAATTTGTTGACCGACCTCGACCGGATTGGTAAGACGCCGCTGGGCGGACGCACCTTGAAAGGAAATTCGCGTCAGCTTTGCCCCAAGTTCGTCGTGCATATCACGGGCAATGCGCGACCGCTCCTTTTCGATAGCGTGTTGTTGTTCGAGCCGTTCCAGTTTGCGCTGTAATTTCTTTCGCGTCACATACCGTGCGGTGCCTCCCACTAATCCAGTCGCCGCCATTCCACAGACGCCGAGAAACCACCAAGTTTGCCAGAAATGCGGTTTTAAAATCATCGGCACGGTTGCGCCGGTCTGGTTCCAAACGCCGTCGTTGTTGCAGGCGATAACCTGAAAACGATAATTGCCCGGGGAAAGATTGTTGTAATAAGCCACCCGCCGGGTGTCCGCATCCACCCACTCGCGGTCAAATCCTTCGAGCTTATATTTGAATTTATTTTTTTCCGGCGCGCGAAAGCTGAGGGCGCTGTAGTGAATTTCCAATTCGCCCCGACCGGGCTTAATGTTCAACGTTTCATTCTGACTTTGCCCTTTAGCTTTAGCGCCATGAACTCGCACGGGTTTTTTATCCGCGATGACCGCCTCGACAACCACGGATGGCGGTAATCTATTTATGGAAATTTTTTCCGGATCGACTACGGCGACACCTTGAGTTGTGCGAAACCAGAGACGCCCGTCGGTCGCTTTGCACGCTGCAGGTTGAGTGACCTCCCGATATTGTCCGCTGCTGATGATGCCGTCCGTTTTCCCAAACGTCGTGGACGTCACCGGAGGACGAACGCCACGAGCCACTTCCTCCAATTCTTTTTTGCTCACATAAAAAATTCCTTTGCTCGTACTGAGCCAAAGATTTTTTCGACTATCTTCTAAAATGGAATAAATAGCTTCGCTGAAAAGTCCCTGCCGCGTCGTGAAAAAATCGAATTTCCCATTCTTAAAACGCACCAACCCAGTTTCCTTCGTCCCTATCCAAAGGGTGCCTTCGTCATCTTCATAAAGCGACAGCACTGGAGTTTTTAGACGAGGTTGGTTCGTCGAAAGATTTACAAATTGCGTGTTGTTCCACTGGTTGACGCCTTCGTCGGTTCCAAACCAAATGATTCCAGAGTATCCCTGGCAGATCGCATTAATCTTATTATTGTTCAGACCCTCCTTGGTAGTGTAGCGGGTAAACTTTCCGTCTTTTAAACGATTGGCTCCTTCGCGGGTTCCGACCCAAAGATTCGTTTCCTCATCTTCGACCAGCGCCGTGATGACCGGCTTGGGATTGATCACCCATCCTTCAGTTTTATCATAGCGCGTCACCACTCCGTCCTTGAGCCGGTTTAATCCCGCACCAACATCTGTGCCGATCCAAAGACTTTTATCGCGACCTTCGCACAGCGCCATCACAAAATCTGAGGAGAGGCCATTCGTCCGATTGTAAATGGTAATTTCCCCATCCTTCAAATGATGGATGCCAGCTCCCCAGACCCCAATCCAAACACTCCCGTCGTAACTGGGGCAAACGGTCACCACGTTATTTTGCGTCAAACCCTGGCGCTTGGTGTAAGTGGTGAACCGCTTTAAGGTCAACCGCGACAACCCTTCCTCTGAACCGATCCACATACTCCCTTCTCGATCCTGAAAAATCGAGTAAACTCGATAAAATCCTTCCTCATTTTCATTTTGAGTTATGAACTGGCCATCCACAAATTGCGAAAGTCCGAGGTAGCTTCCTATCCAAATATTCCCCTCGCGGTCGTCGCAAATGACACTGACATAGCCGCCGGGGCCTTCGCCTTTTTTGAAAAATCGACCCACCCCATCCTCGATTCTGACCAATCCACGGTTGAGTCCCGCCCACAAAACACCATCGCGCCCGCACAAAAGTTTTCTCACACCGTTAGGAATATTTTGACCTGCATAATTCGTAACCGTGTTTCCTCTGAGTTGCTTCAATCCATCGAACGCAGCCCAGACAGTTCCATCAACGCCATGGGAAATAGGCGCCGCTCTGTTTAATCCGGTGGAGACCAACCCCTCGCTTTCCATCCGCAAAATTCCTTCGGAAGAATTAATCCAAATTGCTCCGTCAGTGTCTTCCTCGATTTCGCTAACCGCGTAGTCTTTCGTCCCGCTTGGAGTCTTCAATCGAGAAACTTTTCCGCCAACCAATCGCAACAATCCAAAAGTATCAGTGCCGATCCAAAGGTCGCCAGCCTTCGATCCGTGCAGCGCGGAAATGTTTGGGTGAGTTAAATCCAGAGGCAAATTAACTATTTCAAAAGCCACTCCGTTGAAACGTGCCAAACCTTCCCTCGTTCCGACCCACAAATACCCATCACGTGTCTGCGTGATCGCTTGAACGATGTTGTGCGGCAAACCGTCCTCCATCTGCCAGAGGCGTGAACTATATACGGAAGCTGCGCTCGCCGTGGAAATGGAAATCAACAGACACCAAAAAATAACCGTGAAAACCGAGGTGCGATCCTTCCAAAACGAAATAGAAAAACTCAGGGTCATCGACGCTGAAACTATCTAAGAAAGGGTGCTTCGCAAAACTATTCCCCTTTTCTCCGCGCTGCTTTTTCCGATCCTCCATTCAAAGCAGCTACGCGTCACGAATTGTTCCGCCTAAATTCGCCTTAAATTGTTCGACCAGTTTCTCGTGCGCGGCATTCACCTCGGCGTCCATCAGAGTTCGCTCAGCGTTCCGATAAGTGAATGCGTAGGCGACGCTCTTTTGACCCGTAGGAATATTTTTCCCACGAAATACATCGAACAGTTCAACGTTCTCCAAATTCTGCGGCTTAATTTGTTTCACGGAATTCAAAACGGCTTCGTGCGTTGTGGTTTCGGGAACAAGCATTGCCACGTCGCGGCGAATCGCAGGAAATGCTGGCAATGTTTTGAAGGATTTTCCCGTGTTGCGGCGTGCAAGTAATAAATCCAGATTCAGTTCCGCGAGAAAAACCCCGTCGCGCAAATCATACTGTTTGGCGAGCGTTGGCAAAAGTTGACCAAATTCGCCGAGGGGAAGTTTGCCGAGTTGGATCGACGCCGATTCAAGATAGAGCGAACTGTTTCCTTCGCGCCGCACAAAGCTGATTCCGCGCAAACCGAATTGCTCGAAAAATTCTTCCAGCAAACCTTTCAAATCATAAACGTCGACTTTTGAATCGCGTCCGTCGCCGCTCCAGAAAAGCGGACTGCGTTGTCCGGTGATCGCGATGGCAACGTGGCGTTCTTCCAACGTGCCGCCAGTATCCTGCTGGCAGTTCCGAAAAACCCGCCCCACCTCAAAGAGCGCCACGTCATTATTTTTCCGGCTCAAATTGTGACGCAGAGAATTTAACAATCCCGGCAACAAACTCGGTCGCAGCATATCCATTTCAGAACTGAGCGGATTGGCGAGCGACACAATTTCATCGTCCTTCGCACCTCTTACTTCGGACTTCGACACCAGCGTTTGCCCCTGCGCTTCACTCAATCCGAGCGCGGCAAAAATTTTCCGCGCATCCGAAATCTCGTCGTAAGTTTTATCAAACTCATTCGCGCCAATTGCGCCGCGTGGCGGAGTAGCGGGAATTTTATCAATGCCATGAAGCCGCACAATTTCTTCGATCAAATCGACTTCGCGTTTCAGATCGACGCGGAAAGACGGAATGCGAATCGTGCAAAACTCTTCGCTGTTGCAGACGACAATTTCCAAACCAAGTTGTTTCAAAAATTCGATCTGCTTTTTCGCGGGAATTGCAATGCCGAGCAGTTCCGAAACTTTGTCATGACGCAAATTAATTTCCTTCGGTGTGGTAGGGCGCGTCACTCCGTGCGCGCCGCTCGTGGCAATATCATCCTCGGCGCGCACGGAGTGACGCGCCCTACCTTCACCACTGTTATTCGGATAATTATCAATCGAATGGCCGAGAACCTGACCACCTGCGAGATCGCAAATCAATTGTGCGGCGCGGCGGCTTGCCCATTCGCACATTTCAACATCGGCTCCGCGCTCGAAGCGATACGACGAGTCGGTGCGCAGTTCCAATTTCTTGGAAGTGGCGCGGATATTTTGCGGATTGAAATAGGCGCTTTCGATCAACACGTCCTTTGTGTCCGCGATAATTTCAGAATTCTGTCCGCCCATGATTCCGGCGAGCGCGATTGGTTTTGTTTCATCGGCGATCAGCAACATTTCACCAGTCAAAGTTCGTTCCTTGCCGTCGAGCGTCGTGAGCTTTTCGCCCTCTTTGGCGCGACGGATGACAATCGTGGGTCGGGCGTCTCGCCCGACTTCTGCCAGCGGGACGCTGGCAGCACTTTGTAACAAATGATAATCAAAGGCGTGCAACGGTTGTCCGCATTCGAGCATCACAAAATTCGTGATGTCCACGACGTTGTTGATGCTGCGCAAACCGACTTTCTCCAACGTGCTTTTGAGCCAGGCTGGACTTGGACCGACTTTCACTTTGCGAACGAGTCGCGCGGTGTAACGCAGAAACAATTCGGATTCGTCGTTGCGGACATTCAACATCCCGGTGATCGGTTCGGACGACGTGTTTAGAAATTGAATCGCTGGAATTTTCAGCGGATTTCCGGTGAGCGCAGAAATTTCGCGGGCAATGCCGATGACGCTGTTCCAATCCGGACGATTCGGCGTGATTTCCAAATCGTAAACGACATCGCTGCCGCTGCGTCCGAGATATTCTGCGAACGGTTGGCCGACGGTCGCATCTTCGCGCAGAAGCAACAGTCCATCGACTTGATCGGGCAAACCGAGTTCCTGCGGCGAACACATCATGCCGTGCGATTCCACGCCGCGAATTTTCCCGACCTTGATTGTGAACGGTTCTTTGTCGCCCGGTTTTGCGGGAAGCGTTGCGCCGGGCAAAATCAACGGAACTTTGTCGCCTGCTTTGAAATTCTGCGCGCCGCAAACAATTTGCCGTTCGCCTTTGCCATCATTGACGCGACAGAGCGAAAGTTTATCGGCATTCGGATGTTTGTCGCGCGTGATGACCTGTGCGACGACGATGCCTTCAAATTCGCCGCCCAGTTTTTGCACGCCTTCGACTTCAAGACCGAGCATGGTGAGGCGCTCGGTCAATTCTTCGGGCGACCAATCGAAATCAACGTATTGTTTGAGCCAGTTAAGTGTGACTTTCATTTTGGGAAATCCGTTTAAGGAAAAACTTTTAAACCAAGCGCGCTGGCGGCTTTTCGCAATCCGGTGTCGGTGAGAACAATTTCTTTCGCGCCGATCAATTCCGCCGTTGCAATATGAATACAATCCAATGTGCGTGTCGCAATCGGAGGTTTCAACCGATGCAAGCGCAACACCAAGTCGCGGTAACGGCTTTCAACCGTTTCATCAAAGGGAACAAGCGTTATCTTACCAGCCAAAACGTCCGCGAGAAATTTGGAAAAAACAATTTCCGCTTTGCCCTCGCTGATGAATCCTTGCGCTTCTTTTCTCGCGGCCACACGAAATAATTCCCATCGGGTCAATTCGGAAGTGACCGCCGGGCCGGTGTCCGCCAAATGCGTCTCAAATAATCCTGAATCCGGTTCGCTGACGTAAAGTTTAGCCAGCGTGGAAGTATCCCAGTAGAACATGAGTCAAATGCGGTCGTCGCGATCTTCATCCAGAATTTGATCGACGGTCAATCCGTGCTTGCCAGTGCTGACTGAACGCCGCAACTCGGCCAATTCGGCCAACCATTGCTCTCTTTCATCCTCACTCAACTCGCGGGGGCGCACTACCGTTTCGGCACGTGTCAACCGCGCTTTGGGTTTGCCTTCAACCGTGATGACCACATCCTCGCCTTGGCTGGCGAGTTCAACCAGCCTCGGCAAATCGGCCTGGCTCTTGGACAATGTTGCAACCATAACGATTCCAATTTAGCGAAAGGAAAACTCTAAACAAGTTGAAAGCCGCCCGGCCAATTCTTCGGACGCCCCATCCAAATCGACGTATTGTTTGAGCCAGTTAAGTATGGCTTTCATTTTTAAATTTATTCTGTGTCGCCGGGTAAATGATGTTTGGACCTTCCTTGAGCGCTTTGTCTGAAATCAAATCGTCGTTTTCAGGCTCCCAAAATAGATTCACACGAATCCTCGTCAATTATGTTTCAGTTGTCCAAACGTTAAACATTTTCGACTTTGGAGACGTGAGATTATTTTCGGGGCCAATGAAACACCAAATAATGTCGTGCTAAACCCGACCACTTCAAAGTAATGCTTGCGTGATGGCGATAAGATTTTCGAGATTGCGCGAGACAATTACACATTTGACGAGGCCTAGTTTGCAAGGCTTTGTATGCGCTGAAACGTAAGAATGAAACGCTGGATTTATTTTCTCCTCTGCATTGTTATTGGGTCGGCGGCGCTGATTGGCGCGTGGCTGATGCCCGTTCATTTGCGCGCGGTGGACGACGGGATCGTCCAACTCGCGGGCGAGCAGACAACTGGTTTGGTGGAACGCGGATTGGTATTGGTGGAGGAGAAAAAACTGGGCGCTGCCGAATTGCTGGGCCAAGTGGCGGACCAGGAACGAATTTTCGAACACGAAAAATTGCGGAAGGCCATCAACGCCCTGGATAAACGACACCCCGAATTACGCACGGTCGGCGAAGTCCCGCGTTTGAAAACGTTACAAGGTTTGACCCATAAAAAAGTTTCTCCCGCAGGCCGCGTTGGCACAGTCACAAATGGTTTTGTTCCCGTGACAGAACTGGTCATTCGCTCCGAAAATCGCAGCCAGATTGTGAAGGTTCTCGAAACGTCCACCCGGCAATCAGTGCGGGAACTTTTACGTTGCCGCTCGCTGACGAACACGACCACTTTCTCGCCTTCGCGCTCTTCGTCCGGCCAGGCATTTGACACCGCCCTTTCCATTTGCGGCCTTTTGATCGAGGGGCAGCATTTGAGTCCGGGCCTCTCGAATGCCGTTTCCTCGGCGGTCTCTCAATCGCTCTACGGAAAAAATTCTCAACCGCTCGAACAAATTTTTCTGGATTTGCTCTCGCTGGGCCAGCGCTTGAATTGGGGTCAACTAGTCGAGTTTATTGCGCCGACCGAAGACGCAGAAACCTTACGTCTGCAAACAAATCTGGCTCGAAGACCGGACACGCGGTGGCCGGTGTTTTTTTCCGCGGTGCAATTGTCCAGACAACCTTCCGCAGTCGTTAAATATCTGATGACTTTTGGCCAAACCGGTGAAAAAGATTTAGCCGCCAGTCTTCAATTCGGCGCAGGCGGCGTGGCTGAGTTGGTGAGCCGCCAGCAGCGATTACACATTTCGCGGTTCGACCGATACGTTGCTCCCGAATTTTGCTGGCACACACCTGGCCTTGCGCTGATGTTGAAATGGGTTTTCTTTTGGTTCGCTGGATTCATGCTGGCGGTGGCTTTACAAATTATGCTGTTGCCCGCCGCCGCAGATCGTCCGGTAAAATCGAGAGGACTTAATTTTGCGCGCGAAATATTATTTGCGCTTGGTTTTCTGTTGGTCGTGCTACTTTTGAGCGAGCCGTTTCTCGCTCAGGAAAGCCAGAATGTGGAATTTCCCATTCGATTGCATCTGCCTACGGTGAGCAGTGCGGTCTCAATAGAAAAACAGGACGGTCATTCATCAATTATGAATCAATTAAGCATCTTAACATTGTTATTATTTTTTGTGCTGCAGGCGCTCCTCTACACGGCGAGCCTCATCAAGCTGGCGGAAATTCGCCGGCAAAACTTTGTGCCGCGCATCAAGCTCAAGCTTTTGGATAACGAAGACCATTTGTTTGATGCCGGACTTTACCTCGGTTTCGCCGGCACAATTATTTCGCTCATCCTCGTTTCCATGGGCGTAATCAAACCGAGTTTGATGGCCGCGTATTCTTCCACATCGTTTGGCGTTATTTTTGTTTCAGTGTTCAAAATATTTCATCTTCGCCCGTTGCGACGAAAACTTTTGCTGGAAGCGGAAACTGAAATTTCCAGAACTATTGCTCCCACTCCCGCCAACCCATTCGTCACTCCGCTATGAATCGCAGCGTCCTGATTGTCATTTGCGATTTTTTGCTGGTGAGTTTGCTGGCGTTTTCCACCGTGGACATCAATAAAGTCGCGGATGAAGGCACCACGCCACAAGTTAAGACGGTCATATCCACCAACCAGCCAGAAAGCGGAAAAGACCTTGCTGCCGTCATGCGACTGGCGTTGGACGATGAACAAAAAGAGCGCAATTTGTTAATGGGTGAACTGGCCAAAACTCGCGATTCCGCCAGCGAACGGGAAAAACAATCCCGGGAACTGCAACAATCCTTGCAGTCTCAATCGCAAAAATTTCAGCAGACTTTGCAGGCGCGCGAACAAGAAAATGCGCGTTTGCAACAACAGCAGACCAACCTTTCGCAACAATTCGCCGACGCGCAAACCAACTTGCAACAGTTGAATCAAAAACTCCAAAGCAGTTCCGCCGACGCCTCCATTTCCAAAGACAAATTGGCCGCGTTGGAGGCCGAACTGCGCAAACGCGCCGCCGAAGCCGCCGCGTTTCAACAACAGTTGGAGCGACTTTCGCAAAGCAATCAACTTGCCTC
>JBDSYB010000268.1:0-10546 GCA_039925885.1 Verrucomicrobiota bacterium
AACTGTTGTGGCGATCTCTGGCGGCGCAACCGAAAAAAGTGCCATCACCCGAATGGCATCGGACTGTTCTGGAAGAGCGGCTTTTAGAAATGGACTCAGGCACGGCCAAGTTTCTCACACTCGATGAATTGAAGGATCGCCTTGCCAAGCGCGAATGAGGCGCGTCGTCAATCTGGAACGGGCGGCATGGCCAGGTTTGGAAAGGTGGCATGAAAATTCCGCGAGGTCTTGGACTGCGGCTGTCCTCTGCCGCTTTTTCACCGCAAGGCGCACGGCCCGGAAGCGGCAGAGGACAACCGCAGTCCAAGACGCTGGCGCGCGGTTCTGGGCCAAACCATAGAGGCGGCTACAGAATTTCGAAAACGCTCTAAATTATTTCACCAACAATTCCCGCACATCCACCGCCTCCATCCCCGCATCGCGAATCGCTTGCATTCCTAAATCTGTATCTTCGTAGCCGCGACAGAATTGCGGCGGCACTCCGATGAGTCGCGCTGCTTCGAGAAAAATGTCGGGCGCAGGTTTTTGGTTTTTCACCATCTCGCTCGTCACGACGGCATCGAAAAGATGGCGGATTTTCAGATGTTCGAGCACCTGGCAAATAATGATCTGCGTGCCGCCGGACGCGACGGCCATTGGTATTTTTCCATGATTGGCTTTGGCGATTTCCACGACGGCGTGAATCGGTTCCACCTGTGCCATGAGCGGCAAATAAGCATTTTCCTTTTCGTGCGAAACGGCGATGTGATCGATGGAAACGCCTTGTTCTTCGCCGAGCATTTTCAAAATGTCGCGCGAGGGAACGCCGCCGAGCGCGTAAAAACGGTCTTCTGGAAAATGAAGTTTGTGTTTCTGCGTGATGACCTGCCATGCGCGCCAATGCAGCGGCATGGTGTCGGCCAGTGTGCCGTCGCAGTCGAAAATAATTCCTTTGATCATAATTTTAATTAGTGACGTTCGTCAGACTATGGCTCGCCCTCACCCCGGCCCTCTCCCCCGAGGAGAGGGGGTTCAATGGGAAAGCGCTCGGTTCATTTGAGTCGAGTTTGCAATATCCTTTTTTTTCTCCGAAAAATGCAAAACAACCCACGGACCTTAACCAAAGCAAAACGCTGCGAATGATTCTCCCTCTCCTCGGGGGAGAGGGCCGGGGTGAGGGCGAGCGTTCATCTTCACAAACTTCACGCCTTCAACGCCGCCAGTTTCTCATTCAAATCATTCGCCATGAGCGGTTCGATGACGCAATCGATGTCGCCTTCAATAAACGTCGGCAAATTATAGAGCGTTAGTTCGATGCGGTGATCGGTCACGCGGTTCTGCGGAAAATTGTAGGTGCGATTTCGTTCGCTGCGTTCGCCGGTGCCGACTTGTTCTTTGCGGTGCGCGGCGTATTTCGCGTTTTCCAAGGCGACTTTTCTTTCCAACAAACGCGAGCGCAAAACGGTCATCGCCTGGATTTTATTTTTTTGCTGCGAACGTTGGTCGGCACAGCGGACTATGGTGCCGGTCGGTTTGTGAATGATTTGCACGGCGGAATCAGTGGTGTTGACTCCTTGTCCGCCTTTGCCGGACGCGCGGCAAACATTAATTTCCAATTCTTCAGGTTTGATTTCGAGATCGACTTCCTGCGCTTCGGGCAACACAGCGACGGTGCAAGTGCTGGTGTGGACGCGGCCTTGCGCTTCGGTCGCGGGAACACGTTGGACTCGATGCACGCCCATTTCGTATTTCAAACGTTTGAAAACATCGGTGCCGGTAATGTGAAAAATAATTTCTTTGAAGCCTCCCAGATCAGAAGGGCTGCTGTCCATCGTCTCGACTTTCCAGCCCTGCGTTTCAGCGTAACGCGTGTACATGCGATACAAATCAGCGGAGAACAACGCGGATTCCGAACCGCCCGCGCCAGCGCGAATTTCCATGATGGTATTTCGGGAATCGGAAGGGTCGTTCGGAACAATTCCCTTGTAAACTTCAAGGGCGAGACGTTTTTCTTCGGCGTCGAGACGGGAAACTTCTTCCTGGGCCATCGCGTAAAGTTCGGTATCGGAATTTTCGCTCGCGAGAAGGGCGCGGTTTTCTTCCAAGTCGGCGACGGTTTTCAAATAGGCTTTCCCCTGCGCTGCTAACTCTCGCAATCCAGCGTATTCACGCGCCATGTCCTGCGCGCGCTGCGGGTTGTCAAAAGCTTTCGCGTCACTTAGAGCCGCTTCAATTTCGGCAAAGCGTTGTGAAAATTTTTCAATGTGTGGTCGGAGATCCATTTTTAATTTGCGATTTCGGATTCACGATTTACGAGCCGAAGCGAAATTCAGCGACTCGTAAATCGTGAATCGTAAATTCTTTGTCAGAAAAACGAAACCGCCCGCAATTCCGGCAGAGCCGTGGAAGAGCGGGCGGTTTCTTGAAAAACGTAGCTATTTCTTTTTCTTTTTCGCGGCGAAGGCTTCCTGGGCAGCTTGCGTCTTAGCCATGCGCTGTTGGTATTTATCAACGCGTCCAGCGGTATCGACGAATTTCTGGGTGCCGGTGTAAAATGGATGGCAGGCGTTGCAGATGCCGATGATGACGGTTTGCTTAATGGATCGGGTCTTAATGACGTTGCCGCAAGCACAACGAATTTCCGCCTCTCCGTATTTAGGATGAATATCAGTTCTCATAAAAGGGACGAGAACCTAGCAGCGTTCGTCTTTTTGACAAGTTCAATTTCAATCATTGTCGCGACTCCGTGAGAATATCCCCATGTGAACTCTTTAAGAATGTTCCCCTGTGCCGTGAGAAGAGCGCGGGCCAAATGGAGACATTAAGAATGACACAAAAGAAACGGCAGCGGCTGATCATGCTGGCTCGAGTGAAGAACAAGGACGCGAAACGCGGTTTGACGGTGCTTATCGTCTGTGGCAAAAGTTACCCATGAACGTTTCCCAAATTCGCCGAAAGCTCAGTGGCGGGTTTCGTCCCTTTGCCATTCGCACTTCGGACGGACGGGAATACAAAGTGCCGCATCCCGAGTTCATCCTGATCGCTCCGCATGAAATCGGCATCGTCAGTGAAGACGGTTACATCGACACCTTGGCCCCGTTGCACATCGTTTCCATCCGAACGGTCGCCTCCAAGAATGGCAAATAGCAGTTCGTTCTGTTGGTTTTGGCGAGAGCAGTCGCCATTTTGCCCGCGCCTAGAAAACCGATGGTGAGTTTTGCTGCCATGCGCGGTTTCTAACAGTTCGCACGAAGCGGTGAAAGTGATTTTATCCATTGCTCCGCGAAGGGCTCGCGGTTCTTAAAGGACTAATTTAAAAACAGACGCCAGCTTCCGGGAGATTTCCCGCCGCCGCTGATAGCTCACGCTGCCGAGGTTCTCTCGAAAACGGCTTTTCTCCAGACGATGAATCAGATCGCAACGACAGGCGCTTTCCCAATCCAGTCCGTCGGCACCGTTCAACAAAACTTCCGTAGAATTTAAAACCGCGTCGCCGCGCAGAGTCGTCACCAGCAATCCATTTACAAATTTCCGATTTTCGATCCGTTCATCCGGCGAGAGAATGACGACCGGATGAGATTTCTCCTCGTCGAACGGGAAAAGAAAAATTTCCCACTGCTTCATCAATCTTCCAGAAGGTTGCTTTCGCTGGCGCGGCAAATGCGGTTTTCAAATTCCGCGTCCGTTTTGTTCCGGTAATAGCGTCGCAGCGCTTTTTCATCGAGAGATTCCAGCGGCTCCAATATTTCCGCCTTTTTCAGCAGGACAAATTGCCCGTTGCGCTCAATTAAAAACGTTTCCCCGCGAATCGCTTGGTCTGCAATTTTTCCCAGGCTGGATTTGGCTTGGCTGAGGCTGAGCGTTTTCATCTGCGTTTAGAGTAATGATGAACACCGGAAGGGTCAAGGTGAGCGGTCGCCATTTTGCCCGCGCCAAGAAAACCGATGGAAAGTTTTGCTGCCATGCGGTTTGTAGCAGTTACTTTTGTCAGGCGAAAGAGCAAAGCCATTTATTTCACTGGCTTTGGTGTTCTGTCATTCCACCTTTTTTGACTCGTGCTTTTCCCATTCGAGGATTTGTTCTTCGGTTGCTGGCAATGGCCAAACCCAATCGCGCCCAAAAAGTGGATGCCGCGGGCGATTCCATTTTTGATCGGGGGAGGCGGTGGGGTTTTCTGGTCTTGGATCGCCGTTGTCATCAATTCCATTTTCGCCGATGGAGTAGAGCAGAAAATTTCCCTCTGAATTCAACCGATAGCGAAGTGGCTTTCCGTCAATCGGGTCTGTTGGTAATGCTGGTAAAATTTTTGGCGCGAGTTCTGCCAACGCCGAGGGAAACTTTCCGTGCTCAAGTTTAAAGCGAAACAGCGCGCTAGCTGTTCCAGCCAATTGCCTCGCGATCTTGGCCGAGGCTAATTTCGTGATGGTTCTCGTCATCACTTCAGCGCCGTAAAGTTCACTCTCCAACGGACCCATTTCTTTGAGGTTGGTGCGCAACCTCGTGAGTGGCGCATCAATTCGTCTTTCTTTTTCCATAGAGCGTGTGGCGTCTATTTCCGTTTGCCACATCTTTAACCACGCGAGCTCTTCTCGATACGAAAGTAGATAGCTCCAGACTTTTTGGTTTGGCCGATTCATCAGCATTTTAAAAGCTGCCGCAGGTTCAGTGAAAATCTTTGTGGAAAATTCATCCCAATCTTCACTTAAACTGGCGTTCCCGCCGCTTATCATCTGGAGAGGCGATTGGCCCGCTCGCCGCGCCTCTACGTAAGTTTGGATTCCCATCGCTCTCTCCATTCCGAAAACATTTTCCAATCCACTTAAATCTATAGCCGCCCAGCTTTCTTGAAAATCTTTCAACTCTGCTTCACTCCAGTCGGGATATTGCAGCACATCCCAAGTCGTGCTGAACGCAATTTGCAAGCAAGCGATGCGAACCAATTGACTGATGAGCAAAGGTTCGTCGCGATAATTTCCAACGAGTCGCAACAAGGCTTTAAGATTTTCCGCCGCCTCGACTTTATTCCCTCGATGCAACTCGTAAAGTGTTGCGGTGGACAACCAGGTTGCACCTTGTTTTATTTTGGAAAGGTGAAGCAGTGAAAGACGAAACCCTTGCTGGTATGCCAACGGGAAAATCAGTTTCCCGTTGTCGGTCGCTTCCCTCAATTGTTCTGTCTCTCCACGATTCGACTCAAATTCATTTTCAATCAGAAGCCAAATGTTCGTCCGCTTCTTTGAATCTCCGTCGTATAACTCGTCATGTTTCCAACCCGCTTGCGCCCGGCCCGAGGCTACCATTCGCATCGCCGATGGATGATGATCGCGTCGGCTGTCCGCAAAGGGTCGAACGCTCTCCAAAAAAAGCCGTCCGCTGCTGTCGTTCGTGGTTTTGTGAGGAATCCAATCTGTGACCGCTAACTTTTCTCCGCGAGCTATCAAACTTTTTTTGTAAGTTTCCAAGTCGTGCTTGAATTTGAAGTGCATCACGATGACCAGAAGAAATGGCGCGACCAAAATCGTGATAACCGTGAGCAATAACTTCCAGCGCAATTTCATCTTGCGAAATTACGCTTTCAGAAAATAATTGCGCTGCTTTTCGCTGATCGGCGCTTCGAGTTTTTCTAAAACTTGCAGCATGTCTTCCCAGACCTTTCGTTTCTCGCTGAGGGCTTGGTTGTGCAACAAATACGCCGGATGAAAAGTCGGCATCACGGGGGTGTCGCGAAAGGTTTGCCAGTTGCCGCGAAGTTTGGTGATCGGCAGCGGTTTGCCGAACAAACCTTCCACCGCCGTTGCGCCGAGCGCGACGATGACGCGCGGTTTGATGATGTCGATTTGTTCGAGCAAATACGGCAGGCAGGTATTCATTTCGTCGGTCGTTGGTTTGCGATTTCCGGAGGATTGACCGGGCATGTCTGGTCTGCATTTCAAAACGTTGGCGATGTAAATCGTTTCGCGAGTGAAGCCCATCGTCTGAATGATGCGTGTCAAAAGTTCGCCCGCTTTCCCGACGAATGGTTCGCCTTGCGCATCTTCGTCTGCTCCCGGCGCTTCTCCGACGAACATCAGCGGCGATTCAATGTCTCCTACTCCGAACACCACATTTTTTCGTGAAGCAGCGAGATTAGGACATTTCACGCAAATCATCGCGCGGCTTTTTAATTCTGACATCGCCGCTTGTTTTTCCGATGTTCCAACAGAAATTTTAGGTTGTGGCGTGGTGATTTCCGGCTGGGCTGGTGCCGAAACTTTTTCGATTTGTGGACTACTTTTAACTTCTTGTCGCGATACTGCCGGAGCAAATCGCGCTGGCTGACTCAGGCTCGCCACCGTGGCGAAATCGACGGTCACGTAATTCGTGCCGCGACCTTTTAAAATTTCCAAATGGTCAATTGTTGCTGTGAGGAGGCGTTGGTAATCGTCTGACATCGCCGGGAGTTTAGGTTCCTTGGAAAAGAACTCACGGTTTAGTTGTTAATCTTTATTCACGCGTCATTCACAGCGGTTAACGTGCTGCCAGCGTCTCGCTGGCAGTTCCTATTACGCTCTCATTCTGCCAGCGAGACGCTGGCAGCACGTTCAACTCAATCTCATCGGCATAACGACGTAGAGGAACGGGCCGTTGATTTTCAAAACGCCCGGGCTGAGTTCGTCGATCAATTCGATAAAAACTTCGTCGGTATTCAGCGCATTCAGTGGTTCAATGACGTAAGCTGGATTGAACGCAATCGCGATGTCTTTGCCTTTGTAATTGATCGCCAGACTTTCGCGCGCTTCGCCGACTTCTGGAGAGTTCGCGGTAATCGCGAGATTGTTTTTTGTGAAATGCAATTTGACCGAGTTGGATTTGTCGCTGGTCATCAACTCAGCACGTTTGACGGCTTGCAAAAATTCTTCGCGTTGCAGTGCGATTCGTTCCTTCGTTTCCGCCGGAATCACCTGTCGATAATTTGGATAATTTCCTTCAACGAGTTTTGAAATAATCAGAATGGAAAATCCTTTGTCATCCTTGAGCGTGAAGGCGACCTGATTTTCCGTGAATTTGATTTCCACTTCGCCTTTGTCCTGAAGCAAACGACTCAATTCATTCACCGCTTTCGTCGGGACAATAAATTCGCCCTGGCTGGTTTCTGGAATATCGACTTCCTCATCGGCCATCGCGAGTCGGCGTCCATCCGTCGCGACCATTGTCATTTTGTGTTCCTTGAGAATGATGAAAATTCCGTTGAGCACGTAACGCGATTCGTCCGTCGAGATGGCGAACGACGTTTTCTTCAACATGCTTTTTACTTTTTCCTGAGGCAGCACTATTTTCTTGGTCTCTTTGAATTTCGAGATCGGCGGAAATTCTTCGGCATTCAGTCCGTTAATTTTGTAAAATGACGACCCTGCGCGGATGCTGCTCGCGTTTTTGTCATCCGTTTCAATTTCAATTTCAGGGCTGCCCAACTCGCGCACCACGCCGAAAAGTTTTTTCACCGGCACGGTCGTCGCGCCTTTGCTTTTCACATTCGCTTCGACGGAACAGGTGATCGTCACATCGAGATCGGTTGCGGTCAGTTCGAGACGATTGTCCTCGGCGCGCAGCAGGACGTTGGAAAGAATCGGAAGGGTTGTGCGCGTGCTAACGACATTTTGGACAGATTGCAATCCGTGGATGAGTTGGTCTTTGGCGATGGAGAAATTCATGGCGGCTTAATAGAATTCTTTTTCTGAGATAAATTATCTTATTATTAAGGGCTGTGAATAATTGAAACAACTCGGGGTGTCAAGGTTGCCACCAAGCACTTACGTATTCCTAATCAGACCCGATAACTCTCTATGGAGAAACCCTGATCATCAAACAGTCGGAGTTATTCAAACTCGGCACAGGTTATTCACAGAGAGTTAGTCACGCCTCAGTGATTTCTGACGCGGTTAATCACACTGGGTAGAATTTTTTTAACAGCATCGATTTCTTCGCAATTAGTTTCGCGACCGAGAGAAAAACGGACGAGGGAATTGGCAGAATTTTTTTCAACGCCAAGCGCGAGCATCACATGAGAAGGCTCCAGCGAACCTGCGGAACACGCCGAACCGCTTGAAGCGCAAACGCCTTCCATATCCAAGCCAGCGAGCAGTGCGATGCTATCCGCGCCCTCAACTGTGAACGCAATCGTGTTGCTCAATCGGAGCGAGCGAGATCCTCGAAAAGCCACGCCTTCAAGAGAATCAATGAATTGAACCAAGCCATCGGCAAGCGGTTTTAATTTATCCTTATCGAAAACAGGTCTCTTCAAAAAGCGTTCTGAAGCTTCCGCAAAACCGATGATGGCGGCGAGATTCTCAGTGCCAGCGCGGCGTTCATTTTCATGACCGCCACCGAAAATAATCGGGTTCGGCAACAGTGGAGATTTGATAAACAAAGTGCCCGCACCTTTCGGCCCGTGAAATTTGTGTGAGCAGACTGAAACTAGATCCGCGTTGAACTGATGAATGTTTTCAAACGGTTCTTTGCCGAACCATTGCACGGCATCCGAATGAAAAACAACGCCTTTTTCGTGGCAGATTTTACCGAGTTCAGCGATTGGTTGAATGGTTCCGGTTTCATTATTTGCCGCCATCAACGAAACAAAAACCGTGTCGGGACGCATTGCTTTTCGTAAATCATCTGGCGAAATCAAACCTTCGCTGTTCACCGGCAAATAGGTGACGGCGAAACCTTCTTTCTTTTCCAGATATTGAAAGCAATGAAGAACGGCGTGATGTTCGATTTGCGACGTGATGAGATGACGACCTTTGTCGCGCAACAAACGCGCTGTTCCGAAAATGGCGAGGTTATTACTTTCCGTTCCACCGCTGGTAAAAACGACTTCGCTCGGCTTGCTCGCGAAAACTTTTGCTACGCGATCACGCGCATCGTCAAGCAGAGACCGCGCGCGTTGCCCGACGTGATGAACGCTCGAAGGATTTCCCCAAACGTCGTCGAAGAACGGCAGCATCGCGGCTTTTACCGCCGGATCGAGCGGCGTGGTGGCGTTGTAATCGAAGTAGATTGTTATCATTAAGAATCAAACCGATCCTCTGTCCACGGATCAGCCGTGTTGGAATAACCGCGCACTTCCCAGAAACCTAAAATGTCGCGGTCAAGAAACGTAATCTCGCGAATAAACTTCGCGCCTTTCCACGCATAACGCTTCGGAACAATCACCCGCGCCGGTCCACCATGTTCTTTGGAAATCGGTTTTCCATTCCACGAATGCGCGATCAACACATCGTCATCCATGCAGACATCGAGAGGATTATTGGTGGAATAGCCGTCGTAACTTTTGAAGAAAACGTGCGTCGCTTCCGGTTTCGGTTTCACCAGATCGGCAAGTGTAAAAAACGCCACGCCTTGAAATTCCATGTCGAACTGGCTCCACGTCGTGACGCAATGAAAGTCACTCGTGTCTTTGAATTGCGGCAGCGCCATGAATTGTTCCCAGTTCAACGTGACTGGATTTTCAACTTTGCCGTGAATTTTCAGTTCCCATTTATCCAGCGGAATCTCGGGACGAATTCCTAAATCCAGCACCGGAAAATTGTGAACTTGTCGTTGGCCGGGCGGCAAGCGGTTCTCCGAACGCACCGCTGGTTTTTCTTTTCCAGCCATTTTGCGCGCCCACCGTTCTTTGGCCGCGATGTAAGCCTCTTTCATTTGGCCGCCGGTTTGTGAGTGCAAACCAAGTCCGTTTTCGCGTCGATCTCCCAGCGGTTCGCGACAAGTTCGAGGTCGTTCGTCAAACTCCATTTGTCAGCGAGTGGTTCGCTGGTGTGGCCGGGATTCGCGCCTTTCAATTCCATGCAACCTTTGTTGTTGCCGATTTCGGAAATAAATCCGCATTCATCAGCGGACAATTTGAGTTCCGGCAGCGACGCGAGTTCATCGACTTTTGTTTCGATGGGTTTGCCGGAAGTTTCCTGAATCAAAGTTGGGATCACGCTTTTCACGGCGGGTTGCGAGAGGTTCCAGATGCAAGCGAGTTGCAGCATCGTGATGTTGCGCTTCTCGGCGATGGCGCGGAATTTTTCCAGTTTTTCATTGCCCGCTTCAACCCAACCCGCTGGACGAAAGGCGCGATGATCGTGTTGGCCGAATTGATGGCCGGGTTTGACGTCGTCGTGAAAAATTCCGCCGTAATCGACGACGCGCGTGATGAGTTTCACATCATGTTTCACTGCGGCGGGCAAAACCAGACTGCCGGGCCACGGTTCGAGCGGATTTAGAATAATCATTGCCCAATCGAGGAGCGGGCCGAAGCGCTCGAAATTCAAAATCAAATCGAGCGTGAAACCGTTCGCGGGGCCGGGAGCGATGCCGAGGCGCTCGGTGAGTTTTGCTTCGCGCAATTTATCCATCGCGTTCCAAACTTTGTCGCTCGTGTAGCCGGTGGAATCAGGATTGTGCAAAAGAAGGAGATCAAATTTATCCACGCCGCAGCGGGCGAGCGATTTTTCCGTCGCCATGCGGAGATATTCGGCGAATTGATTGGGCGGACGAAGTTGTGGATTGGTGAAGCGCGGAAAGCCTTTTGAGCCTTCGC
>JBDSYB010000269.1:0-2954 GCA_039925885.1 Verrucomicrobiota bacterium
TTCAAATTTTTGCGAAAGTTCTTTTTGTCGGCGAGGCCGTCGGTGGTCAGCGCAATTTCAAGATTTTGTTGGCGCAAGATTGCCGCATTTTCCGGTGCCCAATCCCAGGCGCGGAGTTGGTCGAGCGAAATGTCGTTCCAATCATCCTCCTCCGGCATTTTAGAAACCTCCGGAAAATCGAGGCGCAGAATAAATGGCGCGTTGGCGGCCTTGGCCAAATCAGGGCGACGCCACTCCTGCCCGCTGGAAACGAGGCAAAAAGTGAGTTTCAATTCTTTGGCAAGGCGCGTGGCGCGGTCCACCATCAACGCGCTGGTCGGCTCGAAAAGCACCCGCATTTTTCCATTGCTGGCGGGGAGCAATGCTTCCAGCGCGGGATTAAAATCCGGGCGACGTCGCTCGGTGGGATGTTTCTGAAAATTGCGGGCGTCTTGTGAATAATGTTGCGCGTCAAAAAAAGTTTGGCGAATGGCGGCAATCACGCCCATGAGCGATTCTGGATAGGCGTTTTCCTTGCCGCCCTCCGCGTCAAGAACGACATGTTGAAAAACGTCCGGTCGAATCAGCGCGCGATTCGGATCCGCGTCAGACAAAGCCACAAACGCCGTTGTTCCGCGAAAAATTCCTTTTTCCGAAATTATGTTGGCGGAGGTGAAACCCAGTTCGCGCATGGCTCGCAGCGCCTTGGCGTCGGGAGAAAAAGTTCGTGCCGCGCGGCGTTCGGGCGCAATTCGGGCCACGTCTGAGCCGGGGCCTGGATTGCCCCGATCATTCCCCGCCTCCACCACGCCGTAGAATTTTCCGGCGGTTAGATCCGGTTTGGTCGTCGTTAAAGAATCGCCTCCACTTTTTCCGCCGAGTTTTAAATAAGAGTCAATGAAGCCCGCATAAATTGTCAGCCCGTTCATCTCCCAAATCCGTGCGTCGGCGGGAGCTTGAACATCTTTTCCAACCGCTTCAATCAAACCATCGCGAATGACGATGGTGCCCGCCTCAATCATTTCACCCGGCTTGAGAAAAATTTTTCCGCCAACCAGCGCGTGAACGCCGAGGGGGACGGGGCGATTCCCGGGCGGCAACAATTCGACGGCGGAAAGTGTGAGCGTGGAAAGGAAGAAAAAAACGAAAATGCGATTTAGAAAATCGGTGGCCATTGCGCGTGGACATTGCGGCGATTTGTTCCGCAATTCAAGCGTATGAATTCAAAGTAGGGCGCGTTACTCCGTGCGCGCCGGTCCTTCCCATTTTGCTATCCTCGGCGCGCACGGAGTGACGCGCCCTACCTCGCAGGCTCTTTACTTTTTCGCTGCCGCCAAACTCTCTTCGCTCGCAAAAATCTTATTCGCTTCCTCCAACGTTTCCTTGGACCCGATGTCGTACCAGACGCCCGGCACGACCCATGTGTAGAAGGGAACTTTCGGATAGAGCCATTGCACGAGGCGACCCGGCTGATCGGGATTATTTCCTTCGGCAATATATTGCTTGATGAGTGGCAACGTGGATTTCGGATAAAAATAAAGCGCGATGCCGGTCAACGTGCTGGAAGGATTTTTCGGTTTCTCCTCGAAGAAAGTGATTCGTCCTTCCGCGTCGAGAGTGATCGAATTGTATTTTTTAATCTCCTCCAGACTGCCGACATCATAGACGGCCAACACGGGCGCATTTTTCTCACGACAAAATTTTCCAAAGGCTTCCACGCTCTCGCTGAATAAGTTATCGCCCGCGACCACGATCAAATCGTCGTCCACCTTTTCTTTCGTGATGACCAGATGCAAATCGCCGATGGCGCCGAGTTTGTTGGTGTCGTCAGTCGAGCCGTCGTTGACGATGGTGAAATCGAGTTTGGATTTCGTCGCGCGATAATTGTCCGCCCATTTTTGAAAGTGCCCGGCGAACTTCGCATTTGTCACGACATAAACGCGGTCGATGTCGCCAATCGGCTCAATGTTATCCAAGACGTATTCAATCATCGGTTTGCCCGCGACGGGCAGCAATGGCTTGGGCTGATTTTGCGTGAGTGGATAGAGGCGAGTGGCGTAACCGGCGGCGAGAATTAAAACTTTCATAATTTTCTTCGATGTCTTTTAAACTTTGTTTTCAAACAAACTCGGCGCGATCTCCTTGGCCAGAGCCTGAGCGTGTTTCAAAATTTCCCCACCTGACTCACAATTCAAAGAGGAATCGGCAAGTTTTTTCGCATCTTCCATTTTCAAACGGCGAATTAGAAATTTCAGCGCGGGAATAGTCGAAGGCGTCGCGCTCAATTCGTCCACGCCCAAACCGAGCAACAGTGGCGCGAGCACAGGGTCGCCGGCCATTTCGCCGCAGACTCCCACCCGGATTTTATTTTTGTGCGCGGCGTCCACCGTCATTTTGATCAAACTCACAATCGCGGGATGGGTCGGCTCGTAGAGGTGCGCGATTTTTTCGTTCAAACGATCCACGGCCAGCGTGTATTGGATTAAATCATTGGTGCCGATGCTGAAAAATTTCACGCGTTTGGCAAGGCAATTGGCCACGAGCGCGGCGGACGGGATTTCCACCATCATCCCGATTTCCAAATGGTTGTTAAACGGAATTTTTTCCGCGCGCAATTCCACTTTGCATTTCTCGACGAGCGCGTTGGTATCGTCGAGTTCCTTCACGCAGGAAATCATCGGATACATCATTTTGACATTGCCAAGAACGCTGGCGCGGAGAATGGCGCGAAGCTGGTTGCAAAATATTTCTTTCTCTTCGAGACAAAAACGAATCGCGCGCCAGCCTAAAAACGGGTTCATCTCCTGCGGCACTTTCAGGTGCGAAAGAAATTTATCTCCGCCCAGATCCAGCGTGCGAATGATGACTGGTTGCGGGTTCAGCGCGGCGGCAATTTCGCGATACGCGGCGTATTGTTCTTCTTCGGTCGGCAATTCGACTCGATTGATGAAAAGATATTCCGTGCGAAACAAACC
>JBDSYB010000270.1:0-4056 GCA_039925885.1 Verrucomicrobiota bacterium
AAGGCGGGCCGGGTCGCACCGATCATGGGAATTTCGTTTTGAGCGAAATCAAAATGGAAATTGTTGAGAACGGCAGCACGAACGGGCCGCGCAAAATAAAATTTTCGCGAGCGGAAGCGGATTTTTCGCAAGACACTTTTCCGGTGGAAAACGCGATTGACGGAAAGAATGACAAAACGGGTTGGGCCATCAATGCCACCGATGGGAAACGTTATCATCGGCGGGCGGTCTTCACCCTTGCTGAACCGCTGGTTCTGAAAAATGAAACCAAAGTCACAGTGCAACTGGTGCAAAATTTTGGCGCTAATCACACCATCGGACGTTTTCGTTTGAGTCTTGGCACTTCGCTTTCCTTGGCAACGCAATTGGCGGATGCCAGTCGGGAAAATCGGGACCGGAAATTTTCAAAATGGGTGGAAAGGGAGGCCGCTTCGATTGTGAGATGGCAAACTCTGCGCCCCACCGAAGCGAAAAGCGACAGCCCGCTTTTAACAATCCAGTCCGATGATTCGATTTTGGCGAGCGGCGATTTCACAAAGAGCGATTTGTATCGGCTCAAGTTCCGCAATCTTCCTGCGGACGTGAAGGCGATCCGGCTCGAAGCGTTGCCGGATGATCGGTTGCCCAATCACGGCCCAGGCGCGGTTTTTTACGAGGGCGTCGATGGCGATTTTCGTCTCGTGAATTTTAAGGCGGTTGTAGGAACCAATCCGGTTTCATTGAAGAATGCGACGGAGACATTCGCTGCGGGTGGCGACAATGCAGCCAAGATGATTGACACGGATCTGCAAAGCGGCTGGTCGATCAACGGCGGACAGGGTAAGGCGCAAAATGCCGTGTTTGAACTGACCGAACCGCTCAAAGCTGCAGTTGATGAATTGCAGATTGAACTGCTCAACGCGCATTATTACGAAGCGAGTCTGGGGAGATTCCGGATTTCCGTGACGACCGATGACAATGCAAAAGCGTCCGCATTGCCAGAGGAAGTTCAAACCGCCCTGGCCAAATATCGCGGAGACGATGGATTGAAATTGCTGACCAGTTCTCCAGACGCTGCAACCGATCGCAATCTTTTGCTGCGGCAATTTATAAAAATTGCCCCGCAACTCGCAAACGAACGCAAAGCGATTGACCAACTTCGCAGCGAGATGCCTGCATTACCGACCGCGCTGGTTATGCGCGAGCGACCGAAGGGTCAGGAGAGAATTACGCACCGGCATGATCGTGGGGAATTTCTTAGTCTGAAAGAAGTGGTGTCGCCGGGGATTCCCGAAGTTTTACCGCAACTTCCCAAAGACGCGCCGAATAATCGACTCGGCCTCGCGCGCTGGCTGGTTTCTCCCGCAAATCCACTGACGGCGCGCGTCGTCATGAACCGAAATTGGGAAGCGTTCTTTGGCCGCGGTATCGTTTACACCCTCGAGAATTTTGGTCTGCAGGGCGAGACGCCCTCGCACCCGGAATTGCTCGACTGGCTGGCGCTGGAATTTGTTAAACAAGGCTGGTCGGAGAAAAAAATGCGCAAGCTCATCGTGATGAGCGCGACGTATCAACAATCGAGTAAAATTTCTCCGCAAATGCTGGAGCGCGATCCGCAAAATATTCTTCTGGCGCGTGGCGCGCGTTCCCGAATTGACGCTGAATTGGTCCGGGATTACGACCTTGTTGCGAGCGGATTATTTTCTCCAACGGTAGGCGGGCCGAGTGTGTATCCGCCCCAACCGGCGGGCGTCACGGCGGAAGGCGCTTTCGGCGCGCTTGATTGGAAAACCAGCATAGGGCCGGACCGGTTTCGCCGCGGCCTCTACACATTTTCCAAGAGAACGGCTCCCTACGCCATGACTTCGACGTTCGATGGTCCCAGCGGCGAATCTTGTCTGGCGCGGCGCGAGCGCTCGAACACTCCGTTGCAGGCGCTGACGTTGTTGAACGACGAAGTGTTTATGGAGTGCGCGCAAGCCTTGGGCAAATCCACGGCGGAGCAAGGCGGCGACGTGAACAAACTCGTTGCGGAAGTCTTTCGAAAGTGTCTTGTGCGTCCGCCGACCGACGATGAGCGGAAAAAACTGGTCGCTTATTACGAGAGGCAATTGGATCGGTTTGCCAAAGGAGAGTTGAAGGCGGTGGAAATTATGGGGAGCGATAAAAGCAAAAATTTGAATGAAGAAGCCGCATGGACGACTGTAGCTCGGGCAGTGATGAACCTGGATGAAACGATTACAAAAAATTAAAAGGCGCGCAGAATTGACCGGAGCGCGGGCGTCGCGTCTGCGTGTGGATAAAACAATATGAATTGTCACGATTACCTTTATGAGTGCAGCGAAGCGCGAGTTAATTCGCGCCGTTGGTTCCTGAAACAGTGCGGCCTTGGTCTGGGCAAAATCGCCGCCGCTTCCCTGCTGGCGGATGCGTTTATCACGCCAGCGCGCGCCGCGACCATTTCGGCAGCAGACGCGCTGCGCCCTCATGCTCCTCATTTTCCGGCGAAGGCCAAACGGGTCATCCATCTTTTCATGGCGGGCGCGCCAAGCCAGCTTGACTTGTTCGATTACAAACCGGAATTGAAAAAACTCGAAGGTCATCCGCTTCCGCCGTCGGTCATTGGCGGGCAGCGTTACGCATTCATTCGTCCGGACGCCAATGTGTTGGGGCCGCAATTTACTTTTTCCAAGAGCGGTCAGTCTGGTGCAGAACTCTCCGAAGTGTTGCCGCACCTCAGCAAAATCGTGGACGACATTTGCCTGATCAAATCGATGAAGACCGACCAATTCAATCACGCGCCAGCGCAGATTTTTCTTAACACCGGTTTCTCGCAACCCGGTCGCCCCAGTCTCGGTTCGTGGGCGCTCTACGGCCTCGGCAGCGAGTCGCAAAATTTGCCCTCTTACGTGGTCATGTCCACCGGGAGCGGCATCAGCGGAGGCTCCGCAAATTGGTCAAACGGTTTTATGCCATCGCTTTATGCGGGCGTGCGTTTTCGTAATCAAGGTGATCCAATTTTGAATGTTTCCAGCCCTAAAGGAATTGATCCGAAGCTGCAACGCGATTCCCTTGATCTGGTTGAACAACTCAATCGCGAACATCTTGGCATCGTCGGCGATCCTGAAATCGAAACCCGCATCGCTTCCTACGAAATGGCGTATCGGTTGCAAAGTTCCGCGCCGGAATTGATGGACTTGAAAAGCGAAAGCAAAGCGACTCTCGAGATGTATGGCTGCGATCCCGACAAGCCGAGTTTCGCACGCGCGTGTTTGCTGGCGCGACGCATGATCGAGCGCGGCGTTCGTTTCGTAAATATTTACAATGAAGGCTGGGACGCGCATTCCGATGTCTCCGGTAACTCAAAGAAAAATTGCGCCGCCACTGATCAGGCATCGGCTGCGTTGGTCAAGGATTTGAAACAACGCGGTTTGCTCGACGAAACGCTCGTCATCTGGGGCGGCGAATTTGGACGGACCCCGATGGTGCAAAACGGTGTTCTCGGAGCAGTGCTAGGACGCGATCATCATCCGCAAGCGTTCACGATGTGGATGGCGGGCGGCGGCATCAAGCCCGGTATTACTTATGGAGCAACGGACGATTTGGGTTTTCACATCGCGGAAAACCCCGTTCACATTCACGATCTTCAGGCGACGATATTGCAACTCCTCGGGTTTGATCACGAACGATTGACCTATACCCATCAAGGTCGGCAATTTCGTCTGACCGACGTGCACGGTCACGTGGTGAAAGATATTCTAAGTTAAAAAACGCGAATATTAGGCGACGTCTTCTTGAAATTTACCCAACTCGAAAATGCGTGCTTGACGAGTTTTTAGTTAAACGTTAAACCAAAGGCAGAACAAAAATATTGTGGGGCGCGAAATTCACTCGCATTTGTATCCCAGATGGATTGAAGATGGTGGGAGCACGTATTTAACGCGGAATAGAAAGCATAAAAATTTATGAGACCTGAACAATGGGACATTTTTAAAAAGGCCGCGCGCCTCGAAAAACTCGACAAAATTCCGATGGCCATGATCGTGGATAGTCCGTGGATTCCGGGACACCTCGGCG
>JBDSYB010000271.1:0-5270 GCA_039925885.1 Verrucomicrobiota bacterium
GTCGTTTTGCGGGTTTCTTTCAAACCAACGATTTCGACTTCGGACATTTTGGCGAGTTCGCCACGTTCAACGCGGCCAGTGACAACCGTTCCACGACCTTCAATGTTGAACACGTCTTCGATGCACATCAAAAATGGCTTGTCGATTTCCCGAGTCGGAAGCGGGATGAATGTATCCACAGCTTCCAGCAAATCAGCAATCGCCTTTTCGCCTTCGGGTTTTTTCTCCAAAGCTGCCGTCGCGCTGCCACGAATGATCGGAGTCTTGTCTCCGGGAAATTGGTATTTCGTGAGCAAATCGCGAATTTCCATTTCGACGAGGTCGAGCAATTCACTGTCGTCAACCAGATCAACTTTATTCAGGAAAACCACAATCGCCGGAACGCCGACTTGACGAGCGAGCAAAATATGTTCGCGCGTCTGGGGCATCGGGCCGTCCGCTGCACTGACCACCAGAATCGCGCCGTCCATTTGCGCCGCGCCGGTGATCATGTTTTTCACATAGTCAGCGTGGCCCGGACAATCGACGTGAGCGTAATGGCGTGTCGGACTTTCATATTCGACGTGCGAGACAGCGATGGTCACGGTCTTTGTGTCGTCGCGGACGGTTCCACCTTTGGTGATGTCCGCGTAAGAAATTGCTGGGGCCAATCCTTTTCGATTCTGGGTCGCGACGATGGCCGCGGTCAGAGTGGATTTGCCATGATCGACGTGTCCGATCGTTCCGATATTTACGTGCGGTTTAGTTCTTTGAAATGCTTCTTTTGCCATTGCTATCTCCTGATTTTATTTTGTTTTCGTTATCAATTTTTGCCGTCAAAACTGGAGCCCATGATCAGGCTTGAACTGATGACCTCGTCCTTACCAAGGACGTGCTCTACCAACTGAGCTACATGGGCCAAAGTCAAATCCGATCTGACGTAAAGACGAAAAAAATACCACTAGCCCAATCTTTTACTCAAAAGTTTGAGGGCTAATGATTACTTTAATCCTTCACGGCCCGATGACCGGCGAGAACCTAAGAAGGATACACGCCCCTGTCAATCGACTTTTTAAAAAATCTTCGTATTTTCGGCGGACCGTCCAATCCGCTCTGGAGAGAACCGCCATACGACAGTATTCGACGACAAAAACCCAAGTCCCATGACACAAAAGGCGTCCTCGCTCAGAGGACGCCGTAGCGGAAATAAATTCAAACCTACTTTACTTTGTTTAACCGCAGAGCAAGGCGCGATTTTTTTCGGCTGGCCGTGGAACGGTGAACCGTTCCCGTTTTCGCGGCCTTATCGAGCGCCGAACTGAGTTCACCGTAAGCGACGGTCGCTTCCGGTTTTTTCCCGGCCGCGACGAGGTCTGAATATTTTTTTTGTAACGTTCCCAAGCGGGATTTTGTGCTTCGATTTTGCAACTGTTTGCGCGCACTATTGCGCATACGGCGTTTGGCAGATTTTGTATTCGGCATAAATTTTCTTTAATCCAGAGCGGCAAACGGTATCGGAACCCGCTTCTTTGTCAACGGCTGCCTTGGGCTTTTTTGAGCAATGCCTCAACCAATTTCCAAATCTCTCCGGCAACTTGTTCCCTTGTTTGCGTTGCATCAACTTTTTTAACCCGGCCCGGCTCCGCTTGCGCAATACTGGAATAACCTTTTTCCACACGTTCAAAAAAATCGCGGTCGGCTTCCTCCATGCGATCCCGCAAATTTTCGGTAAAAGGCAGGGCGACATCCTTGCGATTTTTCTTTTGCGGCACTTCCAACAAAATGGCCTGGCGCGATTGACGTCGGGCTTCACTGACGGAAATCGGAACGTGCAACAAAAGCGTTAAATCAGGACGGGTTTCGCCCACCGCAAAATCAATTACTTTCGCGACTTTCTTTAGGTCCAGTTCTCGTCCATAGCCTTGATAGGCGGTAGTTGAATCGTAAAAACGGTCGCACAATATTACTTCACCACCGGCCAGCGCGGGGCGAATCGTCTCCCGCACGAGTTGCGCGCGACTGGCGTTCATCAATAATAATTCCGCCTCCGCCGTCATGGCAGAATTGGCGTCGCTATGTTTTAACGTGTGCCGGATTTCTTCGCCGATCGGAGTTCCTCCAGGCTCGCGCATTCGATGCACTGTAAAATTTAACGAAGTCAATTTCTCTGCAAGGAGTGCGATTTGCGTTGATTTCCCGCTGCCTTCGGTGCCCTCAAACGTGATGAATATTCCTTTCATGTTCGCTTAAACTTTTTTCAGCCGAGCGCCTTTTGGTGTGTCGTCGATGGCCCATCCTTTGGCTTTCAATTCGTCGCGCAAAACATCCGCGCGTTTAAAATCTTTTGCTTTCCGTGCCTCATTTCGTTGTTCTAAAAGCGAATTCAATTCTACCGGAATTTCCATTTCGCTGTTGGCTCGCAAACCGAGAACTGAATTTATTTTTTCCCATGCAGCCAATTGCGAAGCCGCACTTGCCGCTGACATTTCATTGGCAGCGAGGAGGCGGTTGATCTCCCGGACGTTATCAAAAATGCCACCCCACGCAGCAGAAATGTTCAAGTCGCTGTCGAGCGCCGAGGAAAAATTTTCCAGCCACGCAGCGTCAGAAGCGGCCTTGGTTTCTCCAGCAATGTCCCGAAGTTTTGCTAAACATTCATCTATCCGCCCTAAAGCCGTCCGCGCGCCCTGCAACCCTTCCACCGTGAAATTAAATTGCTCGCGATAATGCGATGAGATCAGCAAATACCGAATCTCTCGCCCACTAAATCCTTTTCCCAGCAAATCCCGCAGCGTAAAATAATTCCCCAGCGACTTGCTCATTTTTTTCCCTTCCACCAGCAAATGCGCGCCGTGCATCCAACGCGTGACAAAGGGCTTTCCATGTTCCTGAACGCCCGCGCCTTCGCTCTGGGCAATTTCATCTTCGTGATGAGGAAACATCAAGTCTTCGCCGCCAAGGTGAAGGTCAAAACTGGGCCCAAGACATTTCATACTCATGGCGCTGCACTCAATGTGCCAACCGGGACGACCTTCGCCCCAGGGACTTGGCCAAAAAATTTCGCCATCGTCAGCAACGCGGGCCTTCCATAAAGCGAAATCCGCAATGGATTCTTTCTCGTATTCGTCGCTACTAACCCGCTCCCCCGCGCGCATTTCTTCAAAATTTAAGTTCACGAGTTGACCGTATTTGCAGCCGCATCCGCGATATTTTTCAATGCTGAAATAAACCGATCCATCACTGGCTTTATAGGCGACATCGCGAGCAATCAATTTCTCAATCAGCGCGATAATTTCTGCAATGTGTTCAGTCGCGCGCGGCGTTTGATGGGGGTGCAAACAATTCAACTCCGTCAGATCCTCGAAAAAAGCCGCTTCAAATTTCCCGGTAAATTCCTGCAGCGTCGTTTTATTTTCGCGAACCCGCCGGATTATTTTGTCCTCCACGTCTGTGATATTCATCACGTGGTTGACCTGAAAATTTTTGAATTCGAGATAGCGCCGCAATAAATCCGCAAACAGGAACGTGCGGAAATTTCCGATGTGCGCAAAATCATGAACGGTTGGCCCGCAGCAATATAAACCGACTTTATTTCCCGCGGGATCCAGAGGACAAAATTCTGCGATGGAACGAGAAAGAGTGTTGAACAGGTGCAATGCCATTTTAAACGCGACGCAGATTAAAGCTGAGCGCTTGAAAGAAAAGCGAAATTCATTGGTTGTCCAGCCCAGCGGGACGCGCGACTGAACCGTTGACGAAAGGGCAAAAAAACGTTTTTGTTTAGGCCATGAACATCTTCTTTTTTCGCATGCGCCAAACCGCTTTGATTTTCGCGTTGGGATTTCTGGTCTTTGCTTCCTGCAAACCAAAAGAGGAAACAAAAATTCCGACACCGGTGCCTACGAACGACATTACGCCTTCCTCCGCCGTTGCGCAGACAAACGCCAAGGAGGAATCGCCCTCAAAAGTCACGCTACCCTCGGGTGTGATTGCGCCGGAGGACGCGAAAAATCACATTGGTGAAATGGCGACGGTCAAAGGAAAAGTGGATCGCGTTTATGTGAGCCAAAAAGGAGATGTATTTATTGATATGGGTGGCAAACGTCCCAACGCCGCTTTCACTGCAGTCTGTTTCAAACAGGCTATTCCGACCGTGCAATTACAGGATCTCGACGGAAAAATTATTTCGGTGAAGGGTAAGATTAAAGAATATCAGGGCAAAGTGGAAATCGTGCTGGAGAAAGCGGATCAAATTTCACAATAACCCGTTCCAAAAATAATATCATCTCAAGCCGCAGCCGGAGCGGGCGCACCCAACCCTGGAAGTTTCGGCGGCAAGGGTTTCGGCACCTCAGGCAAAGGAGTCACAGCGGGCGCGCCGGACGGTGGATCAACGTGCGGCGTAGGCGGAGGTGGCGTAAATTTTCCAGTGTCGATTATTTCCTGCACCTGCGAGCCGTCGAGAGTTTCATATTCGAGCAGAGAGTTGGCAATTAATTCCAGCTTGTCCCGGTTATTTTCAATCAAGTCTTTGGCAACTTGATACGCTTCGCTAATAAAGCGTTTCACTTCCGCATCAATTTCCTTGGCGGTGTGTTCACTGTAATCCTGCCGCTGCACCATATCCCGGCCCATATACATGTGTTCCTGGTCATTGCCATATTGCACCATGCCAAGCTTATCACTCATGCCCCACTGGCAAACCATGGAGCGCGCCAGACTGGTAGCTTGCTGAATATCTCCGCTGGCGCCTGTTGAAATATCGCCCGAAACAATTTCCTCAGCGATTCGTCCCGCCATGGTGACGGCAATCATGTCCAACATTTCTTTGCGGCGATGATTCAAAACATCTTCCTTGGGCAACGACATGGTGGAACCCAGCGCCTGGCCGCGAGGAATGATCGTGACTTTATGAAGCGGATGTGTGTGTTGAAGCATCACGTTAACCAAGGCGTGGCCGGCCTCATGCCACGCGGTGAACTTTTTATTCTCATCGCTCATCGCCATGCTGCGACGTTCGCGACCCCAACGCACTTTGATGCGCGCTTCTTCAAGCTCCGGCATGGTGATGGCTTTCTTGCCCGTTCGAGCCGCGAGCAAAGCAGCTTCATTCAAAAGATTTGCCAAATCTGCGCCGGAAAAACCGGGCGTGCCGCGAGCCGTGACGGACAAATCCACCGATGGATCGAGCTTCACAACTTTCGCATGAACTTTCAAAATCGCTTCCCGCCCTCGAACATCGGGAAGACTCACCACGATCTGACGGTCAAACCGTCCCGGACGCAACAACG
>JBDSYB010000272.1:0-21905 GCA_039925885.1 Verrucomicrobiota bacterium
GGTCCGCCACTCTATGGTTTGCCTTATCGATTAGGCCAACTCGCTTATCATCATCAGCACGAAACTCGGAAAATTTTTGGAAGCGTCTCCGATGGAAAACATTCTTTGAATTATCGAATTCATTTAAACGCCGATGGTGAGTTTCAGCGGTGCGAAGCCGGGACGCTCGATGAATTTTTACTCGAACGTTATACCGCGTTCACTCTTCGAGATGGGATTTTCCGGCGCTTTTGCATCTGGCATCCGCCTTGGCCACAGATGCGAGCCCAAGCAGAAGTTTCAAAAGCGGATCTGCTTTTGGCGACAGGCGATTGGTTTCAACAAAGCCGGTTGATCGGGGCGCATTACTCGCCTGGTTTTAAAAACGTCTGGATGGGGCGTCCGCGCTGTTTCAGGAGAATTCGTGAAATTCGACTACGCGGACATTGACTCCCGACCATTTTCCTTGGGCTGCACATTGGGCACGCGTGGCCCCTGCGCCTGAGCGAAACAAACTCGGGAGCGCACCATGAGAGTCCCGGTGATCAAATCCGCCAGCGGCAACACCACGTTGAAATTTTTATGCATGTAACGGTGATGCAAAAGATGGTGTCCGTTCAACCGATAAAAAATCCATGAAAGCTCCACCTTACGATGTTTCGGCAAATGCATGCACCAGTGCATGTATTCATAGGCTGCGTAATAAACGGCAACGGCGATAGTTGACCCGAGCAACAGCCAGTAATTTCCTATGAACATGCAGGCAATCACGAAAGGCAACTGGCAACACAGCACCAGCACTGGGCCGTTCCACCAGGCCATGGGAATTGTTTTTTTGTCCGCCTCGTTGACCAGATGATAAGTATGATCGGCCTTGAAAGTATGGTGGTGAATAACGGCGTGCGCGCGAAATGGGTAGTCAAATTTGCCGAGTGGCCGATGCATAATGTATTTGTGCAGCACCCATTCAAAAAACGAGGCAAAAATAATTCCTAAAGCGAAACCTAAAGCTAAGAAAAACATGAGCCGGAATCTCCTATGCTTATTACAAAATAGCAAATTGGTTTTTCGGAAAATTTCATGCGCTCAGTCCGCTTGCCCTGAGTCTGGCGAGTTGGCAAGCTCCACCAAATGCGGGAAACCTTTCGAGCCTGGACGGAGGCCACTGAAACTTTTATCCTGGAAGTCATCCTTGAAGAACGTCGCGGCAAACGCGCCGCCATTCTTCGCAGCGTGTTATTTGCGCTCTCCAAAGTTTTTATTGGCGCGGTAAAATTCCGCCGTTACCTTTACAACCGTCGCCTGTTGCGCGATTCCACCCTCGGTGTGCAGGTGATTGCAGTGGGAAATTTAACGGTCGGTGGCACCGGCAAAACTCCCGTCGTTGAAAAATTTGCCCGCGTCCTCCAGGATCAAGGACGCACCGTCGCCATTCTCTCCCGCGGCTATCGCTCCAAGCCACCGCCCATCACCCGGCGTCTTTGGAACCGGCTTCTCTTACGCCACGACAGCACCCCTCCCCGCATTGTCTCAGATGGCAAAAATCTTTTGCTCGATTCGGAAACGGCGGGAGACGAACCCTACATGCTCGCCTCCAATCTCAAAGACGTCGTCGTCCTCGTGGACAAAGACCGCGTCAAAGCCGGTCGTTTTGCGATCCAGAAATTTGGTTGCGACACACTCTTGCTCGACGACGGTTTTCAATATTGGAAATTAAGGGGGCGAAGGCACGATGTGGTCTTGATCGACCGCCAGCAACCTTTTGGAAACGAACACTTGCTGCCGCGCGGCACGTTGCGCGAACCGCCGTCCCATCTTTCGCGCGCCACAACTATTTTCATCACAAAGAGCGATGGCAACACCGCCGAATTGCGAGAGCGCATTGCTCAATACAATTCTACTGCCGGAATCATTGAATGTATCCACGCGCCACTTTACTTTGAGGATGTTTTCAGTGGCGAACGCAAAGGAATCGAGTGGCTCACTGGAAAAAAAATAGCTTCGCTCAGCGGCATCGCGCAGCCGGAAAGTTTTGAACAAAGTTTGATCAAACTTGGCGCTGAACTGGTTTTTTCACGCCGCTTCGCCGATCACCATCGGTTCACCCAACAGGAAATAATCAATACAATTAATCGCGCCAAAAAACGCCAGTCGCAAGCCATCATCACCACGCAAAAAGATGCAGTGCGTTTTCCAAAAATTGACCGGCGCGATCTGGCCATTTATTTCATGCGCGTGGAAATAAAAATTCTCAACGGCGCGGATGACTTTCAGGATTGCGTCCGCAAAATTTGCCTGCGTTAACCATGGAATTTTTGCTCTATCTTTTGGCGCGAACCGTGGTCGCGCTGGTTCAGGCTCTCCCACTCAACGTGGTCGCCCGCCTGGGCCGGGCGGGCGGCGCGATGTTTTATCTGCTCGATGCGCGCCATCGCAAAGTTGCGTTAAAAAATCTACACCGCTGTTTCGGCGCTGAAAAATCCGGGGAGGAACTTCGCGACATCGCCAAAGAAAATTTCAAACGCATTGGAGAAAATTTTTGCTGCGCTGCGAAAACAGCGTCCATGACGCTTGAGGAATTACGCGGGCGAATCGAGTTCGTGGGCGCAGAAAAGTTTTTTAAGGAAGGTGAAGCGCCAAAAACTTTTGTGGTAGCCATCGGGCATTTTGGAAACTTTGAAGTTTATGTGCGCCTCGGCCAATTTATGCCGGCTTTCAAAACCGCCACCACCTATCGCGGCTTGCGCCAGCCTTCGATCAATCGCTTGATGCAATCGCTGCGGGAACGTTCTGGTTGCCTTTTTTTCGAACGCCGCACCGAGGCCGCCGCTTTGAAGTCAGCGATGCAGAAGCCGGGATTAATTCTGGGGTTGCTGGCAGACCAGCACGCTGGGGATAATGGATTACGCATTCCATTTTTTGGCCACGAATGTTCCACCAGCGCCGCCCCTGCCCTGTTCGCCTTGCGCTATCGTTGCGCCCTGCTCACTGGGTTTTGCTATCGCGTAGGCCTCGCGCGATGGCGACTGGAAACTGGCGAAGAAATCTCCACCCACAAAAACGGCGAACCTCGTTCTTCTGAAGAAATCATGGTCGATGTGAATTGCGCTTTTGAAAAAGCGGTTCGCCGTGACCCGGCCAATTGGTTTTGGGTGCATAACCGCTGGAAACCGCGCACCGCTAAAACGCGCCGGGCGAAGTTTGAACAACAAGAACTCGATGCATCAGCATGAAAACATCGGGCGAAAAAATTCTGGTCCGCGGCGTCAATTGGCTGGGGGACGCGGTGATGACCACGCCCGCTTTGCAACGTTTGCGCGAAGCAAAACCTGAAGCGCAAATCACCCTTCTTACACACGAAAAACTGGCCGCCCTTTGGCAGAGCCATCCTGCGGTAAATTCCGTGCTGCCTTTTAAAACGGGAGAGAGCGCCTGGCAAATCGGCCGAAAATTGCGCCTGGAAAAATTTGATCTGGGACTGGCGTTGCCAAACTCGCACCGCTCGGCCCTGGAATTATTTTTTGGCGGAATTCCAAATCGAATTGGCTACGCGCGTCCATTTCGAAATCTATTCCTGACCAAAAATATTTCGCAGCGTGAAGGAGCCGTGCCGATGCGAAAACGTTCTTTGTCGGAAATTAATCGGCTGAATCAAAACCCGTTCACCGAAACGCCGGCAAAATATCCCGCTGCCGCGCATCATATCTTTCAGTATTTGCACCTGGTCGCTGCGTTAGGCGCAAATCCAGAACCGCTCGCGCCTCATTTATCAGTCGCGGAAAATGCAGTGACCTCGTTTCGCGAAAGAATGGGTGACATTTCCAGTTCCCATAAGTTCTGGCTCGGGCTGAATCCTGGTGCTGAATACGGTCCTGCAAAACGTTGGCCTGCGGAACGATTCGTGGCGGCAGCAGTGCAATTGCATCAAAAGACCGAATGCGGCTGGATCATTTTTGGCGCGGAAGATCGGGAAACGAATCGCATTGCAGAGGAACTGCAAATGAAAATCGGGCGCGCCGCTGCAGTTAATCTGGCCGGGAAAACGACTCTGGGCGAACTCTGCGCAGGTCTTAAATTTTGCCAACTCGTGCTCACGAACGACACCGGGCCGATGCACGTCGCAGCCGCGCTCGGAACGCCAGTCGTTGTCCCTTTTGGCAGCACTTCTCCTGAATTGACCGGGCCCGGTTTTGGGAGCGTCACCAGCAATGTCTTGTTGAGAGGACAAGCGCCTTGCTCACCGTGTTTCTTGCGTGAATGCCCGATTGATTTCCGATGCATGAAGTCCATCACCGTCGAAGAAATTGTGGAAGCCTGCCTGCGAATTTTTAAAAAACTGTAACCAGTCTAATTTAGCTTCCGTCATATCCTGCAACCTGTGGCGAAAAGCCGGGCGCATCGCCAGGAGAAACCACAGAAAAAACAATATGAAAAAATTAGCAATTATCATCCTAGGCATTTGCCTCGCTGGCACCGTTACAACTCTTTCCGCTAAAGATAAAGCGGCCAAACACGAAGGCGCGCCGACCGAAGAGCAGAAAGCCATGCGCAAAGAACTGCTCGAAAAATACGACACGAACAAAGACGGCAAACTTGACAAAGAAGAGAAATCCAAAATTTCGGCCGAAGATAAAGAAAAGGCCAAAAAAGCAGGCATGGGCGCCCACAAAAAGAAAGAGTCCAGCGAAGCGACGGAAAAAAAAGCCGACGACGACAAAAAGTAAGCTGACTTGACCTATTTTTGAAGGGCCGGGAATTCTTTTCCCGGCCTTTTAATTTTCCATCTCCCTTCGCCCGCCCTCCCCGCAAATCCTACGTTCCCCTCGCTTGCGTTTGCCAAAAGCCTGCGGAATACTCGCGACCGTGAACGTGACGCAATTGACCGACCAACTGATTGCTTCCTACGCCCGCAGCGGCGGCATCAACCATCTTGATGGGAAAAATCTTCCGTCCAAAAGCGCGATTGCTTCCATCACACTGGATTTACTGCGCCTGATTTTTCCCGGGTTCTTTGACGAAAAACCGATTCATTCTTCCGAGTTGAAAGTTGAAATCGCGATCCTTATGGATTCTGTCCTCGGTCGATTGGAAGATGAAATTTACAAAAGTTTGGAATACGCGCCGCCGGAAAAATCCATCAGAAAAGATTTACGCGCGCTCTCCCGAACGTTGACTTTGGAATTTTTAGGCAACCTTCCGCGCATCCGCGAATTACTGCAGACCGACACCGAAGCAGCGTTCAACGGCGATCCCGCCGCGTTGAGCAAAGAAGAAGTCATTGTCGCCTACCCGTTTGTCGAAAGCATCGCGGTGCAACGGATGGCGCACGAACTTTATGGAAAAAATATTCCACTGATTCCACGCATCATGTCCGAGTGGGCGCACAGCCGCACTGGAATGGATCTTCATCCCGGCGCGAAAATAGGCTCGCATTTTTTCATCGATCACGGCACCGGCACGGTCATCGGCGAAACGTCAGAGATCGGCAGTCACGTAAAACTTTATCAAGGCGTGGGGCTTGTCGCTCGCTCACTTGCGGGTGGCCAATTGCTGCGAGGAAAAAAACGTCATCCCACTCTGGAAGATCGTGTCACCATTTACGCCAACGCCACCATCGTGGGCGGCGGAACGGTGATCGGCGCGGGCAGCACGATCGGCGCGAATGTTTTTTTAATGAACAGCATCCCGGAAAATTCCGTCGTCGTGGTCGAAGCCTGCGACATAAAAGTAATCAGCAAAAAAGATCGCGAAAAAGGGAAAGCGGATTTTCAGATTTGAACCGCGCAACTTCCGCAGTCCGTGCATCAAGTCTGTTCAAATCGCAGAACGAAACGAGGAAGTATTGCGACTAATCCGCCCTGCCTTTAATCTCTCGCGTCTATGAATTTATCTGTTTTGAAAATCGCGGCCCTGGCGGGCGATGGAATTGGCCCGGAAGTGATGCGCGAAGCGATCAAGGTCATGCGCGCCGTCGAGAAAAAATTCGCGTTGAATTTCGAATTCACCGAAGCGCCGGTGGGTTGGGCGGGAATTGATGCCGCTGCAAAAGCATTGCCGGACGAAACGCTCGCGCTTTGCAAAAAATCCGATGCAATTTTATTTGGCTCGGTCGGTTTGCCGGATCGCGATCCTACGATTCCTAAAGAACAACGCCCCGAACGCGCCGCGCTTCTTCGCATCCGTAAAGAATTTGGTTTGTTCGCGAATCTCCGACCCGTGAAACTTCAGAAAGATTTGTCGCATTCCTGTCCGCTGGCCAAAGACCGGCAGGGAGACGGAATTGATATTTTGGTCGTGCGCGAGTTGACGGGCGGTATGTATTTCGGCCAGCCAAAGAAAACCGAGAGCGTTTCCGAGAATGGCAAAACTTTTCAACGCGCCATCGACACGATGGTTTACACGACGCCGGAAATTGAACGCATCGCGCATGTCGCTTTCAAGGCCGCGCAACTCCGCCGCAAAAAATTGACGAGCATCGACAAAGCAAACGTTTTAGAAAACGGAATTCTCTGGCGCGAAGTCGTGACGCAAATTGGAAAAAATTATCCCGACGTCACGCTCGAACACATGTTCGTGGACAACGGCGCGATGCAACTGATGCTCAAACCGACGCAGTTCGACGTGATGCTTTGCGAAAATATGTTTGGCGATATTTTGAGCGATGAAGCGGCGGCTCTTGCGGGATCTTTGGGAATGTTGCCCAGCGCGAGTCTCGGCGCGACGAGCAACGAAAAAACCTTTGGCTTTTACGAGCCGGCCGGAGGAACCGCTCCGGACATTGCCGGAAAAAATCTGGCGAATCCCATCGCGCAAATTTTGTCCTGCGCCTTGATGTTGCGCTACAGTTTTGGCCTCAACGCTGCCGCAGATTCAATTGAAGATGCCGTGGGTGTAGCTATCGCCACAGGCCATCGCACGGGCGACATTTTCAGCGCGAGCGAAACCAATGCGCGAAAAGTTGGCACAACCGAAATGGGAACCGCCATCGCGTCTGCGATTTAGAAAAAATTAAATCTTAAAGGCGGTGCGTCGCGAGACTGGACGGAGTTTTATGAGACAACCACTGCATCCGAATCGGCTGTTAAAAATATTCTGCGCAGTATTGTTTTGTTTCGCGATTTTCCGATCCTCGGCGCAGACAGATCAAAATATTTATACCGATTCTTTGTTTAACGGCTGGCAGGACTACGGTTGGGCAAAAATAGATTACAACAATACCAACGCGGTTCATTCCGGTAGCAAAGCAATTAGCGTTACCATCACCAACAACACTTATCAGGCAATTTTTTTTCACCACGACGCCTTTGATACCTTCGCTTACACCAATCTGACTTTTTGGATCAATGGCGGAACCAACGGCGGACAAAGATTGCAGGTGCAGGCTTTGCTGAACGGGACGGCGCAACCGGGCGTGACTCTCGCACCTCTCGCCACCAATCTCTGGCAACAAATTTCACTCTCGCTTGCCTCCCTCGGCGTCAGCAACAAAAGCAACATGGATGGGTTTTGGATTCAAAGCAGTATCGGCAGCGCGCAACCGGTTTTTTACCTAGACGACATCAAACTGGTCGCTGCTCCGGCGCCTTCACTCATTCACGTCAACATCAACGCCGCACAAATTCTTCGCACCGTGGACGCGCGTCTTTTTGGTTTGAACGCCGCCGTATGGGACGGAAATTTTGACACGACCAACACGAGCGCACGGCTTTCCGAAATGGATAATCAAGCGCTTCGTTTTCCAGGCGGATCGCTTTCCGACGAATACCATTGGGCTTCCAACACGACCGGCACGAACACCTGGACATGGGCGACATCCTTTGACCAATTCGCGCATCTCGCCACCAATCTGAACGCGAAAGTTTTCATCACGGTGAATTATGGTTCCGGCACCGCGACCGAAGCGACGAATTGGGTGCGTTATTCCAACATCACAAAAAATTACGGCTTTAAATATTGGGAAATTGGAAATGAAAATTATGGAACCTGGGAAACGGATACTAACACTTTTGCCCACGATCCATTCACTTACGCCACTCGCGCGAAAGATTATTTCACCAGGATGAAAACCACCGATCCCACGATTAAAATTGGCGTCGTTGCCGTCACGGGAGAAGACAGCTACGCCAATGGTTACACGAGCCATCCCGCCACCAATTCGCGCACCGCCCAGATTCATAACGGATGGACTCCCGTGCTGCTGACGACGCTCAAAAATCTCGGCGTCACGCCGGATTTTCTCATCTACCACAAATACGCGCAAAATGCCGGCCTCGAAAGTGATGCCGCGCTTTTGCAATCGTCGCGTTCCTGGGCGGACGACGCGGTAAATTTGCGACAGCAATTGGCCGATTACCTCGGCAGCGCGGGAACCAATGTGGAACTGATTTGCACGGAAAATAATTCCGTCTCATCCTCGCCGGGCAAACAGATGACGAGCTTGGTCAATGCGCTGTTTCTCGCCGACAGCGTGGGACAGATTCTGCAAACCGAATTTAATTCTCTTTTCTGGTGGGACATTCGCAATGGGCGCGAAACCGCCAACAACAACGATCCTTCCCTCTACGGCTGGCGGCAATATGGCGATTACGGAATTTTTGACGGAGCCACGAATGTTTACCCCAATTTTTACGCCTCCAAACTGTTGAAATATTTTGCGCGCGGCGGCGACAAAGTGATTCAGGCTGCAAGTGATTATCCATTGCTGGCGGCTTACGCAACGAAGCGCACCAACGCATCGCTCTCGCTTCTGGTCATCAACAAAAGTTCCACCACCGCGCTCAACGTGACCGCAACTCTTTCCGGCTATGTGCCGCATACCAACGCGCTCGTTTATTCTTACGGAATTCCCCAGGACGAAACCGTTCGCACGAACGGAACTTTGTCGCCTAATCTGGCGCAAACCAATTTCACAGCAGCGGGAACAAATTTTTCTTTCACATTTCCGCCTTACTCACTCACGGTGTTTTCGCTTTCACCGACCGCGCCACGCTTGAAAGTTTTCCCGGACGCAGCCCGCACGAATGGACAATTTCAATTTCAAATTCAAGGAGAACCGGGAGGACGTTACGCCGTTCAAACCTCCAGCAATTTTCTCAACTGGTCAGCCGTCGTCACCAACACACTCGCGACCAATTCCCTCTTTTGGACTGATCCCGCTGCGAATTCTTCGCCGCGTTTTTACCGTGCTGTCTGGATACCTTGATCTGAATTTTTCGCCGCTCGATTTTTGTCATCGCTGTTTGCTTTCCGAGTCTATTTGAATGGTCGCATGGATCCATTTCTCCAAGCCGCCCCTGACGAGGCGATTGCCACCGGTCATCGCACCGGCGATATTTTCAGCGCCAGCGAAGCCAATGCGCGAAAAGTTGGCACTCGCGAAATGGGCGATGCCATCGCGCCAGCGATTTGATCCATGTTCGATTGCACAATCTGTCCCAAACAAAACGTGGGGAATGAATTGCAGTTTGATCGTTATAAAATTAAACTATTTGGTATGGAAACTGGCTCCTCATGGCTCGACGCAATGACTCCGGACGAGCGCGTTCGCGCGAAAAAATACGTGGACAATTGGAAGGTCGTTGGTCCCGTTCTGGAAGAGTTACGCCGGAAAGAATTGAAGAATGTGGATACCTATAAATTTGTGCAGCAGTTGTCCGGTTCTTTTGATTTTTCACTTCCGCCCTATCGCCCCGAACCCACTTCGGGACTAATTCAACAACAGGCTTGGTTCAAGCAATTCAAACGTGATTGAGGTCTTCCAGGCGGCATCTGATTTGCAGCAAGTTTGCCTGCGCGAGCAGTGGAAATTCTGTTTCATCGGCGGACTCGCCTTGCAACGCTGGGGCGAACCTCGTTTCACCAATGATGCCGACGTAACACTTTACACCGGTTTTGGTGACGAAGAACGTTACATCAAAATCCTGCTCAAACATTTTAAGGCTCGTATTTCTAATCCGATCGACTTCGCCATCCTCAATCGCGTCCTGCTGCTTCAGTCTGACAAAGGAGTCGGTCTCGATATTGCGTTGGGCGGTTTGCCATTTGAAGCAAACGCGGTGAGACGAGCCACATATTTTTTATTTCCGCCCGCCTTAAATCTTCTGACGTGTTCCGCAGAGGACCTGGTGGTGATGAAAGCCTTTGCGAGCCGTGGACAAGATTGGGTGGATGTAGAGCGAATTCTTGTCCGTCAATCCGGCGAATTGGATTGGGATTACATTTTTCAACAGTTGAATCCCCTCGTTCTGTTGAAAGAAATGCCGGAAATCTCGGAACGTCTTCAAAAACTTCGCATCATGTGTGAAACTTAATTTCCAAGAATATGAATGATCCATTTCTACAAGCTGCGATTGACGAGGCAAAAAAAGGTCTGGCGGCAGGTGGAATTCCCATTGGATCGGTTCTCGTTTGCGATGGGAAAATTATCGGGCGCGGTCACAACCAGCGCGTGCAGCACGGTAGCGTCATTCATCACGGCGAAATGAATTGCCTCGAAAATACCGGTCGGTTGAAAGCATCGGTTTATCGGCGTTGCACCATTTATTCTACGCTGTCGCCTTGTCCGATGTGCAGCGGCGCGATTTTGCTTTACGGAATTCCGCGAGTCATCGTCGGTGAGAATAAAACTTTTCAAGGGCCGGAAGAATACGTTCGGTCCCAAGGCGTTCACGTCGAAGTTTTGCGAAATGAAGAGTGCATTCAACTGATGCGCGATTTTATTGCGAAAAATCCCGAGCTTTGGAACGAAGACATTGGGGAATAAAAAATTCAAAATTAAAAATTAAAAATGAACAATAAACTTCCTCGCCGCAAATTTCTCCAGGTTTCCAGCGCTGCGGCTGCGACAACTCTCCTCGGCCAGATTCCGTCTCTCGCGCAAACCGCCACCAACATCGAGCAGGTTTTGGGTGCGGAAGATTCCAAGGCGGCCAAGCTCGACGAGAACGCTCCGCAAATTCGCGTGTTGTTGCATGAAGCGGACGGCAAACCGCTCGAACACGAACGCCAAATCCTGTTGCACGCTCGCGACTTGGAAAACGATCCGTTGCCGCAAGCCATCTCGGCGGCCGAAGGTCGTGCCCGAATCGGTTTGGCGACTGAACCTCTTCAAATCAGCGGGCGTTTGAAGGTTCCCGGCTTCGGCGAAGTTTATTGTTACGCCGACAACAACGGCAAAGGTTACGCGAAACCGGAGACGATTGAGTTTGTGGTTGATGCCGCGGCGACGCGTTTGCGGCGAGTGCGGGAAGTTTTTGAACGCGAAGGAAAACAACTTCCTTCCGACCCGATTTTTGAAAAACATCTCGCGTCTGCCGCGCAGAAGATTCCTGCAAAACCTGAACTCGCGCGCATCGCCGCCGCTTACGAATCGCTATCGCACGGGCTGCACGCCGGCGAAATTTTGACGCTGAACGCCGCGCGAAATCGAATCGCAAAACTTTCCGCGCCGCGAAAGAATTTTTTATTTGGCGCGCTGATGAGTTCGCTCCCTGGTCGCGGTGCGGCCATCGAGAAGCGCTTCACGGACGCCTTTAATTTCGCGCCGACGACTTGGTATTCGTGGAAAAACGAGGAGCCAGCCGCGCAACGAATTGATTACGGACGAATGGATCAATCGTTGCAATGGTGTCTGGCCAATAAAATTGTCCCGAAAAATTACGGCTACGTTTACCTCTCCAATGGCGCGACGCCGGAATGGATTCGCAAATGGCCCTTTGAAAAAGTTTTGGCGCAATACAAACAAGTCGTCGCCCAAACGACGCGACGTTACGCCGGAAATGTTCCTTATGTTGAAGTCATCAACGAAGCGCACGACAAGGCGAATTTATTTCGGTTTTCCCACGCGCAAGTTTTGGAGCTCACTCGCGTGGCGTGTCAGGCTGCGCGGGAAGGTTCGCCGACTGTGAAACGGCAGATCAATCACTGCTGTCTCTGGGCTGAGTATGCGAAACGGACGAACACCGATGGTTCCCGCCGCTGGTCACCTTATCGTTATTTGACCGATTGCGTGAAAGCTGGCGTGGAATTCGAAAACGTTGGCCTGCAACTTTATTATCCGCAACAGGATTTGTTTGAAATTGAGCGGATGTTGGAGCGATTTAAAAAATTTAATCGCCCGATTCAAATCACAGAAATTTCCTGTCAATCCGCCGAGGGGCTGGACCTGGTGAGTATGCGGCCGAAAAATATCGTGCCGGGCTGGCATGGGACGTGGAGCGAAACGATGCAGGCTGATTGGCTGGAAGCGATGTTTACGCTGTGTTACAGCAAACCGGAATTTGAAGCGGTGGGTTGGTGGGACTTGGCGGATTATGGCGGACATTTCTGGCCGCACGGCGGTCTGTTGCGCAAAGATTTTTCGCCCAAGGAAAGTTATTTGCGGCTTTTAAAACTGCAAAAAGATTGGGGCGTGGCAAAGGTTTGAAATCTTAGCCTAACTTAAACGGCCGCCGGGCTTGCCGTCTCTGCGCACTTGGCCAGTTGAACGGAAGGCTTTTCGCAAATCTCCCAAAATTTGAAGATAAGCGCGATTGTGTCACACCAATCCGTGGCACTGTGAGGTTTTTGCAGATAGCAGTTGGCTCCTAATTGATACGCTTTCAAAATGTCGCACTCCTGGTTGGAGGAGGTCCAGACAATAATCGGTATGATGGAACATTCTGGATGTCTTTTTAACCACATCAAAACGTCGAATCCATTTTTGCGCGGCATTTTAATGTCGGTGATTACCATCGATGGGAAAGGATAAATCCCTCGATCAGCATATCGTCCTTCACCCCGCAAATAACACATGGCCTCTTCACCGTCTTCAACGATTTGCACCGGACTGTTGATTCCGATTTTTTTTAAAGTTCGGTTGAAAAGATGGACGTCGTTGGAGTCGTCTTCGGCGATCAGGATGGGCGGTTTTGAATTCCACATAAAATTCGAGCAGGTATTTATCGCGCATTTGTCATCGGGGCGCAAATGAAAACATCTTCAGGGAATTGCTGAACCATTTGCGTGTGGTGATTTCAAGAAGTCAAAGAAGGGATAAAAAGCGAAACGCGGGAAAGTAATTTCCCGCGCCTCATTGGGCCGTTTAAATAACAGGCGTTGCTTAGTTATTGATCAATTGGGTTTTCTCAGACGGAAGAACATCGTTGATCCGGAAGCTGCCACGGTGACGGTGTTTTCGCTTCCTGAAACAACCACGGGTGTGGTGACGTCTGTCCAGCCAAACGGTGGCGGAGTTGCAGGAAAAGCAGCCAGTTCTTGGAGCGTAAACCCTGTTGCACTCGTGGGCCATGAGATAATAACATTCGAGCCACTCCGCGCAATTGTTAGGGTGGGTGCAACAGAAGATGCCCCAACCGTCACGATTCCAGGCCCGGCAAAGAATTCGTCATTTTGATTCGCCGGAGGTGCACTGCTGGTGGTGCTTCCATATATTCCGGGTGCTTGTGGCGCTCCAGCGAGAACCAAACCGGCGACGACTTCGTTGACTCCGGTTTGAAGTTCCACAAAACCGTCATCGGCCGTTCCTGCAGCTCTTCCGCCAGCGAGTGTCAACGTTGCAGTGTCAGCAATTGCGTTGGTCACACCAGTTGAAATCGTTAGCTTTGCTGAGGATCCGCCAAACACCAGATTTGCGCTATTCACAGTCACATTGCCCGTGCCAAGAGTTGCGGAAGCATTACTGACGACGAGGGTTCCGCCGTCCACCACCGTACCGCCTTGGTAAGTGTTATTCGCACTGAGGACGAGTGTTCCAAGATTCGCGTCGTGGGTTGAGGGCGTCAGCGTCAGCTTGCCCGGCCCGCTGATGGTATTTGTGAATGTCAGTGAACCCAAGAGACCTTGGACGGCAAGCACGGTATCTGACTGAAGGACGGTCAAATTATTGATTGTTGCAACAAGGTCGGTATTATTGCGGATCGCGCCCGGAAAAATCGAGTAAGCGGCGGGGGGGATGGGCCCATTTCCATTGAGGTTTAAAGGCCCGCTGCCAAACGTGAAGCTTGCGGCAGTGATTAACGTGAGCTGTCCACCCGCATTAATCGTGAAACTAGAAGTGTTCGTCGGAGAAGCTAACAGCGAACTGCGCAATCTGCCGCCATTCACCACCGTCGCCCCTGAATACGTTTTTATGCCGGTCCCGAAAGTGGCTACACCGTCCCCCGCTTTTGTAAAGCCGCCTGTCCCTGAGATTACAGCCGTTAAATTGAGTGCTCCGGACTGAGATGTAGCGGTCACATTATCGACATTTCCAACTACTGAATCCGTGAGCGTGATTGGAGCCGAGATCGTAAAATTACCGGTGCCTACCACCGCCGGGACGTTAATCGTTGCGGGGCCGGCATTCACCTCGTCCAAGATCAAAGATCCTGTGGTTCCCGTTGTCAGGGACGTGGTAAAGGTGTTCGCTGCATCATTGTTTAAGGTGATAGACCCCACTGTTTGCGCCGCGTCTACCGTGATACTTCGATTGGCGGTTTGAGCCGGACTGGAATTATTGAACGTGGCGTTTGCGCCAGTAGCGTTGGGAATACTCTGGGGATTCCAATTAATCGCATTGTTCCAAGTGCCACCTGTAGCTAAATTCCAAGTTTCAGCACCGGCTAAAAGCGAGCTTCCCAAAAGCAGCGCAGCAGAAGCAAAAAGTGAAAGACACGGAGATTTAAGGGGAATTTTTTTCATAAAGATTTTTCGATTTGTTAAGGGTTGAATATGAAAATCTTAGCTTACCGGATACCACATGTCAAATCGCGTCGAAGTATTTGAGGATCGCTTTGGTCAATTAATCGGCGTCTGAAAGCAAAGTAAGCGGCTCACTTGACAAAAGGTTTTCGCGGGAACAATGTGACTTTACCCAGTTAACCGTTTAACTTTTTGGTGACGATAAGTGAAAAAATCATTTCATATATGAAAACTTCTTCGAAACATTGGTTCGAGCTGAAATCGCACTTTCGTGGAACGTCGAACTTTTTAAAGCGGGGGTTCACGTTGATCGAACTGTTAGTCGTGATCGCTATTATCGCCATTCTTGCCGGGTTACTGCTTCCTGCTTTGGCCAAGGCGAAAGAAAAGGCGCAACGCGCGAAATGTATCAGCAATCTGCGGCAGATCGGAGTGGGTGCGACGATTTATGCTATGGACAATAAGGATACGTTGATTCCCGCGTTGTATGCTACCACACAGATTTGTTTTTCGCCTGCTGACTCAACTAACTGGAACAATTTAGGACTTTTGGTTCGTTCTAACTCCCCGTCTGTCTGGAGTTGCCCAAATCGTCCCAAAGTATTGCCGATTGATGAAACGAGCATCGGCTATCCGCAATGGATTCTCGGATATCAAACGCTGGCTGGCATTCCTCTTTGGAAAAACACCCAGGGAAATTTTCCATCGCGCAGCCCGTTCAAAACTTCGCTTTCTAAACCCTCGTGGACGCTGGCCGCGGACACCACGATGAGGATCGGTGGATCATGGGGAGGAAGCGGCGGCACTTCACGCCCTTGGACTTATGACAACATGCCTTCACACCAAAAATCCAACAGCAAAGCTCCGGCTGGAGGAAACCAAGTACAGATGGACGGTTCAGCGAGTTGGATTAAATCTGAAAAAATGTGGTTTTTGACCAGTTGGAACAACTCGCGTGAAGGATATTTTTATCAGGATCCGGCAGATTTTGATCCGGGTTTGAAAGCCGTCTTGAACAGTTTGCGTCCTCCTCCGTGAGCGTCGGAGACACCATTTCTGTTCGTTTAATGGATTCTTAAGGTGAGCCTATCTACTTCCTAGCAAATCGACAAGAGGATTAAATGGCTCGCGACAAAAGCCCGCGATCATTTTTCTCAAACTGGAGCTTCCTCTTCGGCAAAATTCAGAAATGATTTCCCCATGTCCGAACATCCCTTCAAATTGACGCGCATTCCAACTTTAAAAACCGTCGCGGATTTCAAAAATCATTTAATCTCTTTAAAAATCGCCCTCCCCTGCGACGAGACTATTCAAGCTGGTTCTGCGTCGCCGCTCGCGCAACCTGTTGCGCAAACAGAAATCAACGGGAAAAAAATTGGCAATCGCATCGCCATCCAGCCGATGGAAGGTTGGGACGGCACCACCACAGGAGGCATTTCGGATGATATGCTCCGACGCTGGCAACGCTTCGGCCAAAGCGGGGCGAAATTAATTTATGGAGGAGAAGCGATGGCTGTTCTCCTCGAGGGTCGCGCCAATCCAAATCAACTCGTCATCAGCGAGGAAAATAAATCCGGCATCGCCAGATTGCGGGAGACGTTGGTCGCAACTCACGAGGAACTTTATGGAACGAGCGACGATTTAGTCATCGGTTTTCAGCTCACTCATTCCGGCCGTTTTTGTCGGCCCAACGAAAAATCGCGGTGGGAATCGCGGATCGCATATCGTCACCCCGTCCTCGATAAAAAGTTCAATGTCACGAGTGATGCGCAAATCTTGAGCGATGCGGAAGTCGGGCAACTGATCCAAAATTATATCGGCGCGGCGCAAATCGCACGGGACATCGGCGCGGATTTTGTGGACATCAAACATTGTCACGGCTACTTGCTGCACGAATTTTTGAGCGCATTTACGAGGCCGGGGAAATACGGCGGCTCGTTTGAAAATCGCACCCGCATTCTCCGCGAAATTGTTCAAGGCATTCGCGCTAGCGGAAATAAAATTGATCTGGGTGTTCGCTTGAGTGCTTTCGATTTTGTTCCCTTCAAACCTGATCCAACTCGCGCCCAACCCGGCAAACTCGGGCCAGGAATTCCTGAAGAATTTCCCCTGCCTTATCCGTTTGCTTTCGGCACCAATCAAAACAACCCGTTGGAATTTCAACTCGACGAGACCTTCCAGTTCGCGCGCTTGTGCGGCGAACTTGGCATTAAATTGTTAAATCTCAGCGCAGGTTCGCCTTACTACAATCCGCACATCCAACGTCCCGCCGCCTATCCTCCCTCGGATGGATACCAACCGTCGCACGACCCGTTGATTGATGTGGCGCGGCAAATCGAAGTGACCCGGCAAGTGAAGGCCCACGCGCCTGGCGAATTGATTGTAATCGGCACCGGCTACAGTTATTTGCAGGAATATTTGCCGCACGTCGCGCAAGCGGTGGTGCGCGAAGGTTGGGCCGACATGATTGGAATTGGACGGATGGTTTTGAGTTACCCAAATATTTTCGCGGACGCGATGAACAACGGCGCGCTGACGCCAAAATTTATTTGCCGGACCTTCAGCGATTGCACCACTGCGCCGCGCAATGGTTTAATTAGTGGTTGCTATCCGCTCGACAAATATTATTCCGCCAAACCGGAATTCCAAAAGTTAAAAGTAATTAAAAAGGCCACGGGTGCGTAGCTTAGATTTTTGATAAACGCCGTGAACGATCCAATTGATTCTCAAAATTCCAGTCCGCCGGTCACACCGCACCGGCGACGCCAACGGTATGCGGGGAAAAATCCCCGGCGTTTCGATGAAAAATATAAGGAACACAATCCTGGGCGTTACTTGGAAACGGTCGCCAAAGTCCTCGCTTCCGGCAAAACTCCAGCGGGAACGCATCGCCCCATCATGGTCGCAGAAATTTTGCAAGTGCTTGCGCCGAAGGCTGGAGAAACTGCCGTTGATTGCACCTTGGGATTCGGCGGCCATGCTCAAGCGATTCTTGCAGAAATTCAGCTCGGCGGACGCTTGATCGGTCTCGACGTGGATCCGTTGGAATTGCCGAAAACCGAAGCGCGCCTGCGCACCCTTGGATTCGGCGCGAACACGTTTGTCGCGCGACGAAGCAATTTTGCCGGCTTGCCGCAAGTTTTTCAGGAGCTGAAAACTCAAGGCGCAGACATCGTTCTCGCCGATTTGGGTTTGTCATCAATGCAAATCGACGATCCAGCGCGGGGATTTTCTGTAAAATTTTCGGGACCTCTGGACATGCGCATGAATCCGCAGCGAGGGCAGCCCGCCTCTGTTTTTTTGGAGAGAATTGCGCCAGACGCTCTGGGCGAATTGCTGATTGAAAATGCGGATGAACCTCGCGCTTCTCTGCTGGCAACGACGCTGGCTGGAAAAAATTTCGCCACCACAAACGAGTTGGCCAAGGCCATTCGTTTAGCGTTGCCCCGCTTGGGCAAAGAGGAAAGCGATCTGACGGTGCGTCGGGTTTTTCAAGCTTTGCGTATCGCGGTCAACGATGAATTTTCCGCGCTGGAAACGTTCTTGCGCAACCTGCCTCACTGCCTGAAACCGAATGGGCGCGTGGCGATTTTGACATTTCATTCCGGGGAAGATCGTCGTGTGAAGAAAAGTTTTCAGGCTGGGTTCCAGTCAGGAGTTTATGCGGAAATCGCCCACGAAATTTTACGTCCATCCTCCGAAGAACGGCATTCCAACCCGCGTTCCAGCGCCGCAAAATTGCGCTGGGCGCGAAAACAAAAATAGCTGAACAAATTTTAAATATTCCTCGCTGTAACCAAATCGGAAAAAAATCCCTCACCCAAATTCCAAAGGAAAAAAAAGGGCGAACAAAGAAACTAAATTGCCAACTTAAAGGGGTTTGATGAACGAAAAAAAAGCCAATCGGTTTTGCCGACTGGCTGGTTAGGAGTTTTAAGTAGTCAAATCGCCTTTGCTCTTCGCCCGACGATCAAACGATAGACTGCCAAAAGCAAAATCGCACCCACGACTGAAGCGATGAAACCCGCAGGCTCTCCGTCCGCATACCAACCCATTTGACGGCCGAGGAAGTGCGCAATAAACGCTCCCGCGATACCGATCAGCGTAGTAATAATGAATCCACCCGGATCTTTGCCCGGCATGAGAAACTTCGCAACTATCCCGACCAACAGACCGATTATTAAGGTTCCTATTATTGACATATGTTTTTTTTCCTTCTGTCCCAAGTTGCTTCGTCGTGTCGGCAAAAACAATAGAGCCACAACCCCGAATAGTTTCTACAGAATTCCCCGTGCATCACGTCCGGTCAGATAACGAGCAGCCCATGAATTCACTCTCGAAGATTGTCGGTTTTCTATTCTGTGCGGGCGTGTGACGTTGAGCCGCGCCCCGGCTGCAAGCTCTGGCACTGAGACTGTAACAGCTCAAGATGACATGCCCGCCACCGAGGGCGAGCAACGGTTGCTGCGATTGAAAATTGACCGCAATTCGTAACCATCTCGATGGGAAACCAGAGAGGCATAGAGTTTCTAAACCTTCGGCTCTGCCTCTCTGTGGTTCAAATAGTTTCTACAAACTGTGTGACTACCCATTTTTCTATTGTCGCATAGGAGGTTGTTGAAAAACTAATTTTTATTTGAAACCTTTCGGGTGGGAAGAAGTCTGAAAGAGGATGAGAGGAAAAGTAGAAGCCCAGCCGGATTTTCTGACCATGATCAAAGGTGAAAACCCCGGCGCGGGCGGCCTACAGACCAGACCGCGATCCCAAACATTCATATGGGGGATAATGTGTGCCCGGCCACATCGGGAATAAACGCACATTGAAATGAATTATACGTTCATTATGAACGTTGTTCCCTTAGCAGGAAAAGGCAAAACATCAAAACCAGGAAAATCGCTGCGGCACAAAAATAATATCTGACGGCTTTAGAATAAAGGGTTCGCTTACTTTGCCTGTCAGTGGCAGTTTCAGATTTAATTTGTAGTTCTTGAATTTTCCATTTTCCTGCCGGGTAACCGTGACTGCTTTTAAATTTGCCTTTGAATAATCAAAGCCACCTGCTTCCATGACTCCCTCGAGCGCGGTGATGGACCTATCCACCACGATTTTTCCTGGCCGTAGAACCGCCCCTGTCACAAAAACAGGGAAAGAGGAAGACTCAACTGTGAGACTTACTTCCTTGTTTATCAATTGCGGTGAGTAAAGATTAACAATTTCGGTTTCCAACTCCTTTGGAGTGAGACCAGCCGCCTTGACCTCGCCTATCATCTGCAAAGATAACTTACCATCACGACGAATAGGTTGAGAGGTATTTAAATTGGGTGCGCTAGGGAATGTGAGCTTTACCACATCGCCCTCGCGGAGAATGAGCGGCGCTGAAGTTCCAGAAGCGGCTTTGCTGTCAGCCTTGTTCAACGAGTTATCGATTTCAAAGGTTCGTTTATCAGAATCAGGAGTTTGACATCCTGTGACAAACCAGCAGACAGCGATTATGATTAGAATGTTTGCCCATTGAGTCAGTCCAGAAGACTGGTCCCGCCGAAGTGATACCACGTCCAAACCAAGTGTCATTTTTTTATTCATAGATTTCTTTTTCATAAAGATTTACGGCTGTAGATATATCGACGTTTCGCAGTGAATAAAGCGAGAAAAATCGCGATTAAGAAAGCTTCCCGAGTAACTGTAAAAAAACTCTAACTTTCAGGGCGTGTTCGCTTTGGGTCCAGATCGGTCAATCCCGAGTTTGTCCATTAATTCATAAAAGGTGGGGCGACTAATTCCCAACTCCACAGCGGCAGAGGAAATTTTGCCAGAATGTTTCCGCAACGAGGCGACCACCATCTCCCGCTCTAAACCTTCTCTCGCTTCTTTGAGGTTGGAGGCAGACGTCGCAACCGATATAGAAGCGCCTTCAAGTTCGAGATCAGCAGCGGTGATTCGCTTTTTCTCGGCCATGATAACAGCGCGCTTTACCCGGTTTTCCAGTTCGCGAACATTGCCAGGCCACGAATAGCGATTCATAGCCTTAACGGCATGCTGGTCGAACGAAAGCCCGTCTTTTCCGATGTCAGCCGCACACCGGCGGAGCAGTTCCTGGGCAATCAAATGGATGTCATTGTCGCGCTTGCGAAGCGGCGGCAGACTGATAACCACAACAGCAAGACGGTAGTACAAATCCTCGCGAAATCTCGCCTCAGTGATTGCCTTTTTTAAGTCCACGTGGGTGGCGGCTATCACCCGAGTGTTAACATGAATCTCCTGTCTGCCGCCGACGCGCTCAATACGCTGTTCCTGCAGAAACCGAAGAAGTTTGACCTGAATAGGCGGGGGAAGCTCTCCGATTTCGTCCAGAAACAATGTGCCACCTTCCGCAGATTCGATTCGCCCTTTCCGTTGCACATGGGCGCCCGTGAAGGCTCCTCTCTCGTGTCCAAATAACTCGCTCTCTAAAAGCGTTTCCGGAATGGCACTACAGTTGATGGCGACAAAAGCTCCATCTTTCCGCCCACTTCTCCGGTGAATTGCTAAAGAAACCATTTCTTTTCCGGTACCGCTTTCGCCGAGGACAAGAACCGGTGCATCGGTGGTGGCCACCTTACGGATCAGGCCGAAAACGCTCTGCATTTGAGTGCTGGTTCCCAGCATCTCCTCGAAGGAATTGCTTTTCACCCGCTTTTGCAACTGTTTGTATTCAGACTCGAGGGCAGCGACGTGAAAAGTCCGCTTGAGGATGATCTTGAGTTCTTCCAACTCTGCCGGTTTAGTAAGAAAATCGTATGCGCCAGCACCAATTGCCTGAAGCGTATTGTCCTTTTCGCCCTGGCCGGAAACGATAATAACCTTAACGGAACTGTCCAGAGCGAGAATTTCTGACAGGGTAGCAAGCCCTTCTTCCGGCGTTCCCGGATGAGGAGGAAGTCCCAGATCGAGCAGCGCCACCTGCGGACGATGTTCACGAAAAAATTCCAGAGCGCTGAGACGATCCTCAGCGAGATGCACTTCATAGTCAGCGCTGAGCGCCCATTTCATCTGGGTGCGAATTTCTTCATCGTCGTCAATGATAAGAAGTTTTGGATTCATGAACCTGTTTTTGTCGTGGGCAGCAACACGCGGAAGGCCGTGCCCTGGCCAAGTTCGCTTTGCACTTCAATCCGACCGCGATGGGCTTCCACAATCATCTTGCATTGAAACATCCCAATGCCAATTCCTTTTTTTTTGGTGGACTGAAAAGGTCGGAATAAAGAGC
>JBDSYB010000273.1:0-3269 GCA_039925885.1 Verrucomicrobiota bacterium
CCTTCAGGCGGCGCTCCTGACCGCCTGAAGGCGGAACTCCGAACGCGACAGTGAATTGAAAAATTAAATGCAACCTAAAGGCACAGTTTATTTAGTTGGAGCCGGGCCGGGCGACGCAGGTTTGCTGACCATGCGTGGTGCGGAATTATTGGGCCGCGCCGATGTGGTCGTTTACGATGCGCTGGTAAATCCTGAATTGCTGCGACTCGCTCCTAAGTCGGCGGAAATTATTTATGGCGGCAAACGTTCCAGGGCACACGCCATTCCTCAAGATGATCTGAACCAGTTGCTCATCGCCAAAGCCGTCGAGGGAAAATGTGTCGTGCGTCTGAAAGGAGGAGATCCCTATATTTTTGGACGTGGTGGTGAAGAAGCCGAGGAACTTGCCGCAGCAAAAATTTCCTTTGAAGTTGTGCCGGGAATTTCTTCCACGGTTGCAGCGCCGAACTATGCCGGAATTCCCATCACGCATCGCGACCACTGTTCCAGTTACACCGTGATCACAGGCCACGAAGATCCGACCAAAGACGAAACGAATATTGATTGGGCGCAACTTGCAAAAATTCCCGGAACTAAAATTGTTTTGATGGGCGTGGAGCGAATCCGTGAAATTTCCCAAGCGCTCGTCACGAACGGAATGGTGCCGGAAACACCCGTCGCGATGGTGCGTTGGGGCACCACCGGACAGCAACAATCCATTGAAGGAACACTCGCGACCATTGCCGATGTTGTCGCGCGTGAAAAATTTTCCGCGCCCGCCGTCACGATCATTGGCGACGTCGTCAAGCTGCGAAAAAAATTGAACTGGTTTGAAAAACGTTCGCTCTTTGGACAGCGAATTGTTGTCACGCGCACGCGCGAACAGGCGAGCCAGCTCTCCAAACAGTTGCTGGAACATGGCGCGGAAGTCTTGGAAATTCCTACGATAAAAATTATTCCGCCGACGAAACAGCGTGAACTCGCGGAGGCGTTGCTTGAACTGAATTCCTACGATTGGCTCGTCTTTACGAGTCCCAATGGCGTGAGCGCGTTCTTTGAATATTTTTTCAAAGCGTTCGATGACATGCGCGATATCGGCGGCGTTCGCATCGCGGCAGTTGGTCCGGCGACATCGGCAAAACTAAAAGAGCTGCATCTCAAAGTGAATTTAATGCCCGAAGAATATGTCACCAAACAAATCGCGGATGCTTTTAAAAAATTTGGGAGTATTGAAAATTTAAAAATTCTTTTGCTGCGTGCTGAAGTTGCCAATCCAGAGTTGCCGGAAAAGTTGGAGGAGATGGGTGCGATTGTGGATGACATCGCGGTGTACAAAACGGTTCCTGAAACGGAAGATTGGAATGGCGCGGCGGCGAGGTTGATCGAGCAGGGCGCAAATTGGATTACGTTCACCAGCAGTTCGACGGTGGAAAATTTTCACACACGATTTAATTTGCCGGTATTGATTAAGAAATTTCCCGAAACCAAACTCGCTTCTATCGGCCCGGAAACGACTAAAGCAATTTTGGCGCTCGGACTTAAACCAGAGATTGAAGCGAATCCGCACACGATTGAAGGTCTGGTTCACGCCATCGAAAAATATGGTTAATGCGTTTCGGGTAGCACCAACCTCCGGCGGATTTGAACGGATTCGCCCTGAGATTCGCAACCGCCGGAGGCAGGTGCTACCCGGATTCAATCTAAAATTCAAATTTTACCGTGCTGAGACGATTGGACAATTCCTGCAGAACACGTTTCTCGTCTGCTTCATTTTTTGCAACGAACGTCACACTGAAGCGTAAGTTCGCTCCCGCTTCGTCCCATGGCACTGTGGAAATAAGTTTTTCGGTGATCAACCATTGCGAAATTTCTTCCGCGTTTTTGAATTCAATTCGTGCGCCATCGTTTTTTAAAACGGCTTTTGGGGCTTTGATGTAGAGGAAAAACGAGCCGCGTGGTTTCTTCGCGTCGAAACCGGCATTACGCAAAACTTCGACGAGCGCATCCATGCGGCGAGAATATTTCGCGGAAATGTTTTCGGTAATTTCTGGATGATCGAAACAATAAGCGGCGGCGTGTTGGATCGCGAGAAACTGGCCGGAGTCGGTGTTGTCTTTTAAGTCGCCATAAGCTTTTACGAGCAGTTCGTTTCCTGCGACAAAACCGCAACGCCAACCGGTCATGTTGAAAGTTTTGCTGGTGGAATGGAGTTCAATTGCCACTTCTTTTGCTCCGGGCGTCGCGAGAAAACTCAGCGGTTCGCCTTCAAAAACCAACGCGGCGTAGGCGGCATCGTGAATCACGACAATTTCATTTCGTTTCGCGAACTCGACAACCTTCGCAAAAAACTCCGGTGTGGCGCTCGCACCGGTTGGGTTGTTTGGATAATTCAACACCAGCACTTTGGCTTTGCTCAAAATTTCCGGCGGAATGGAATCGAGGTCGGGAAGGAAATTATTCTGCTGAGTGAGTGGCAAATTGTGGACGAGTCCGCCGTAATATTTCGCGTGCGTCCCAAAAACGGGATAACCGGGCGTCGTCATTAAAACGATGTCGTCGGGATTGATGAACGCGGCGGGAAGTATGGAAAGCGCGGCCTTACTGCCGATGGAATGCAGGACTTCTGTGTCGGGATTTATATTTTTTACGCCGCAGACTTTGTCGAGATAACGCGCGGCAGATTTTTTCAGAACGTCATCGCCATTGTCCGAATAACCGCGGTTCTCCGGCTTGCGAGCTTCGTCGTGCAATTTTTCAACGACTTCTGGAAAAGCCATTTCGTCCGGTTCGCCAACACCCATGTCGATGATTTCCGCGCCGGAATTTGCAGCGAGTGCGGCACGTTTGGCGCGTTTTATTTTTTCAAATTTATAAATCGCGGTGGACTTGCCGTATTGTTTTCCGCCAATGCGTTCGGCAAATAAATTCTGGATAAAGGAGTCAGACATGATTGAGCGGGAAAATTATTTCGGACGGAATCCGGGAGGAAGATTGGACGCGGGCGGGGCAGGCTCCGCGGAAACTTTCGGGAGCGCCGCCGCTTGGACTGATTCTGGCAAATCCGCATCCAGCGCCTCTTCCCCGACATTTTCAAACATCGCCAGACGTTTGCGGGCTTTTTCCGCAGCAGGTGTTTCTCCGTATTCGTTCACAACCCGGTGCAAGAGAGCAACCGCTTCATCCGTCTTTTTCAACTTGGAATAAAGATTGCAAAGGTGGATCGCCGCCCAACCCCACCGTTGCGCAGGCAATTTGTGTTTCAATATTTCCTCGTATTCCAGCGCGGCGGC
>JBDSYB010000274.1:0-12061 GCA_039925885.1 Verrucomicrobiota bacterium
CATCTTTTCCCGAGGGAGCAATCCAGATCATTTATCTTTGTTGCGCTTCGCTTGCGGTTGGGAAGCAATGCGTTTTACAGACTTTAAGGAATTGTTTCCGCGCGGCAAGTAAACAAAACCGTTGGTCCATTTACATGGATTTGTCCATTCGCGATAACGGCTGTCCAGCGCGGCACGAAAAAAAAAATACCAACAACCCTCTCCGACAACCCGTTTCATTTTACCGGCCAGTGGCGCGTTGAGGAGGCATTTTCCGAGAAGTTGTCGTTGCAACATGAACGAATTACGAAGTGGCTCCAAGGGTAGGGCTCGAACCTACAACAGCCGCATTAACAGTGCGGAGCTCTACCATTGAGCTACCTTGGAATCCAAAGGAGGCGCAATTTACAAATGGGTACCGGGCGCGTCAACTGATTTCCCCTTTTGCGCACTCTAAATTCAGGGTTTTATAATCAATTTACCCATCACTTTCCGCTTACGGAGCAGCGCCAGTGCCTGGGGCGTTTCATTCAACGAAAATTCCCGATCAATCGTCGCGCAGATTTTTCCCTCCGCCGCCCAATGCAAGGTCGCTTCCATATCTCGGCGGTTGCGTCCGTAACTGCCAATTAAACGCTGCTCTTTGACAAACATCGGCCAAAGTTTCAAAAGAACTTCCCGCCCGGCCGTTGCGCCGCACGTCACGATCGTTCCGCCGCGCGCCAGACAATCAAATGCCTGCAATAAGACTTCGCCCCCGACATGTTCCACCACCAGATCGACTCCGCGTTTTCCGGTGATTTTTCGAACTTCCGCCGACCACTTTTCGTTAGCATCCACGACATAATCGGCGCCCAGTTTTTTGGCGAACTCATGCTTGTCATGGCTAGAAGCGGTCGTGATGACTCGAGCGCCTAAACCTTTGGCGATTTGAATGGCCGCAGACCCGACGCCGCTGGCTCCGCCGATAACCAGCACCCAATCTCCCGCAGAAACTTTGGCGCGGTGCGTCAACATGTGCATTGCCGTGCTGCCCGCCAGAGTGAGCGCAGCTGCACTTTCAAACGTGACTTTTCCCGGCAAACGCACGAGCGCCGCCGACGGCACCACCACTCGCTCGGCAAATCCGCCATCGCGATGCACACCCAGAATTTCGCCTTTGATGCAAATGGATTCTTGTCCTCGCAAACAAAATTCGCATTGACCACAAAATAAATTCGATTGCACGGCGACACGATCTCCTTGTCGCCATTCGAGAACGTGGCACCCGACTTGAGAAATCTCGCCCGAAATTTCGCAACCCAACGTCCGCGGCAATTCGAGTTTCACCGGCAACTCACCCTGCTCTGCCCAGAGATCAAGCCGATTCAAACCGCAGGCACGCACGCGGATCACCACTTCTTCCGCGCCCGGAGTGGGATCAGGAACTTCGCGAAACTCAAATTTTCCCGGTGCGCCGTGAGCGAGGAGTTGAACGGCTTTCATGAAAAACAGAATTCGCGCCTACTTAATTTTCGAAGATTCCCCAACAGCCGCCGCGAAAGCTTCACAGATTGTTTTCAAAGAAACTTTTTGCGACTCCGCAAGTTTTTTGCAGGACTCAAATTCGGGCGCAAATTGAACTATTTTTCCGTTGAGCTTTCCAATTTTTCCGGTCACTTCGCCAAAGCTCGTTTTCACGGTTTGTAATTCGCGATGCAATTTGCGCCGGTCACAAATGGAGCGCCGAACGCCAAACGCACTGGTCTCGCGCAAAATCATTTCGCTGAACTTATCGGCGTCAGAAGCTGCGCACAAAACAGTCAGTAAAACGCCGGGACGATTTTTCTTCATCTGAATGGGCGTGTGAAAAACTTCCAGCGCACCTTCCGCCAAAGCTTTTTCCACAAAATGACCCAGGAGTTCACCGGTGACGTCGTCGAGGTTCGTTTCCAAAACTGCAATCGAATCTGTTTGCCAATCATGTGCGGCGGACGCGCCGGACGTTTCTCCAAGGATGGCGCGCAAAACGTTTGGCCGGGTGTGGTTGTCGCGGGTGCCGAGGCCAAATCCGATTCGGGAAGCGATTAGATTTTGCATAGGACCAAAACTTTCGACGAGTTCTGCTAACAACGCCGCGCCGGTCGGCGTGACCAATTCGTGCGGTTCGTCGCATTGACTCAGAGCGATTCCGCGAGCGCCAAGGATCGCCAGTGTCGCCGGGGCGGGAATGGGAAAGCGGCCGTGCGCGCAATTAATCCAACCGGTTCCCTCGATGACATCGCCCGCGAGAATTTTCGGTTTGCCGAGAAGTTCAACCGCAACGCAAGCGCCAATAATATCGACGATAGAATCCACCGCGCCGACTTCGTGAAAATGAACTTGTTCCGGCGGCATCCCGTGAATTTGCCCTTCAGCCACGGCGATGCAGTGGAAAATTGCAATCGACTTTTCTTTCACCCAAAGAGAAAGCGAACTGTCTGCAATCAGCATTTTAATTTCGGAAAAATTTCTACCATGAGAGTGCTCCCCGTGTTCTTGAGCACGATGATGTTCCTCGTGCTGATGACTGTGATCGTGTTCGCCATGTTCGTGGGAATGCTCCTCGTGTTCATGATGATGGTCATGCCCGTGATCGTCGTGGGAGTGAGAATGTTTTGTGCCGCCGCTGTGTCCATTTTCGTGGTCGTGAGCATGCGCCAGATGGACATCAAATTTCACGCCTTCGATTTGCGCTTTCTGTTTTCGCGCGGCGTGAAGGTGGTAACCATCCAGTTTTAATTTTCCCAATTCATGTTCGAATTGATGAAAATCCACTCCCAGATCCAGCATGGCGCCAATAAACATATCGCCGCTGATGCCGCTAAAAATATCGAGATAAAGTGTTTTCATTCTTTGCTGTCGCGCTGCTCCGCCGATAAGGATTCAAGTTCCATGTTTTTGTTTTTTAAAAAAAATCCTAGCTAAATCTAATACCAAGTCCCGCCCTCAACGCAACGCGCTACTTCAACTCGTCGCGCTGGGACGAGTAAGTTTCGGCTCACTGCGGACTCGATTGTTGCAGCGCGACCATCGCTAGAGCGCCTCTTGACACCACCACCGTTTGGAGTTCCGCCTTCAGGCGGCTCGGGAGCAGGTTTGTCAAACCAAACCGCCGGAAGACGGAACTCCAAACGGAAATCCGTTTTGCTTGTTTGGTCGTAGTATCGAGAAGCGCGACCCATCGTTACCATCATGCGATAAACGATTGCCAACTAACGGCGGCTTTTTTAAGCTCGGCACATGCGACCCATTTTTCGAATCTTCTTTATTCTTACCACCATCATCTCGAGCAGTTCCTTCGTCTGCGCTGCTGAAAAAATTTACACCATTGCGGTGATTCCAAAAGGGACGACGCACGAATTTTGGAAATCCATCAATGCGGGCGCGGTCAAAGCGCAACGCGACCTCGGGGAAAAAGGAATCAAAGTTGAAATTATCTGGAAAGGTCCGTTGCGCGAAGATGATCGCGATCAACAAATTCAGGTCGTGGAAAATTTCATGACTCGCCGCGTCAGTGGAATTGTTTTAGCGCCGCTCGATTCGCAGGCGTTAGTCAAGCCCGTGAACAATGCCATTCAGGCGAAAGTTCCTGTCGTGATTATGGATTCCGGTTTGAAAACCGACAAATACGTCAGCTTCGTCGCGACCGATAATTTCAAGGGCGGCCAATTGGCGGGCGAACAAATGGGGAAAATTTTAAACGGCAAAGGTAACGTTATTTTGCTCCGTTACGCCGTCGGATCGAATAGCACGGAAGATCGGGAGGCTGGGTTTCTCGACGCATTGAAAAAATTTCCCGGCTTGAAAATTATTTCTCAGGATCAACACGCCGGAGCCACTCGTGAATTAGCCTATGCTGCTTCGCAAAATTTGCTGCAGCGATATGGGCGGGAAGTGGACGGCATTTTTGTTCCGTGCGAACCGCCGACGATTGCCATGACCAAAGCGTTGCGGGACATCGGCCGAGCAGGCGGCAAAGTGAAGGTGATTGGTTTTGACGCCGGTTCGCAGGAAGTGGCCGATTTAAAAAATGGAGACGTGCAGGCATTGATTGTGCAGAACCCTGTGAAGATGGGGTATCTTGGCGTGGAAACGCTGGTGAAACATTTGCGCGGAGAAAAAGTCGAGAAACGAATTGATACCGGCGTTTTCGTGGTGACGAAAGAGAACATGGACAGTCCTGAAATCAAAGAGCTTCTCAATCCGCCGCTCGACAAATATCTCAAGTAACCCGATGGCGCTTCCAAAACAAACCAGGCTCGGGACACTCTTCAATTTCGTGGGGCCGTTTCTGGGATTGCTGCTGGTCATTGGATTGTTTTCTCTCAGCGCGGAGGTTCGCCGGTATTTTCTCGCGGGCGGAAATTTCAAAATCATTTTAACGCAAACGGTCATCGTGGCGATTGGCGCGCTGGGCATGACGATGATTATTGTCAGTGGCGGAATTGATTTGAGCGTCGGGTCGGTGGTCGCTCTGACCAGCGTGGTGGGCGCGACGCTTTTGACCAAAGATTACTCTCCGTTTTCTGCGGCATTGCTGATGATTTTTTCCGGCGGACTAATTGGCCTTATCAATGGCGTTTTGATTTCCGCCGCCCGCATGACGCCGTTTATCGTTACGTTGGGGATGATGGGCATCGCACGCGGTTCGGCGAAGTGGCTTTCCAAAAGTCAAACCGTAAACCCTCCGGAAAATCCGCTGAACAACATCATGGCGACTTCCGAGCCGATGAATTTTCTACCATTGCCAAACGGCGTTTGGATCGCAATTGGCATGGCGCTCCTGCTCGCGATCATTTTGCGCAAGACAGTTTTTGGAAGATATATTTTTGCGATGGGCGGAAATGAAATGGCCGCGCGTTACTCCGGCGTGCGCGTTTCGCTTTATAAAATTTTTGTTTACGCATTTGCCGGAATTTTCTTTGGCATCGCAGGTTTGATGCAACTTTCCCGCCTGACTCAGGGCGATCCCAGCGGCGCGAATGGTCTTGAATTGGACATCATTGCGGCAGTGGTTATCGGCGGCGCGAGTTTGAGCGGAGGAAGCGGAAGTATCCTTGGCTCAATGCTTGGGGCGCTCATCATGGCCGTATTGCGCAACGGTTCCAGCCAGATGGGCTGGCCCACTTACATTCAGGAAATAATTATTGGCGCTGTAATTATTCTGGCCGTCGGTCTCGATAAATGGCGACAGCGACGTGCGGGCGCGTAGAAGATTGACGAAAAACCGCGGCAGTTTAAACTTCTCTCATGTCGTTGGCCAATCCAGAAAACAGAAAATCAAGGCACCCCTAATTATTAAACAATAAACCAACCCATCTAAAAAAATGTCTCAGGCCATCTCTGCAACCGAAGCCAAACCGCTCGAAAATCTCGACGAATGGGAAGATTTTTTGAAGGAGCGTTATCCGGAAACATCTCTCGTCGGCTCGAATCCAGATAAAAAAGAAGATCAATTTCGCGATTATGAAAACACGGCACGACCAACGGTTCGGGAATTTTATCGACTCAACCATGCCCACCAAAGTTTTGATTTTGTGCAGGAAAAACGTCGTGAATTTCTGGATAAAAAACGTCGAGACATGAGCGTTTGGGAAGCTCTGGAATTTCTCAACACCCTCGTGGATGATAGTGATCCCGACACAGATTTATCGCAACTCGAACATCTTCTCCAAACAGCGGAACAAATTCGTAAAGATGGACATCCGCGCTGGTTTATCCTCACCGGGTTGATTCACGATCTGGGAAAACTTTTGTGCCTTTTTGGTGAGCCGCAATGGGCCGTCGTTGGCGACACTTTTCCGGTGGGCTGCGCCTATTCCGACAAAATTGTTTTCCATAAATTTTTCGAAACGAATCCCGATTTTCAAAATCCGGAATTTCAAACGAAACTTGGGATTTATGAGCAAGGCAAAGGTCTCGACAGCGTCACGATGTCGTGGGGTCACGATGAATATCTTTATCAGATCACTAAAGATTTTTTACCCCCAGAAGCGCTTTACATGATTCGTTATCATTCATTTTACCCAGCGCATCGAGATGGCGCTTATCACTATTTGATGAATGATCAAGACCGAAGAATGTTCGATTGGGTGCGGAAATTTAATCCCTACGACCTATACACCAAAAGCCACACGCGTCCGAACTTGAAAGAACTTCGCCCCTTCTACGACGATTTAATCAACGAATATTTGCCGCCCGTTTTGCAGTGGTAAAAATCGTTCTCGAATAAATTTGCCCCCGAAATAAAATGAGCCTTTCGCTACTCCATGAGCGAACGCAACATGGCCAGATTTTCCACGTCTTCCAGCATCTCTTTTTCCTTCGGCGTTTCGAGACAACCCGGCGTTTTTTTGAAACGCGCGTCATTGACAATATGACGAAACGCTTCCTTGCCGATTTTGCCTTTACCGATGTGTTCGTGGCGATCCACGCGCGAACCCAAATCCGTTTTGGAATCGTTGAGGTGAAACGCGAGAATTTGTTTCAAGCCGATCAACGAATCGACTTCCTTGATCGCAGCATTCCAGCCTTTCTCGGCGCGAATATCGTAACCCGCAGCGAAGAAATGCGCGGTGTCGAGGCAAACGCCCAACCGCTCCGGTTTTTTTACTCGCTCAAAAACTTTAGCGAGGTGCTCAATTTTGTGGCCGAGACAAGTCCCCTGCCCGGCTGTATTCTCCAAGGCAATTCGCACTGGAGAAATTTTGGTTGCGGCAAAAACTTCGTCCAGACCCGAAACGATTTGGCTCAAGCAATTCTCTTCGCCAGTTCCAAGATGCGCGCCGGGATGCAAAACCAAAAATGGAATACCCAGATCGGTCGCAAAATTTATTTCATGGATCAGCGACTTGATTGATTTCTCGCGATTGTCGGAAGCGGGCGCGCCGAGGTTGATCAAATATCCGGTGTGACCAAAAACGCAGGAAAATTTTTGCGAGGCGAGCTGGTTTGCGTAAAGCGCGAGATCGTTCGGCGAGTGGGGCTTGCCAAACCATTGCATATTATTTTTGACGAAAAGCTGGACGACTTCGCAGTCAATGGATACGCCGCGTTCCAGCGCTTTCCAAACGCCGCCGCTGGTGGACATGTGAGCGCCGAGTTTCATCGCGCAAAATAAACCACACCGATTTAACCGACGCGATCACAATGGAAGAAAGGTTTCTTGTAGAAGATGTCTGTTTCGGTAGGATTTTTCGCACCTCACATATCAATCCAGTTTTACGGAAAACTTATGGAAAGCAAAATCACCATCTGGGCATTCGATCTTGGCAAAGGCTCCATCGGCGAAGCGGTGCGCGTCGGCAACACCTTTCCGCACAAAGCATCTCTTCTGATTCCCGCTGATTTTGCGGAAACGAAGACGGCGGCGGGTCGCAGGCGTATGTGGCGGACACGAATTGCGCACAAAGAACGGGAAAAGTGGCTCACGCAGGTTTTGTGCGATGCAGGCATTTCGCCACTGATTGGTCGTCGCACGGAAAAGGTGAATGGAAAGTGGCAATCCACCATCGAGAACCCGGAACAGAAATTGAATCGCGAACGACTGGAACGTGAATTTGCCGCGCCCGGTGATGACACGTGTTACACGTCCTGTTTGCTTCGCATCAAATTGCTTCGTGGCGAGAAACTTGAGCCGTGGCAAATATACAAAGCGATTCATTCGGCGATTCAACGCCGGGGTTATGGGAAAGTGCCATGGGCTGCGAAAGAGATTAAACGGGGCGGCAAAAGTGAGGATCAAGCAGAGAAGGAACTGGCCCAAAAAGATCCAGCGTATCGAGCCGCGTTGGAAGCATGGCCGAAGTTCAAGCAAAGCGTTGCGAGTGAATTTCATTTTCCCTGTTATTATCAAGCCGCAAAGATGGGGCTGTGGGATTCCTCCAAGCCTTCTGAACTTAAAACAACGATTGATTGCCGATCGGGAAGCGCGAGACAGGTGCGGTTTGATCGACTCGACATTGAAAATGAAATTCGAGCGTTGGTCGAAGCAGCGGCGAAATTTCACCCTTTTCTCAAAGGCAAAGCCAATTATGTTCTCTATGGTTCATCGGAGACGGCCTACGCTTCCTACAACCCTCAACTTCGGAAAAAATACGATCTGCGCGAAGGCGGAAATAATGATTGGCAAGGTGTCTTGGGTCAAAAGATTCCTCGTTTCGATAACCGTATTGTCGAGAAGTGCGTTCTCATTCCGCGTCTGAATGTTTGCAAAGCAGATGTGAGAGAAGACAAAGACGGCAATCCGTATCCTGAATCGCTGTTACCCTCCGAAGCTACTTTCTTGATGAAGTTAAAAAATATCGGAGTGCTGAGAAATGGAAAACCGGGGCGGCTCAATGCGACAGAAATCAAAACCATTTTCGAGAAGTGCGATGGTAAATATTCTTTCACAAAAACTCAGTGGCAAAAGCAATGCGAGAAATTCGGTCTTCGTCCTTTTAGCCAGTATGAAATTGAAGCACCGAAATCTTCTGGGCGCAGCCGGTTTTGTCGGCCTGCACTCGTTATTTTGAAGATCCTCATTCTCTCAGGACAAAACCCGAAAGACTTCCATGCAGCAGAATTGGCTAAACTCAACGGAAACAAGAATCCGGTGAAAGGTTTGCTGACAGAAGATTTGAAATTCCTTTTGCAAATGGGCGATTCATGGGACGGGATTTATATTCCAAATCAAAAGCTGGAGGCTCTCGTCCAAAATGCCGAAGACAGGCCAGCAGCGATCCGCACTCTGATTGGTTCACAAAACGACCCTATCGTTAGGCATCGGCTGTCGTTGTTCGCGAAAAGGCTCGTTGAACTGGAACAAAAGTTTGGCACGCCTGAGCAAGTCGTTCTTGAATTCGTTCGCGAAGATTTCATGGGTGAAAAGGCGAAGCGCGAGTTGATGAAGTTTCAACGTGACCGTGCGGCGGATCGTGTAAAGGCAAAACAGGAAGCGGCAGCGGCAGGGGCAACCGAAGGGGCTGCGGGTTTCAAAATGGAATTACTCAAAGCACAGGGCGGCATTTGTCTTTACACCGGCGAGGGGCTAATTCCTGAAGAACTGGACGAATACGATATTGACCACATCGTGCCTCGCGCCAAAGGCGGACCTGACGCGGCAGTCAATTATGTTCTCACGCGTCGCGGAACGAACGCGGAAAAGGATAATCGCACACCATTTGAATGGCTTTCGGCAACGCAAGGTTGGGATTCATATGTAAATCGTGTCCGTTCTCGAATCACCGCGCTTCGGAATAAAAAGGTTTCGCTTCTCATTTTACCTAACGCGGAAGAACTGGTTCAGAAATATACTGCGCTTGCGGAAACGGCGTGGATTTCAAAACTTGCCCAAGCCGTCATTTCTCTGCACTTCGGTTGGAATAAAGGAATCGATGCAACCAAAAGGCGCGTGACTGTTATTTCAGGCGGACTGACCGGACGTATTCGCAGAAAGTATCGGCTCAATTCAGTTCTAAATCCGAACGCTAAAGACGAGGAAGAAGCGGAAACGAAAAATCGTGATGACGACCGTCATCATGCGCTCGACGCAATGGTCATCAGCTTTATTCCAAACTGGGCGCGGAACGCCGGGCAAGAACATTTCTTCCGATTTCCTGACGAGATACAGAAAAACGCGAAAGCATTTTTTGCTAATCAGATTGAAGAAGTCATTCCTCAGAATATTTGTTTCGAGAAAGCGGCATTGGCAGAAACGATTTACGGCGTGAGACAGGAGGGCGTGCGAAAGATTATTGTGCAACGCGCCGAGGTGAAAAGTCTGGCTTACAAACCCACTGCTCCCGGCAAGTCGATCTTTGATTTGAAATACGCTCGGAAACAAATCGCCTGTATTCGCGATTCCTGGATTAAAGATCAATTGGCCGAGTTTCTTTCCACAGAACCAGAGGAACCGGCATGGTTAAAATTCTGTGAAACTTTCTCACTTGCCAAAAAGGATGGTTCGCCCGGAAGCGTGATTAAATTTGTCCGTATGGATGTGGGTGAAGCGAACGAATATGCCGATTTATCTAAGGACGGCACCGGAGCATTTCGCAAGGCCCTCAAAGGACATAAAGGACAGATCGTTTATCGAGATAAAGAAGGGACTATTGCTGTTCGTCCCGTATTTGTTCACGCATCCGTATTTAAAGAACGCAAGGCAGTGGAAGCTTTGGGAGGAAAATTTTATGCCTTCTTTAGATCTGATTGCGCTGTCCAAACCTCAAAAGAGATTCCAAATGATAAATATAAACTTGTCGTCCTTAATGAGGCTAAACAGAAGCGCCGAATTAAAGCGGAGAATCCATTGCCGCCGTGTCGAATGACTCTTCGGACGATAATCACAAAAGATTTGATTGCTGAAACAACACTTGCGAACAACACCCGCGTTGTTGCAAGTCTTGATGTTTGGATTGAGGCGGGGTTGTTGCCTGTAAAATAATTAGCTTCCACATTCTCCATGTTTTTAAGCACGGCGCGATTCTTGGCAAAGATCGCGGTTTCATCACAATGCGAGCTGATGGAGAAGAGAAAAGGCAACCACATGAAGATATTCGCGCTGTGATTATCGCGGCGCGCGGCGTGACCCTCACATCCAATTTCGTTTCGGCGATTTTGGAAACGGACGGAATTATTCTTCATTGCAACGAGCAATATCAACCCTGCGGCGTGACCGCGCCGTTGCAACGCGTGACGGATAATCGTGCTTATCTCACGCAGGCATCGCGTCCAGTCAGACTGAATAATCGAATCTGGCATCATTTGTTGCGAGGGAAAACACGGAACCAACAAAATGTTTTGAAGAAACGAAAGCTTCATTCTGCGCACTTGGAACTGGCGTTGAAACAAGACACGTTTGACGAAGGGAACTGCGCCAAGCGCTATTGGCAACTTTATTTTCCTTCGATTGGCTGGGGAACATCGTCGCGAGATCGCAAAGAGGATACCGCGCCGAACCAGATGTTGAACTACGGTTACGCAGTTCTTGCCGCGCTCTGTCATCGCAGTCTTTTGATTCACGGTTTGTCGCCGTTGCTGGGCGTGAAACACACGACTCGGTTTCATTCTGACCCGCTCGTTTATGACCTGATGGAACCCTTTCGGCCTCTCGTTGATTTGATGCTCGCGGAATTCATGCTGGAAGAAGACATCAGCTTTCGCGCTTGGTCCAAAAAAGTGGGAAACGATTTGCGCGAGCGGCGCGTTCAGCACGACCGTTATTCGTTGAAACTGATGGATGCGATTGATGCGTCGGCTTCGTCGTTGACACGCAGTTACAGCGAAAAATCAGACGCGCCGTTTTGGGTTCCTGAAATCGAAGTATGAAGCAAAGTCCGTTTCGTATGGGTTGGATTCTCGCCATGTTTGATCTGCCGGTGATGACGGACAAAGAGCGCAAAGTCACGACTCATTTCCGAAAAGACCTTCTGGATAACGGATATTTGATGATTCAATTTTCTGTGTATGCGCGTCCGTGTGTCAGCTACGAGCAGATGGACACGCACATGGCGCGAATTAAAGGAATGATTCCCGGCGGCGGAAATGTGCGGCTGATGTTTATGACGGATGAACAATGGAAGAAAAGTTACACGGTTGTCGGAGAAAATTATCGGAATGAAAATCACGCGATTGATCCAGAGATTCCCAAGCAAGTGGATTTCTGGGAATAAAAGAATTGGCGCTGAAACGTGCGAGGCAGTGGTTTCAGCGCCAAAATATCAGTTAAGACTTCACCCCCCGGAAAAGTCTGATCAAATCCAACACGTTCAACAACTTCCGTCAATCCTATTCTAACTGACTTCTCCGGGGGGTGAAGTCAAAACCACCTGTCCAACGCCGTCCGCTCCGCCGTCATTCTAACTGACTTCTCCGGGGGGTGAAGTCAAAACAGTCCCGCGAATCATCCCCGGCAATCGGCTATTCTAACTGACTTCTCCGGGGGGTGAAGTCAAAACTAGGACGGCAGATCGGGCGCTCAAGAAAACATTCTAACTGACTTCTCCGGGGGGTGAAGTCAAAACCACCGGGCTTGACCATCAGCGCGCGTCGGGATTCTAACTGACTTCTCCGGGGGGTG
>JBDSYB010000275.1:0-2981 GCA_039925885.1 Verrucomicrobiota bacterium
AATTGCCACGTCTGAACAACTTCAACGCGTGGTTTGTCCGGTCGGGCTAAAAATAAAATCTCAAAGCGTCCCCGAGATTGCCGTCAGCATCATGGCGCAATTTATCGAGAAGCGAGCGGAACTGGTGAACGGGCAGAGCGTCTCGGCGGAGGGCAAGATGGAACTGGTCTGATTTTTCGTCCGGCGACTTCATGCTTTGACTAGACAAGGGATTAGGTCATAGCAAAGTTATGCACGTGGAAAGCCAAGATCAACCCAACCTTGTTCCACCTGCTAAGAAAAAACAACCCCATCAGATTGCGTTTTGGTTTGCAATTGGCTTCGTGGCGTTTTCGTTTTTATGCCCGTATCTGTTTGGCACATTTTTTTTTGAGGAAAAATTCATGGTCGGTTTGAACTATCTTGCATGGCCGACAAGTTGGGCGGTCAGTCATTTTCATTTGGGTGATGGCTGGCATTTGATTGTGATGATGATTTGGGGTTTGTTCGTCACCTACCTTGTTTTTTACATTCTAGTCAAACTGTGGATGACTTCATCAAGACATCTACACATTGCGCTGGTTGCCTATATCGTGCTTTGTTTTGCGACTTATAAATCTCACCAGTGGTATTCAACAAGGTTGGACTGGACTTCTCGCGGACTGAATCCAGACCGGCCCGGATTTGAACCTCAAGTTGTCGTTCTCTCAGGAGAATTTGACTTTTGGTTTCACGACTCATTAATAAACCAAAGCAAAAGCGGCCATGCCTTTTTTGAAATCAGAATGCGCGGTCACAATTATTACTATTGCCGCAAGTGGCACGGGTATGACTGGCGTGTCGGCTCTTGGTTTCGTGTTGAAATTGCAAATCATGGCGAAGGATGGTCTTGGGGACTTGCCAGTTTGTCGCATACAACCAGAGGCACGGGTGGAAGCTGGCATAGAGACAACCTCTTAGCGCAGAGACTCTGGGACAATAAAAAATTTGTCGGCGCAGACCCGAACAACTTAGCCATCGAAGAATCAAAATGGCCCAATCGTAAGGAAGGATTTGGCAAGCTCGTCAAAGTAGGGCGCTGGATGATCCCAACTCGCATTCACATTTCAAACGAAGGAAGCGACGCGCGGAACGAAAATTACTACATCAAGAAAATTGAATTTCTTCCAACTCCTGACACGAATTGGTTTGAACACGTCATGGCCAAATACGCCGACCATAATTCAGAATTCCGTTCTGTGGATTTGGGTGAACCGGGTGTTGCGCCAAGAAAACGCAAATAGACAATCTTTATTTCACTTTTTTATTTTCTGAATCGCAATCCAAATCGCCTCGCACGTCGCGGGTGAGCGCAATTCGATTTCACCTTTGCCCGAACCAAACGCAGCCACTGCATTACGAATTGCTTCACGCACAGAAATCGCCAGCATCAACGGCGGCTCGCCCACCGCCTTGGTTCCATGAACTACATTTTTTTGCGTCGCATTCTTCAAAAAATTCACGTGGAAAATTTTCGGCGCATCGCCCACCGCTGGAATTTTATAAGTGTCGGGGGAATGCGTCAGTAATTTTCCCTTGTCATCCCATTTTAATTCTTCAGTCGTGAGCCAGCCCATCCCTTGCAAAAAACCGCCCTCGATTTGACCGCGATTAACCCCTTCGTTAATTGAGTCGCCCACATCGTGCAAAATGTCGGTGCGCAAAACCTGCGTCATTCCGGTGAAACCATCCACTTCCACTTCACTCACGGCCGCGCCGTTGGAAAAATAATGAAATGGTTTGCCGCGACCTGCGACGCGATCCCAATGAATCCCCGGCGTCGCATAAAATCCCGTGGCCGATAAACTCACGCGTTCCAAATACGCTTTCTTCACGACATCCGCGAACGCGATTTTCACGTCCGGCTGGGCGCGATTGAAAATAAATCCATCGGCGAAAACTAAATCGTCCACGATCCCACCGCCGTTTTTTTGCGGCATTTTTGCTGAGTCTTTATCAGGCGGACTTCCACGAGTGATGTCCGGTTCGCGGGGAAGTTCTATTTTATTTTTTGAAATCGCATCGAACAACTGCGCAGCGATACGCGCCAGCCGCGCGCGTAAAATTTCACACGCATTCTGCACCGCCGCGCCATTCAAATCCGTTCCCGCCGACGCCGCCGTCGCCGAGGTGTTTGGAATTTTATCTGTGCTCGTCGGCATGACGCGAATTTGTTCGCGGCCAATCCCAAGTTCGCGAGCGGCAATCATGGCGACGTTTGTGTGCAACCCCTGCCCCATTTCCGTGCCGCCGTGATTGAGTTGAATTGTTCCGTCTTGATAAATCAAAATAAATGCGCCTGCTTGATTCAGGTGCGTGACGGTAAAACTAATGCCAAATTTCACCGGCGTCATCGCAATGCCACGCTTGTGGTGAGGATTTTGCGCGTTCCAAATTTTTATTTCATCGCGCCGTTTTCCAAGCTCACTTGAAACTTTCAGTTCATTCCAAATCGTTTGAATGCGGTTGTCTTCAATTTCCTGTCCGTAATGCGTCGTGTTCGTTTCGCCTTTGCCTCGGTAAAGATTTTTTTCACGTATTATTTCCGGCGCAACGCCGAGTCGTCGCGCCACGCGATCCATCATTTCCTCGATGATCAACATTCCTTGCGGCCCACCGAATCCGCGAAACGCCGTGTTAGAAACAATGTTTGTTTTCGCGACGCGTCCCTGAATTTCGACGTTCGGAATGTAGTAACAATTGTCAAAGTGAAACAGCGCGCGGTCGGTGACGGCTTGCGAAAGATCCAACGACCACCCGCCATTTGAAAAAATTTCCACCTTCGCCGCGAGCAACATTCCGTCAGCGTCGAAACCAATTTTGAATTTCGCGAGAAAGGGATGACGCTTGCCCGTGAGCATCATGTCCTGATCGCGATTGTAGCGAACGCGAACGGGCGAATTGGTTTTCCTTGCCGCCAACGCTGCGAGGGCAGCCGGAGTTGCCGCTTGCGTTTCTTTTCC
>JBDSYB010000276.1:0-9475 GCA_039925885.1 Verrucomicrobiota bacterium
CCGATAAATTCCGCTTCCACTTTTTCAAGGCCACTTTGGCGGGCGATTTCCACCACTTCGTTGACCAATTCACGGGCGAGTCCGCGTCCGCGAAATTCGGGATGAACATGCACGCTGATGCGGCCGATGTGGCGACGCCAGCCGCCCAGTTGCTGGTGAATAGTCGCCACGCCGACAATTTTTTCTGCGGTGGTGGCAAGCAGCGGGAGGTTGCGGCCCAGATCAATATTTTTACACCAATCTTGAATGATTTGCGGATCGGTGACGCGATGTTTGATGAACATCAATTCAGGTCCGGGCATCGCGAGGAAAAAATGATGAAACCATTTTTCATCCTCCGAACACAGCGGACGAACATCGCAAACCAGATTGTCGCAATGAATTGTCTTTGGGAATTCGTTGAGAGCAGAAGCGAGCGCCATAAGTTTTTTCCGGGTTAAGTTACGGAAAGCTTGTGGAAGAAAACGCGGCTACTCAAGACTCAATTTCGCTTCGAGTGCGAAAGTTCGCCGGCGATTCCATAACCGCTTTTGAACTGACGTTCATCAATGGAAGAAGGATCGATGCTCCACCGCGACGCCAGTTGCGGGACGCGTTCGGTGTTCATGGCCAACATTTCTTTTTGATCGAAAGTGGAATTCTCACCGTACTCAAAGCAACATAACTTTAAGTCTTTTTCCGCGGCGGTCGCGGGACCTTGATTCCACAGCGCCTGTTCGCCCCAGGCGTATCCGCGAAACACACGGCCCTTGTCAATCAACGCCCAGGCGTGGTGATTGACAACGCGATTGGCACTGAAAAATTGCACGTGTCCCAGCTTGCGGCTGAGATCTGTGAGAAAACGATAGCATTCATCCACATCTTCGGAGGGATTGGGCAAACTGGAGCCGACCACCAGAATCCATCCCGCCACCGGTGGAGAAATGAAGAGTTTGCGTTCACGCGCTTCCAACAAACCTTCTTCCCAGGAACAGGGCATGGGCGCAATTAAATGCAACGCGCGTTGCACGGCGGCGGGATCGGTACCTTTAATCGCCAGCCAGCGACAGGGTTGATCGAAAACCGATTCGCGAAAGTTTGCTTTGATAAAAAAACCCGGAGTGAAATTGAGATGAGAAAAATCTTCGCTCGTCATTCGTCGTTGGCGCGCCCAACGAAGGGCGGAAATAATAAACAACCCGCCAATCCCAACCACGATACCAAATGGAATGAACATCAACAACCAGAGCACTTGTTTGGGATCAATCCCGTTCATCTTGATTCCTATTCTACCGCTGATTTTCCGCTTCTTCAACGGAAAAATATTTTTTATACGAGATTTATTTTCGCCATGATGTGACTGACAAAATTTTAACCGGCTCAGGCGTTGCCCGACCTTTTTTTCATGATGGCAGGGAGCAGGGGCTGCGACCAAATTGGGGCATGAGAGCGATTTGGAAAGGTGCGATTAGTTTTGGGCTGGTCAATATTCCGGTGGGCCTTTATTCGGCGACGCGTCCCGCCAACGAAATCAAGTTTCGACTTCTGCGGGCGAGTGATCAGAGCGCCGTGAAATACAAACGCGTGGCGGAAACGGACAACAAAGAAGTGGCGTGGGACCAGATCGTCAAGGGATTCGAGTATGAGAAAGGCCAGTTTGTCATTCTGAACGAAAAAGATTTCGAGCGCGTGAATATCAAGTCCAATCAAACCGTGGACATCAAAGAATTTGTGGCTTTGGAAGAGATTGACCCGATGTTTTTTGATCAACCCTACTTTCTGGCTCCCGAAAAAGGCGGTGACAAAGCGTACGTTCTTTTGCGAGAAGCTTTGAAAAAGTCGGGAAAAGTTGGCATCGCAAAAGTCACTATTAAAACCCGCGAGCATCTTGCGGCCGTGAAACCGCTGGAAGACGCGTTGGTTTTGGAACTGATGCATTTTGACGAGGAACTCGCCGACCCCAACGAATTGAATTTGCCCAAGAATGTGGACGCGGGAAAGAAAGAGTTGTCTATGGCTGAATCCTTGATCGAAGGCATGACCGATAATTGGGACCCGGAAAAATATAAGGACGAATATCGCGCGGGGCTGATGAAAGTGATCGACGAAAAAATTGAAAGCGGTGGAAAAGAACTGCCGGAGCATAGACCCAAAGCAACCAGAGCAACCAACGTGGTGGACCTGGTTTCAATTCTTCAACAAAGTCTCGATCAAACGAAAGGCGGGGGAAAATCCAAAAAAGCGGCAAAAAAAACCGTCAGGAAATTTCGCAAAGCTGCTTGATTCTGCACACAATAAATTCTCAAAAGTTGTCGCATTTCATCACGACGTTCCGCAAAGTTTCCTCATGAAATTTTGGATCGCTCTCCTCCTGGCTCACGGAATTTTTTGCGCTGTAGCTCAAGATTACGATTTCATCTTGCGCGGCGGACGAATTGCCGATGGCACGGGCAATCCTTCATTTCAAACGGACGTCGGCGTGAAAAATGGCCGCATCAAAACCATGGGAAAAATCCAACAAACAAATTCCCGCGTGATTGGGGTGGAAGGAATGTTCGTGGCACCGGGCTTCATTGATGTTCATACCCACGCCGAGGAAATTGTTGAACTGCCATTGGGAGAAAACTTTCTGCGCATGGGCGTGACCACTCTTGTCCTCGGAAATTGTGGCGGCTCGACATTGAAGGTAGGCGATTTTTTCAAAAAACTCGAAGACATAAAAATCTCTCCCAACGTGGCGACTTTGATCGGTCACGGAACCGTCCGCGGCAAGGCGATGGGTGGCTCGTTCATGCGTCCGCCGACGAGCGACGAAATCGACAAAATGAAATCAATGGTGGAGGACGCCATGAAAGAAGGCGCTGTCGGTCTTTCCACCGGTTTGATTTATCTGCCCGGGGTCTTCGCGAAGACTGAGGAAATCATCGAGCTAGCCAAAGTCGCGTCTGCTTACGACGGGATTTATGCGACTCATCAACGCAGCGAAGGCGAGGAAATTTTTGCATCGCTTGCAGAAGTTTTTCGGATTGCGCGCGAGGCAAAAATTCGCGCGGAAATTTCCCACATAAAACTTTCGGGCAAATCCAGTTGGGGCCAGACGGATAAAGTTCTGGTCGCCATCGAAAAAGCGCGCGCTGAAGGTTTGGATATCACTCAGGACCAATACGCCTACACCGCGTCGAGCACTGGAATCAGCCAGCTCGTTCCCGACAGCGCGAAGGATGGCGGCACGAAAAAGTTGATCGAGCGGCTGGAAGATTCTGAGCAAAAAACGAAAGTTGTGGCGCAAATGAAAGAAGGTTTGCAGCGTCGCGGGAATGACAGCTACGCCTACGCCGTCATTGCTTCCTACTCTCACGACAAATCGCTCAACGGTTTAAACATTGTTGAAGCGGCGAAGAAAAAGCGCGGGAGTGATTCACTTGACGATCAAATCGAGATGATTCTGGAGATTGAAAAAAATGGCGGCGCGTCCGCAGTTTTTCATGGGATGAGTGAAACGGATTTACGCGAATTCATGCGGAATCCGAACACCATGTTCGCTTCCGACAGCAGTGTGAGAAAATTAAACGAAGGCGTGCCGCATCCGCGCGGTTACGGCAACAATGCCCGTGTGCTCGGCCAGTACGTTCGCGAGGAAAAAGTCCTTCGGCTTGAAGACGCGCTCCGTAAAATGACGTCGTTGCCCGCCAGCACATTTCAGATCAAGCAGCGCGGTGAATTGCGGGAAGGCAATTGGGCGGACATCGTTGTTTTTGATCCAAAGCTTGTCACGGACAACGGTTCGTTCAACGACCCACATCATTATTCCACGGGATTTAAATATGTTTTCGTCAACGGCGTGGCGGTTGTGGAAAACGACATGCATACTGGCGCGAAACCGGGAATGGCGTTGCGACACGGTGCGACTCGATAATTCGAAAATAGTTTGCAGGATTTTTCTTCGGCTGGCGTGTTTCATAATGAATGGAACAACTGAAATGAAAAACTCATTAAAGATTATGAAACGAATTGTCCTGACGCTCATCGCCTCCGTCTTCTCGTCGCAACTGGCGTTCGCGCAACCCGCTCCCAAGTCGCTGCCCGCCGCCGCCCCGTCAGCACCTTCGACATCTGACAAATTAGAACCGCTGAAATTCGATTTGGATTTTCCCGGCGGCACTCCTCAGCAATTAGTGGACACCATCGTCAAGCAGTCCGGTCGTCCGCTGAACGCGATTATTCCAGATGAATTTGCCGACACCAAGTTGCCCGCGTTGAAAATGCGAGAGATCACGGTGCCAGCGTTATTTGACGCGCTCTTAATGGCGAGTCTGAAAACGGTAAAATATGTCACGGGCACTTATTCCGCCGGAACTGGACAAACAACTGAGCAGTATCAACAAAAGCGAACCTCATTCGGATTTTCTAGATCGAAAGGTGAGGATGCTGTCTGGTATTTTTCCCGCGAAGGGGTTGACGAGCCAACACCCGAGCGCGACGTCTGCCGCTTCTATCAACTCGGCCCCGATCTGGAAAAATACAAAATCGAAGACATAACCACCGCGATTAAAACCGGCTGGCAATTACTCAACATCAAATCGCCCCCCACTTTGAAATTCCATTCCGAGACCAAGCTCCTCATCGCGGTCGGACACGCCGGAGATTTGCAAACCATCGATTCAGTTCTCCAAGAACTGCGCCTTCTTCCGCCCCAGAAAAAACAGGACGCGAAAAAAGATGGAGAACCTGTCAAAAAATAATTCATTATGCGTCAGCATCGACGCCGGAAATTTTTTCACGGCGCGATGTCTTCCAATTTTGATGACCGATGCAGCCAGATTGCAGGACGACTTCCGAATTACGCCGGACATTCCGTTGCTCACGGCCCAAATGGCCAAAGGCGATGAAGCGGCTTACCGCGAATTTTATGAACTCTATTTCAACCGGCTCCTGCGCTACCTGCTGGTCCTGACCGGCAACGAAGAAACGGCGCGCGAAGCGTTGCAACTCACTCTGCTGCGCGTCGCGCGCCACGCAAAAAAATTTGAATCCGAAGCGGCGCTTTGGAGTTGGCTGACGGTCTTGGCGAGAAGTTCCGTCATCGACGAAAGCCGCAAGGCTTCGACGTTACCTCTCTTTCCTCACCCGTTTTTTTCGGCACAGCGAGGTTGAGAATTCTTTATCAGAATCCGCGAACGACGTCCGGCTATTGGAGTTGTTGGAAATAAATTTATGCACTCTTACACCCGACGAACGCGCGTTAATCGAAAGGAAATATTTCCATCGCGACTCCGTCAGCGACATTGCGGAACAACTGCAATCGAGTGAGAAAGCCATCGAGTCGCGGTTGGTGCGAATCCGGCGTAAATTGAAAGAGCTAATTCTCACTCAATTCAAACATGAAAAATAATTTAGATCACGACGAGTTACTGGAAGACATTTTGGCAGACGCGGCTCCGCAAACTTTCCGCGACGACCTTTTCGCCCGGACGCTTCAGCAGGTGCGTCGTCGGAAACAATTAGGCCGCGCTCGGAATGCATTGCTCGCGGCCAGCGCGGTAGTGGCGCTCATTTTCTTCACCAGAGTTTCACCGACAACAAAACTTCTTCCGACGCAAATTGTTTCCAATTCGCTCCTCATCCATTCTCAACCTTTGGCCGCCGACATGATTGTCAGAACCGACTTCGCAGTTCCAAGAGTAGATTCTTCAAGCGCGACCGTCGCCCTTCTCAAGTCTGCTCCCGCGAAAGATTTATTCAGGGTCATTGGCGACGATGAATTATTCAACTTGCTGGACGGAAGACCGGCTGTCTTAGTCCGCAGGAATTCATTTGAAGCAGAACTGGTTTTCGCCAATCCCGCCGATCAAGATGGGTTTCTGATCCAGTAAAAATCTCTGCGCGATTCCCGTCCGATTAATCTTGGCCGCCTTTATTCTTTTTCTTCTTTTTCTGTTTGAAGGATTCTGCCGATGGCTTGTTGGGCGTTGGCATCGGCGCGTTTATCTCCTTGCGCCAGGCGGCGAGCTTGGATTGAAGTTCTTTGGTTTTCGTCGGATTTTTCGCAGCGAGATCGTTTTTTTCACTGAGGTCGTCGCGCAAGTTGTAAAGCTCAAGATGATTGCCTTCTAAAAATTCCATCAACTTCCAGTCGCCGGAGCGAATTACACTTACCGGTTTGGTGCGCCATTGGTCCGCGCCCGCGCCGAGATAACCTGGAAAATGCCAATAGGTCGCGTCACGATTCAATTTCTCTTTCCCGCCGCTGGTCAAAACTTTCAGATAGCTCACGCCGTCGAGCGGATAATTTTCGGGACGTTTCGCGCCCGCAACTTCCATCAACGTAGGATATAGATCGACGCCGGTGATTGTCTCTTCCGAAGTTGTTCCGCGCGCAATTTTTCCCGGCCAGCGAAAAATAAAGGGCACACGGTGGCCCCCTTCGTAAAGCATTCCTTTGCCGCCACGCAACGGCGCATTGTCGGTGGTGTCTTTTTCTTTTCCTTTCACGCCTTCCCGCGCATATCCGCCGACTCCACCATTGTCGCTGGAAAAAATAACCAGGGTGTTTTCCGCCAGTTTCAATTCATCCAACAAAGCCAGAATTTTGCCCACACTTTCATCCACGCTGGAAATCATGGCGGCGTAAGTAGGATTTCTGTGACCGCCCACCGGCGACTTGGATTTAAATTTTGCAATTAAATTTTCCTTCGCTTGCAGCGGCGCATGCACGCCGAAGTGCGGCAAATATAAAAAGAACGGCCCGTCTTTGTGGCGGCGAATAAAATCGGTCGCTTTGTCGGTCAGAAAATCAGCGAGATATTGGTCCTTCGGATAATCGGTTTGCGGATCGGTTTTGAAATTGAAATGAACGCCTGAACTTTCAATCGCTTCATCAAAGCCGCGTTTGGACGGATGATGGGCCGCGTCATTTCCCAAGTGCCATTTGCCGAACATCGCCGTGGTGTAACCCGCTTTTTTCAACGAGTCTGCGAGGGTAATTTTATCCAGCGGAAGTTGCGTGATGTTTTCCACCGGTTTAAGCGGTCGGCTTTGCCAGTCAAAACGGTTGATGTTGCCGACGGTGTAAATGCCCGTGCGCGGCATATACTGGCCACTCAACAGCGCGGCGCGACTGGGTTGGCAATTCGGCCCGCAGCTATGACCGTCCGTGAAACGAATTCCCTGTTTCGCCAGACCATCAATGTTGGGCGTCTCATAATATTTGCTGCCGTAACACGCCAAATCGGTGTAGCCCAAATCATCTGCGAGAATGAAAATGATATTTGGTTTTTTTTCTCCGAACGCGAGGAATGTGTTTGCCGCTACGATCAAAGCTAGGAATAGTTTTTTCACAGGTTGAAAGACGCGCACGCGATGGCGAAGGTGTCAAAATAAAATCCCAAAGGCCTGCTGTGGTTCAATACTGCTGGCGCGCAGGATATTTCCGAAGCTCGTCAGCCTTTCACATAACCGTTTTCCCGAAACCAATTCACCGCATCGTTCAATGCGGCTTCCGGCGAAGTCTGCGGCAGGCCGAGTTCGCGAATGGCTTTAGCCGGATTAAAAAACATTTTGTATTTCGCCATTCGCACGCCCGCCAACGGTGCCTTGGGAGATTTGCCGCTGAATCGAGAAAAGGTTTCGTCAACGTGCGCGGCGAGAAGCGCGATGGAGTAGGGGACTCGAAATTTCGGCGCGGGAATTCCGGTGATCTTTTCCAAAATCGCAAATGCTTTTTGCATCGACCAATTTCCTTCCGAGTTGCCCAAAATATATCGCTCGCCGATCCGCCCTTTCTCCGCCGCAAGAATATGACCGACGGCAACGTCGCGAACGTGGACCCAATTCAAACCTGTGTCGAGATACGCGGGCATCTGGCGATTTAAAAAATCAACAATGACTTTTCCAGTGGGCGTGGGCTTCACATCGCGGGGGCCGATCGGCGCGCTGGGATTCACGATCACGATGGGAAGATTTTTCGCCACCAGTTCGAGCGCGACTTGTTCAGCCTGCCACTTGGAAAGTTTGTAATGGTTACTCATCTGCGAAGCGGAAACCGGCGTCGATTCATCGGTGGGAACTATTTCCGATTTCTGATTTCCGTTTTCTAATTTTTGAACTGGCAAAGCGATGCACCCCACCGTGCTCGTATAAACAATGCGCGAGCATTCTGCCTCGCCTGCCGCCTCCAGCACGTTGCGCGTCCCTTGCACATTGGCCGCATACATTGGTTTATAATCGCGTAGCCAAAGATGATAACTCGCCGCGACATGAAAACACCAGTCGCAGCCGCGCATTGCTCCGGTAAGGAACTCGCGATCCGACACGTCTCCCTCCACACTTTCGAAATCACTCCCCTGCAAACCGCGCCTGTCGCTTCCTTGGCGCAGCAAGGCTTTAACTTCGTGTCCGCGCGCGCGCAATTCGTGCACAAGATTTGCGCCGATGAAACCGGAAGCCCCTGTGACAAAACATTTCATTCGTTAAGCGTTGGCAAAATACCTGCTGATGATTAAACGAATTTTCAATGGAAAAAAGACGCAAAAAAACTTGTGGACATGAGGGATTAACTGAGTGATTAGTGAGTGCCAAGGACTATGCCTAAAAAAATGTTTAGCTCGCGGAAGAAGTTAACTCGTCAGGAAATCCGTAATCTGGACGTGGAAATTAGTTTTTTGGGGGGAATCGTTCGACGTGATCCTGATTTTGTAGAAGCCTTGCAAATCCTCGGCGACGCTTATACGCGACGCGGCGAATTTTCGGAAGGATTGAAAGTCGATGAACAACTCGTCCGGCTCCGTCCTGATGATGCCTTGGTTCATTACAACTTGGCCTGTAGTTTTTCACTCATTGAACAACTGGATGACGCTGCTGTGTCTTTGGAAAATGCCCTGCGCTTGGGTTATCGGGACTTCAAATGGATCGCGGCTGACCCCGACTTGCGGAATTTACGCCGGGCATCTCTCTATCGAAAAATTCGCGCGAAAGTTCGCGAGTTAAAAGTTCAAACTGGCTAAACCGGCTCTCTAAAACTTCATGAATGTCACTGTGGCCGGGCGTGCCCGCCATTTTCGCACTGTCTCTTTTGACGTTCCCAGCAACTCGGTTTTGTTGATTGAGCAACGACTGCTTCCTCACGAATTCAAAATCGTTTCTGCGAAAACTTTTCGAGAAACCGCTGATGCCATCACCAACATGGTCGTGCGAGGTGCCGGGGCAATTGGTGCGACGGCCGCGTATGGCTTGGCTCAAGGCGCACGCGCTTTTCGCGGAACCCATTTGGACAAATTTTCAAAACACATTGAAACTGTTTACGAGGTTTTGAAACGTGCCCGACCCACCGCCGTCGATCCGGTCAACGCCATGAAGGATGTGTTGCAAACGATGCGATTGGGTGAAACGGTCGCGGAAAAACAATCGCTGGCGCTGGCTGCCGCCGAGGAATTTGCCAGTGAAGATGCCCGGCATTGTGAAGAAATTGGGCGGGCAGGCGCAAAATTGATTCACAACG
>JBDSYB010000277.1:0-9029 GCA_039925885.1 Verrucomicrobiota bacterium
ATCAGGGTGGAACTAAAGTTCGTTACATTCATCAAAAGATAAACAAATCCGTGTTCAAGGATGCGCGCGGCTTGATGGAAAATGTCATGCGCGTCACCTCGCACATTCGCAAAAAACTCGAGAAAGCTGGTGGAGACAACATCACACGTCGTTGCCTGACGGTCGTTCCCACGCGCGAGGGCGACTCATTTTATTGTGACGGCTCGGATGAATGTTGGCGGACATTTGTTTTTGTGGAAGGTGTCCAGACTTTTGAATCGGTGCAAAATCCCAAGCAAGCTTACGAAGCGGGCAAAGCTTTCGGGAACTTCCAAAATTTATTGGTTGATTTGCCAGGAGGAAGGCTCGTTGAAACCATTCCTGACTTTCACAACACTAGAAAACGTTTCAACGCCTTGGCCGACGCCGTTTCCAAGGACCACCTCAATCGTTGCCAAACCGCGCGCACCGAAATTGATTTTGCTCTTCAGCATGAAAACATCGTGGATGTTTTGCTCAACGCGCTCGCCAAAGGAAAAATTCCTGAACGCGTCACGCACAACGACACCAAGTTCAACAACGTCATGCTCGACGTGGAAAACGGGAAAGAAATGTGCGTGGTGGACCTGGACACAGTGATGCCCGGCTGCGTGCTTTACGACTTCGGTGACATGGTGCGCACGACCACCAGCCCGACGCTGGAGGACGAGCGCGATTTGTCCAAAGTACGGATGCAGATGGCGATGTTTAAAAAATTGGCGCGAGGCTATCTCACCGCTGCCGGGGAATTTCTCACGCCCGCGGAAAAATCCTTCGTTGCCTTTTCAGGGAAACTCATCACCTTCACTATCGGTCTGCGATTCCTCACAGACCATTTAATGGGCGATACCTATTTCCGAATCCATCGGCCCGGCCATAATCTGGACCGGTGTCGCACTCAATTCAAACTGGTTGAATCGATTGAAAAACAAGAGGAGGCCATGCAGAAATATGTGGATAATTTCTAGCGCACGTTCTTCCCCAGATTTTCATAAACCCGGCAGTGAGTGACAATGAATTTTTCCGCCTCGCGATTCGCGATTGGCTAATAAACCCCGAGGAATTTCAGAACGATAACGATGACGACGATGACCCCAATTATGTAGAAAATATTTCTATTCATGGGAAAAATCCTAACCGCTCGCGTGTTCACCGAAATCGGGCGCAAGCTGAACGGCACAAGAGTAGATTGTCTGATTGGATTTTTACGCACAAATCGTTTGCAACAAAAATGATTCCCTAAAATCAGGTTTAATATTGCGGCAAAGGAATAACTTCGCACACTTCAGATGATTATGGCTGACGGAAAAAAACACGTTTACGACGAGAGCAAAATCAAAACGCTTTCGTCGCTGGAGCATATCCGCTTGCGCACCGGCATGTATATCGGGCGCATCGGCAACGGCACGGATCACGACGATGGCTGTTACGTTTTGATGAAGGAAGTAATCGATAATACGATTGACGAATTCATCATGGGCCACGGCAAGGAAGTTTTTATCACACTTGAAGACGGCTTGGTTTCAGTGCGCGATTATGGTCGCGGAATTCCATTGGGCAAAGTGATCGAGTGCGTTTCGCAGATCAACACGGGCGCGAAATATAACGATGAGGTTTTTCAATTCAGCGTCGGCTTGAATGGAGTCGGAACGAAGGCGGTCAACGCGTTGTCCAAAGAATTTTACGTGCGCAGCCATCGCGACGGAGAATTCGTGGATGCGACTTTTAAACAAGGCAAACTCAAAAAAGAAGGCAAAGGCAAAACCGATGAACCGAATGGAACGTTCGTTTGTTTCGAGCCTGACCCGGAGATTTTTAAGAGTTCGCAGTTTCGCACGGAGATCATTGAGAAGCGGCTGAAGCATTACAGCTATTTGAACAGCGGGCTGAAATTAATTTTCAACGGACAAATTTTTCAGTCGCGTCTCGGCTTGATGGATTTGGTTCTGGAAGATTTGAAAGGCGACAACAGCGAACCGATTTATCCGCCGCTCCATTACACGAGCAAGACGCTGGAATTTTGCTTCACGCACACCAACACGCGCTACGGCGAAACTTTTTTTTCATTCGTCAACGGCCAATACACGGCGGATGGCGGTACGCATTTGAGCGCGTTTCGCGAGGGGTTGCTGAAGGCGGTCAATGAATATGCCAAAGGAAAATTTGAAGGCGACGATGTGCGCGAGTGCATGATCGGCGCGGTGGCGATTCGCTTGAAGGATCCTGTTTTCGAATCGCAAACGAAAAATAAATTGGGCAACACGGAAATTCGTTCAGATTTGGTGAATACGGTGCGCGAAGAGTTGCTCCACTTTTTTAATCGCAACAAAGATGTCGCCCAGAAAATTCTCGCGAAAGTTGAAGACACGCAGCAGTTACGCAAAGAATTGCAGGACGTAAAGAAGCTCGCGCGCGAACGGGCGAAGGCAATTACGATTCGCATTCCGCAATTGAAAGATTGCAAAACGCATTTCGACAAAGCGAAGGGCAAAGGAAAAGGCTCGATGGTTTTTATCACGGAAGGTCAATCGGCGGCGGGATCGATTGTGAGTTGTCGCGACGTGAATATGCAGGCGATTTTCGTTTTGAAAGGTAAGCCGCTTAACGTCTGGGATCTCAAGCGCGACATCGTTTATAAAAATGACGAGATGTATAATTTGATGCGTAGCCTCGACATCGAAGACAACATGGAGCGGCTGCGTTACGACAAAGTCATTCTCGCCACCGACGCTGACGTGGATGGGTTGCACATTCGTAATTTGCTCATCACTTATTTTTTCCGTTTCTTCGATCAGCTTGTACAGGACGGACATCTTTGGGTTTTGGAAACGCCGCTCTTTCGCGTGCGCAACAAACAAGAAACCATTTATTGCTACAGCGAAACCGAACGCGATGAAGCTTCAAAGAAACTTGGCGGAAAACCGGAGATTACCCGCTTCAAAGGCTTGGGGGAAATTTCGCCAAATGAAATGAAACAATTTATTGGTGACGAAATGCGGCTCAACCAAGTGGAACATGCGCCGAAGTCGAACGTGTCGGACATCCTCACTTTTTACATGGGCAAAAACACGCCGGAACGAAAAGATTACATCATGGAAAATCTGGTCGTGCCGGTGGAGGATTGAGGCGCGCACAACAAACTGGCCAGATTGAATTTTTGCTAATATCTTTTCATGTGCCGCGCAAAGTCCGCCAACTTGTTTCTGAATTGGAGCGAGCTGGATTCGTTTTGGTTCCTGGCGGAAAAGGTTCGCATCGCAAGTTTCGACATGCACGACGTGCGGGCGCGATAATTTTAAGCGGTAAAGATGCCGATGACGCGCGCCATTATCAGGAGAAACAGATTCGCCATGCGATACAGGAGACAAGCAAATGAAAACTGAAGATCGATATTTGAAATTCGTCCGCTGGAGCGATGAAGACAGCGTGTATGTCGGTTATTGCCCTGATCTTTTTCCGTGGGGCGGCGTCTGTCATGCGGAAAATGAGGGGGAGGCTTATCATCAGCTTTGCGTTCTGGTCAGCGAAGAAATTCAAGACCTTCTGACCGAAGCCAAGGAGCTTCCACTCCCCGGCACACGGCCAATGCGAGAAGTGGAGTCTGTGGCTTAATCACCGAGAACAGTGGCTGTGGAGTTTCGCCCAACGAAATAAACCATTCATCGGAAAAGAAGTGCGTTTGAGCCAGGTGGAACATGCGCCGAAATCAAACGTCTCTGACATCCTCAGTTTTTACATGGGCAAAAACACGCCGGAACGAAAAGATTACATCATGGAAAATCTAGTCGTGCCGGTGGAGGCTTGAGTGACAACGCACTTGTCCGAAAACCGCGAGATGCGTAATGTTTTTCACATGAATATAGAGGAGCTCAAGGCTGAGGTTCAGTCACTCCCAATTGAAGAACGGCGAAAGCTGATGGAGCTTATGGTCGCATTGGAAGGGGTCGGAAGCGCCGACGAGAATCGACCCCATGCCGCCGCTGCAAAAAGGGACGAAGATTATTTCCCTGTGCGCAAAATTGTTGGTCGGCGACGTTCGTAGAAATATTTACATTCAAATGGCAGCCAAACGAAAAAATAATCCTGAACAACCAGAATTGCCGGTTGAAACAAAACCAAATGGCGACGCCGTGAGCGCGTTTCCCAAAACAGAGGGCAACGGCGAAAGTCATGTTCTCGCGGAGGAAGTGGTTATTCCCCACATTCCATTTGTTCCCGGGACAATCACACTGCCGTTGCACCGTCGCGTTAACACCAATTTTTTGGAATACGCTTCCTACGTCATTCGTGATCGCGCTATTCCCAATCTGGCCGACGGATTGAAACCAGTGCAACGACGCATTCTCTGGGCGTTGCATCGCATCGATGACGGACGCTTCATGAAAGTCGCCAATGTGACGGGCGACACGATGAAATTTCATCCGCACGGCAACGCGTCGATCGACGATGCCATCGTGGTGCTGGCGAACAAACGTTATCTCATCGAAGGACAGGGGAATTACGGAAATATTTTCACCGGCGACCCCGCCGCCGCGCCCCGCTACATCGAATGCCGTTTGACCGAGTTGGCGCGCACTGAGCTTTTCAATGACGAAATTACCGATTTCGTTCCGAGTTACGATGGGCGCAATCAGGAGCCGATTGTGTTTCCTTCCAAGATTCCGCTCACACTGATGTTGGGAGCGGAGGGCATCGCGGTGGGAATGTCTTCGCGAATTCTGCCGCACAATTTCCCGGAGTTACTGGAAGCGCAAATCGCCATTCTCAAAAAACAATCCTTTAAATGTCTGCCTGATTTTCAGACGGGCGGGTTGATGGACGCACGAGAATATGCCGACGGCAAAGGCCAAATCAAAGTTCGGGCAAAAATCAAAATCAAGGACGACTCCACGGTCGTGATTAAAGAAATTCCGCCGGGGACGACGACCGATTCTTTGATTGGCTCCATCGAGGACGCGACGCGGAAAGGCAAGCTCAAGGTCAAGAGCGTCAATGACTTTACGGCGGAAGAAGTGGAAATCGAAATCCGCGCGCCCATCGGTGTCAGCGCGGAAAAATTAGTCGATGCGCTTTACGCCTTCACCGATTGCGAGACGACCATCGCGAGCCGAATCATCGTCATTAAAAATAATCGGCCTGTGGAAATGACGGTGTCCGAAGTGTTGCGCGAGAACACGGCGCAACTTCTGGCGACGATGAAGCGCGAGTTGGAATTGCGCGAAAAGAATTTAGAAAGCGATCTACATTTTCGCACGCTGGAACGAATTTTTATTGAAGAACGAATCTACAAAAAGATTGAGCAGGCCAAAACCAACGAAGCAGTGCAAGCCGCCGTTCAGGAAGGTTTCAAGCCATTTGCCAAACAACTAATTCGCGAACTTTCGGTCGAGGATGTCGATCGTTTATTGCAAGTCCGCATTCGCCGCATCTCTCTTTTTGACATCAACAAACATCGCGAAGAAGTGGAAAGAACCAAAGCGGATTTGGCGGAGACGCGTAAGAATCTCAAGAACCTCACTAGATACGTCATTGGCCACCTCGAAGCATTGCTCGAAAAATACGGCCCAATGTATCCCCGTCTCACGAAGTCGAGTCGTTACGATGAAGTCGATGCGAAGGAAGTCGCGTTCAAGGCGTTCAAAGTCGCTTACGACCGCGAGAGCGGCTACATCGGTTACAAAGTTTCGGGTGAAGAATTTAAGATCGATTGCACGAAATTCGACAAACTGCTGCTCGTTTTCAAAGACGGGCATTACAAGGTTTTGGAGTTGCCGGAAAAAACATTCGTTGGGCCGGATCTGATTCACAGCGATCTGCCGGAACGCGACCGCGTGTTTACATTGTGCTACACGAATCGCGAGGCGACTTATCTGAAGCGTTTCACTTTTGGAGGCACGATTTTGGACAAGGAATATTTTTGCATTCCTGAGAAATCCAAAATTTTATTTTTTGAACCGGAAACGCCCAAGGAACTTTTCATTAAATACAAGCCTGCGCCGCACCAGAAGATTCATCAGCAAACTTGCGACCCTTCCGAAGTTGGTGTCAAAGGCGCGAAAACGGTTGGTCGGCAGATTTCCATCAAAGATGTTGGCTCGATTAACAGCAAGCCGCCTCGTAATTGGGAGTCCGACCTTCCAATCACCCGTCTAAGTTTTTCCTGAAATTTCGCGCTCAAGATAAAAATGGCATTCAATGCGTCCTGTCTTTGTCCTGTTGGATTCTTCTTCATCAAAAAAAATAAAACCGTAACTGTCGCAATTCCGGCCAAGACTGCCACCATCGCATGCAACAAAAGTGTGAAAACTTTGAAGGAAACAATTTTTATTAAAAACCCTTCACCAAGCCACCGTTTGCTCGCCTCGTTTCAACAGGTGGCAGTTATGAATTGTGATTGGGATACCACTTCAAATACAATGAAGCCTTTAGTTCTTGGCCTTCTATCTTTGTTTGGTTTTTGGATTCCGGCTGTCGCTCAGACCCTGAATCTTCCGGCCCGGTCTAAAGATGCGGTCAGTGGCAGCCAGTTCTCTGAGCGGATCAAATCGTTGGAACTGCAACAACGTGAGAAATTGATTTTTGCCGAAGCAACTCAGGGCAATGTGCCAGAGTTTTTCCGCAAGTTGTGCCCAGTAGTCTTCACGAATGTCTCGGGGACGACTACTAACATTGCTCTCATTTTTGTCACTCCCGAATATCTGGCGATTGGCTCGGATGAAGATTTTTTTCTAGCACCAATGACTCCTTTCACGGCGCAAAAAATTGCGGATGCAGCAGGATGCACCTTACCGACGCGAAAAATGGTGAGCCAAATTTATTCCCAAGCGAGGGTAAAGTTGCCGCCCTCGCCTCTGCCTCCGAATGCATCGATGATCACCGCACCTGTTTTCCAAAAGCACAATGCCTTGATCACAACGCAACGTGCGACGTTTTTGGATCACGCTCCTCTTGGCGCTCTCACTGCCGGTCACAAAAAAGATGTCGTAATTTCTGCCCGGTTGGCCGAGTCCCCGGGCAAAGTGGCGATTTTTGGCTGGCATCAAACTAACGGCGTTCCCATTCAGCCGCTGTTTTTAGGCCACTCCGCATCTTGGGTCGATTACAGCCATGGAATTCGTCTGGTGCAAAAAAATATGATGTTGAATGGCAAGCCTTCCACGGTGGCAGAGGTTTTGGCGGATTCGACTCTGGCGGAATTGCTAAGCGATGAAGGGGTTCTTCGTCAGGCAAGTTACCGGTTCAACCAGTTTCCCAGCTTGCCGATCCATACGAATACACCTGTCCTCGGCCAGTTTCAAAACAGTTCCTCCTTTAATGAACAGACCATGCTGATGCAATTAGATCATGAAGTCAGAGTTTTGATAAACGCGCCGGAAATGCTGGACGCGCCGAAAAAATTAAAGCTCGTTTTCTATGCCCTGCCCAATGGCAATACCATTGAACAAACGATTGGCCGCCGCACTACGACCAATGAAGACTGGCACTTCAACATTCAACACATCGGAGCGCAAACCCGTTTTGTGCGCGCGCAATTGACCAACGAAAATGTAATGGTGGCATACGTTGAAAACTCCCTGAAAACCTGGCCCGCCTGGCGCAAGAAGTTTGGGGATAAAGCTGTTTTGGAAATTGTGGAGAAAGTTGCAGGCCGATTCGAGGCACTCGAACCAAAGATAATTTTGAGCGGTCACAGCGGCGGCGGAAGTTTTGTTTTTGGTTATCTTAACTCACTTGAAAAAATTCCCGACGAGGTCGAGCGCATCGCTTTTCTGGATGCCACATACGCCTACGAAACAGCGCGGCACCGCGATAAACTGGCGGCATGGTTGAAGACTTCCAGCCCTCATTTTTTAACCGTGCTGGCCTATCACGACGATGTCGCCCTGTTGCAAGGAAAGCCATTCGTCAGCGCAGCCGGGGGAACGTGGGGACGAAGTCATTTAATGAAGAAAGACTTGGAAGATTTCTTCAAATTTTCCGGGCATATCTTGCCCGATTTCCAAAATTACACCGCGCTCGACGGAAGGGTGAATTTTTTTCTCAAGGAAAATCCGGACAAAAAAATTCTTCACACTCTTCAAGTGGAAAAGAATGGTTTCATTCATTCGCTCTTGAGCGGGACGCCTTTGGAAAATACTGGCTACGAATATTTTGGCGCTCCAGCTTACTTACCCTGGATTCAAAACTGAGATCTGTTTTAAGTTAAAAACTGAGAATAAAAAACGGGTTCCTGCATGTGGTGTTTTAAACATTGCAGGTTATTTTCGTTTAAATGAGGGGGAAGTTTTACCATGAATTCTAACCTGGAATCCAAGCTGGTCATTTTAATTGCCGACGATGATGAGAACGATGCTTTGCTTTTGACCCGGGCGATCAAAAGTGCCGAGTTAAATTGCGAAATCAAAGTGGTCAGCGACGGGGAGCAGGCCATCAATTATTTGCAGCGCGCCGCGACTCAATCCGACCCGGAATATTCCCCGTTTCCGCGTGTGATGGTGCTGGATCTGAAAATGCCCCGCAAAAACGGTTTTGAAGTTTTAGAATGGTTGCGGGATCATCCTGAATTCAATGTGGTTCCCACCATCACTTTTTCCAGTTCGCAAATTCCACGGGACGTAAAACGCGCTTATCAATTGGGCGCACTCAGTTTTTTCAATAAACCCAGCGATTTTGGGGAATTGAAATCGCTTTTCAAAACCATCATTCCCTACTGGCAAAAAGCGAATCTGCCTTCCATGCCCACAGCAAAATCGAATTTCTAATTTTTTAAATACTTTCAACCAGAGCCGAAAATTCTAATCCTGCCGGAAGGCTGGGGCCTTTACAGAATTAACTTTTGACACTGACCCGCGCTTCACCAAAATCGGATCGCATGATATTTTTGGACTTCTAGTGTCAGCCAGATTTTTTACCACAACCTGATCACACGCACTTCACCTTATGCCAGTTCCAATTATTTCTGTTGAACAGATGCGCGAGTGGGAACGCGCTACCTGGTTGAACGGTCAGAC
>JBDSYB010000278.1:0-3413 GCA_039925885.1 Verrucomicrobiota bacterium
ATGGCTACGTTGCGTATCCGCTCGGGCTGACCGGCGTCGTGGTTGGACAGGGTGAGACTTACGAGGAGGCGTTAGCGGATGTCCGCTCCGCTATCGCTTTTCATGTGGAGTCTTTCGGCAAGGACGTGTTGGAGGGAGAGTCTCCGGTGCTCGAAGCCTTTGTCGCAGAAACCGCCTGGGCGATTTAAAAAATTTCGGCGAGGCGCGCTTCATGGCTAAGTTTCCCGTTGATGCTCCACTGGATCGCGTGCTGGCCGCTTTCGAGTTACTCGGCTTTCAGCGGATCCGCCGAGGTAATCACATCTCTATGATCCGTCAGAATCCAGACGGCACCAAAACTCCGCTCACGCTTCCTAATCACCGGAAGATAAAGGGATCAACGCTCCGAACGATTCTTACGCAGTCAAGCATCACCCGTGATGATTTTCTTAATTCATACGAACAGGTGTAACGGCCAAACTCATGAATAGAATTATTGTTTCAATTGTTCCAGCAATGGAGTTCGGTGAATTTGATCTGAAAAAATATTTGGAACAGCGCTCGATTTATGTGAATCGCGCTCTCAATAACTTTCTCCCGCGCGTTAGCGCCAAGCCCGCGACCATTCACACGGCAATGCGATACTCACTTTTCGCAGGTGGAAAACGAATGCGACCGGCCGTTTGTCTTGCTGCTGCGGAAGCTTGTGGAGGCTCGGAAGAAGACGCCCTCCCGCTCGCTTGCGCTGTCGAATGTATTCATACGTATTCGTTAATCCACGACGATCTGCCCGCGATGGATAACGACGACTTTCGGAGAGGAAAACCGACGAACCACAAAGTTTTCGGTGAAGGCATTGCCGTGTTAGCGGGAGACGCGCTCCTCACTCAGGCTTTTGAAATTGCCGCGCAAAGCAAGGGTTGGCCGCGATATTCGCATCGCGAAATTATTTCGGAAATCGCCAAAGCGTCTGGCTCGTTACAACTCATTGCCGGACAAGTCGCCGATCTCGAAGGCGAAGGCAAAAAGATTTCTGCTGCGCAACTGAAATACATTCACGAGAGAAAAACCTCTGCCCTGCTCTGCTGCTCCGTTCGGCTCGGCGGCATGAGCGCAAATTGTTCGGTTGCGCAACTCAAAGCGCTGACCGTTTTCGGTTACAATGTCGGCCTCGCCTTTCAAATCATTGACGACATTCTCGACATTACCCAAACGACCGAACAACTCGGCAAAACCGCTGGGAAAGATTCCGCCACCCAAAAAGCCACATACCCTTCGATTGTCGGTCTGGAAAAATCGCGCAAGATCGCCAAGCAACTGACCGACCGCGCTTTTGCCTCGCTGAAAATTTTCAAAGGCAAAGCGACCGCGCTGGAAGCGTTGGCGGAATACTTATTGCGCCGCGACAAGTAACCGTAGACAGTCGGCACAAGTTTCTCAGTTGGAAAATTTGCAGCCTTTGAGAACGTGTACGTGGCTCATTTTCAAGTTAAGACTTAGCTCGACATTGGGGTTAAACCAAAATTACTGTCAGCCCATGAACCGAGATAGGCTGCAAAATGCGCCGTCTACTTAGATTTAGGCATCATTCGTGTGACCTCATCAAAACTATCACCTGAACGTCGGCGGAGGAGCATCCTGATTGGTGTGGTTGTTATCGTGCTTCTGGGATTTGCCCATTTAGGATTCTTGATCAGTGGGATTGAGAACGGCTGGATTGCCTGGACCACACCGTTTGCTTTTTGGGGTATTGCATATTTAACATACAAGCGAGAGTTGAAGGGAAAGACAGATCATGCCGCCTAATCTGGAGATCGGCTGCAAAGTTTATTTCCCCGCGTAATACGCATCTACTTTCGCGCTGACGTCTTTATAGCCGATGTCCACTTCGTAGATTTGTTTGAATTGCTCGATGGCTTCCTCGCCTTTGCCCATTTTTTCGAGAACAGAACCGAGTGCGTAAATCAGTTCTTTTTTTTCTTCGTCGAAAGTGAGCTTTTCTTTCAAAGCATCCTGCAACTTGCGGGCAGCCATATCGTTCATGCCGCGAGCGGCGAAACATTGTCCGAGCAAGCTCATCGCCTGCAATTTCCGATGCGGATTATTCTGCGCCTTTTGCAATTCCTGGATGGCTTCGCCAATTTTTCCTGTTTGAAAATAAAGCTGGCCCAACTCGAAACGAATCTGCAAATCGTTGGGATATTTCTCAGCGCGCCTTTGGCATTCCTCGAGGAAAAAACTGGCGCGCTCCGCTTTCAGACGCGTCACTTGCTCTGTGTAATCACCCGCTTGTGGATCAAGTTGCGACAACGCTAAATCCAGTTTTTTCAGTTCCAGATCCAAAATAGTTTTCTCGATGGATGGATCTGCGGCTCCCTCGATGGCAATGATTTTTCGCAGGGATCCAAGGGCGCGGTCGTAATCTTTTATTTGTGCGTAAAGGTCGGCCAGGGAACGCAACAGTTTTGCATTCTTTGGATCAGCCTCAATGCGCGCTTCATAATCTCGAATGATTTTATCCGCGACATCACCGGTCTTGACTTGCCGATTCTCCTGTTCGAGTGAAACCGCCTCTTCTTTATTCTTCAAAATGTCTCGATAGGAACCGCCGCCTTCCCCAAGATTTTCATAACCGCCTTCCGTCATGGTTTGACGGGCGGAAAGGTCCTTCAATGCCTGGGCGATTGTCGGATCGTTGGGATTAGCGCGAAGCAAATCGCTATAAATCCCCTCCGCTTTGGCAGTCAAACCGGAGCGCGCGTATGCTTCCGCTAAAGCCCGATTCAGTTCACGATCTTTGGGCGAAGATTTCACTAAAATTTCCAGTGACAAAATCGCGGTCTTGGGGAGATCGGCGGCTAATGACGCGTCAGCAACCAACTTATGAGCGGAAGTGCTGTTTGGGTCGCCGTTTAAAATTTGTTCCGCAATGTTGAGCGCTTCCAGAGGATTGTTGCGCAAGGCCATTTGTCCTTTGGCAACCATTGGAGAAGAACTGGCTCCGCTAAAGACTTTCTTAAAAAATCCGCTGCTGGCTCCTGCTTTCTTGAATTGAGTGGCCCGCAATGCTTGGCGACAGTCGTAAAAGCCGGGTTCCTGAACGAGCACCTGGTTTAAAATCGCGATAGCGTAATCAAAATTCTGGCGCTGAAAATTGGTCACACCTTTTTCATATTGCTCCCGGAGCGGTCGTGGAATTTCGTTTAGATTTTTCTCTCCCATGGGAAAAGTTTAGTGGAAGCACGGCAAAAATCTACAGGAAATGCACGGCCAATTCAGCAACGCGCTTCGCAAATATTATTCATAGAAAAAGGCGAACGGATTTCTCCGTTCGCCTTTTGCGTTTTAATTTTGAATTCGTTTAGTAGCGGTAATGCTCAGGCTTGTAAGGGCCCTCCGGCGATACTCCAAGATAATCAGATTGTTTTTTGGTG
>JBDSYB010000279.1:0-2946 GCA_039925885.1 Verrucomicrobiota bacterium
GCGTTTGGAGTTCCGCCTTTAGGCGGTTTGCGGACCATATTTTCAGACCGCCTGAAGGCGGAACTCCGAACATGAACATGCCACCACCATCCGAAAAACAGTCGCGGGTGATTTGGTTTTCTCTCACGGCGCTGGCGGTGGCGGCGATGATTCTTCTGGGCGGATTAGTAATTTGGGGATTCGGCTGGCTTGCGAACAAACTCGCTTCCGTGATTTTTCCATTGGCCATCGCGGCGGTGCTGGCTTATCTGCTCGATCCTCTCGTGGATTTTCTGGAACGCCGCAAAGTTCCACGCACACGCGCCATTCTGCTCGTGTTTTTCGTGCTGCTAATGGTTGTTGTCATTCTGCTGGCGACGGTTGTGCCTCAATTGATTGTTGAAATCAAAAGTCTCGTGCAACAGACACCCGAGTATGCGGAGCGATTGCGAAACTACGTGACCGACAAACTCGCGATGTCGCCATGGGCGGCGCGCGCTCGCGAAGCGCTGGCCACGGACATGGGCACATCGGTGCAAAACTGGCTGGCCTCCGTCGCGCCATTGGTAGGCGGATGGTTGTTCCTCCAATTTCAACGCGCGGCTTCGTGGATCGGATTTCTTATCGGCCTCGCGCTCGTGCCGGTTTATCTTTTCTATTTTCTCCAGGAAAAATCCGGCATCCAACGCACTTGGACGGATTACCTCCCGCTCAACGAATCCAAAGCGAAAGACGAAGTAGTGTTCGTGCTAACCTCCATCAACGACGCGCTCATTGTTTTCTTTCGCGGACAAGTACTCGTCGCACTTTGCACCGGCACGATGCTGGCCATCGCGTTTTCCATTCTCGGATTGAATTACGCCATCCTGCTCGGCGCGATCGCGGCGATTCTCGGCATCATGCCGTATGTCGGGTCAATCATCTGTCTGCTGCTCGCGCTGGTTTTGTCCGCCGTGCAATTCGGCGACTGGCTGCATCCGCTGCTCGTGCTCGTCATCTTCGGCGCGGTGCAACTGATCGAAGGATTTATCATCTCGCCAAAAATCATCGGCGACCGCGTGGGTTTGCATCCGCTCACCATCATCGTGGCGGTGCTGGTCGGCACGACGTTGATGGGCGGAATTCTCGGCGGCGTGCTGGCGATTCCACTCACGGCGGCGCTGCGCACGCTGATGTTTCGGTATGTTTGGGAAAAGCGGCAGACGCCATTATGAAAGACAAACTAGACAACGACCAACGACAGGACGAATTGGCAGCGGCTGATGAAAAAGACCAAGTCGGATACGTTCGTTATCTTTGTGAAATTTATTTGAGGGAACAACCCGATCACGTCAGGACGCTAATTAGATATGCGAACAATTTGATAAGTTTGGCGCAGTATTCCAAAGCAGCGAGTGCGCTGGATCGCGCGCAGCTTCTGGCTCCGAAAAAATATTTGAATAGGGTCTTGGCGCAACGGGGCCACTTGATGGAAGCGCAAGGAACCTTTTTGGAAGCAGAGAAAATGTTTATGCGCGCGCATAGACTAGATGCTGATGAAGCCACATATCTTATTTATGCCGGATCAGCAGCTTTTCGCCGCGGTGATTTGAGTAAGGCAAAGAAACTCGCCACAAAAGCAACGAAATGTTCAAAGGGGTGCATTGACGAAGCGTTTTTTAATCTCGGTGGATATTTGCTTTCTGCTCGTCGATATAAAGAGGCAGCAAACTGTTATCTCAAGGCGCTAAAGATTGATAACAACTATGAAATTGCGAAAAAACGGCTGGAGGATGTGGAACTGATTTTGAAAAAGGAGGCGTTGGCTGTCCGGCACAAAATGATTCTTCAGAAACGCCTCGCCAAAGTTGAAGCGGGACAAGGCGCGTTCCTCACGATGGCGCAACTTAAAAAGCGTTTGACGGATCGCGCGGCATGAAAACAGAAAGGTTTAGGGCGTCCCAAAGAGACGTTTGAAAATAGCCCGGCATTTTAATGCCGGGAAGATTTCGAAAAGAGATAAGTCCCGAAGGGACGGATGATGACGCCGCCGCTTTCTGCCGTCCCTTCGGGACTTATCTTTCTTCCATCTTTCCCCGGCGTTAAAACGCCGGGCTATTTTCGGTTGTCCCTACGGGACAGAAATATTCGCGAACCGAATGATTACTTCACGAGCATTTCCCGCACATCCACCGCCTCCATCCCCGCATCGCGGATCGCCTGCATTCCCAAATCCGTGTCTTCGTAGCCGCGACAGAATTGCGGCGGCACTCCGATGAGTCGGGCGGCTTCGAGAAAAATGTCGGGCGCGGGTTTTTGATTTTTCACCATCTCGCTCGTCACGACGGCGTCGAAGAGATGGCGGATTTTCAGGTGTTCGAGAACCTGGCAAATAATGATCTGCGTGCCGCCGGACGCGACGGCCATCGGAATTTTTCCGTGATTGGCTTTGGCGATTTCCACAACGGCGTGAATCGGTTCGACCTGCGCCATGAGCGGCAAATAAGCATTTTCCTTTTCGTGCGCAACGGCGATGTGATCGATGGAAACGCCTTGTTCTTCGCCGAGCATTTTCAAAATGTCGCGAGAAGGGACGCCGCCGAGCGCGTAAAAACGGTCTTCGGGAAAATGAAGTTTGTGCTTTTGGGTGATGACCTGCCACGCGCGCCAATGCAACGGCATCGTATCGGCCAGAGTTCCGTCGCAGTCGAAGATAATTCCTTTGATCATTTTTTAGAGTCTTAATCTTACTCCTAATCTTAATCGTAATCCTCAACCCAAAGAGAGTAAGAGTAAGATTAGGATTAAGATTAAGAGGTTAACTTTTCAACGCCGCCAGCTTTTCATTCAAATCATTCGCCATCAGCGGTTCGATGACGCAATCAATGTCGCCTTCGATAAACGTCGGCAAATTATAAAGCGTCAGTTCGATGCGGTGATCGGTCACTCGGTTCTGCGGAAAATTATAGGTGCGATTGCGTTCGCTGC
>JBDSYB010000280.1:0-5627 GCA_039925885.1 Verrucomicrobiota bacterium
TTGGCGCGGCGGCCGCGTTATTTACCACGGGAACAGCTCGTGCCGAGCATCAAATGAACTGGAATTGGGGCGATCGCTTCCATTATGACAGCGAAGGCAAGGATCTTTATTCTGCCCAGGAATTCACGTTTGATATTTTCGGCACCTACAGCAAGGGCAAAGAAAAGTTCAATGATACTTTTGATAAAACCCTGCGGCATGGTGATTTCGGCGGCGGAATCGGTGTGAACTACTTCATCACCCGCAACTTCGGAATCGGCACGGACGCCTTTGCCGGGGACAATGGGGGCGACTTTGTTGACGCAGTGTCAGCCAGCGCAATTTTGCGTTTGCCGATCGATGTCGCGCACCTTGCACCCTACGTGTTTGCCGGCGGCGGACGCCAGTTCGATGGACCGGATTCCTGGAACCTGCACGTCGGAGTTGGACTAGAATTCCGTTTGAGCAGCTACACGGGCATCTTCATTGATGGACGCCATGTGTTTCACGTGAGCGACAAATCGTCGGATTATGCCTTGATCCGCAGCGGTCTCCGCTTCGCGTTCTAAGAAATATTCTGATTAAAAGGCCGAAGGAGAAATCCTTCGGCCTTTTTCATTTGCATCGGTTCTCTCAGGTCGAACCACAACGATTCCCCATCTCAAAATCAGGGGAGTATCAGGAGGACACGCGAGGCGTCAAGAGTGATATTTGCACATGACAATTACATACGATCAAATCGCGAAACGAGCTTTTGACATTTGGAAAAAAGAAGGCGCTGTGGAAGGCCGGGAACAAGATCATTGGGTTCGCGCGGAAACAGAGCTTCGTCAGGAACATTTGAAAGCGCAAAAAGGTAAGAAAGTTTCTTCCAAAGATCCCTCAATGTTGAAACCGCCGAAAGCCGGAAATGTTTGAAGCGTTTCCAGAATGCCAAAAATGTTGAAATAGGGGTTGATGCCTTTACGATTGCGCCATGTCGGACAAGGATGCGGCGCGTCATTACCTCGGCGAAGACGGGCACAATTATCATTATTCAAAAAGGGCATTGCCAGAAAACGCGGTGCCTTGGTTGGCCAGACTGCGCTGGCAAAAAATATCTCCCTACGTGCAGTCGTCGGATGCCGTTTTTGAGTTTGGGGTAGGTTCGGGCTGGAACCTGCGGGATTTGCGGTGCGCAGCACGTGCGGGCCTCGACGTTTCTTCTTTCCTTCAAGGCGTGGTTGAAAAACACGGCATCACGTTCTTCACAGACGTATCAAAGATTGAGCCTGCTTCATTCGACGTGGTTTTGTGCCATCATACTCTGGAACATTTGATCGATCCCGCCAAGTCGTTGCAACAAATGAAGGGGATGCTCAAGACGGCTGGAAGATTACTCCTGTTTGTTCCTTTTGAAAAAGAGCGGCGTTATCGCCGTTTTGACCGAGCCGAACCAAACCACCACCTCTACTCGTGGAACCTGCAAACACTCGGTAATCTTGTGGAAGAATCTGGTTTCAAAGTAATCGAAGGTAAAGTTTCCCGGTTTGGTTATGAAAGGTTTTCCGGTTCGTTCGCCCTTCGTTGGAAGTTGGGCGAGAAGGGGTTTCGCTTTATCCACTCCGCCCTACTTCTCCTGCGGCCCGCTTTTGAAATTAAAATTGTTGCGGTCAAACAATGATGGCGGTGTCGCGCGGGAATTTTTTGCCGCTTTCCTAAATTATTTTCTTCATTCTCAAAGCTGATAAGCTATCAATGTAGACGATGATTAAATGGAAAGTTGCCGCCCAGCTTGTTTTCAAATTATCAACCCCTCTCGTCTTCGCTGCCGCGACAGAGACCAACCGCGTTTCCAAGTCCACTCCGACTCCTTATCTCTCTCCAGCAGCCGAGGCGAGAACATTTATGTTGCCCAAAGGCTATCACCTCGAACTCGTTCTCAGCGAACCGGTGATTCGGGAGCCAGTGGTTACTGCTTTCGATGGAGATGGCCGGATGTTCGTGGCAGAAATGCGCACTTACATGCAGGACATTGACGGGACAAACGAACACACCAATCGGGGTCGCATTTCGCTCCATTGGTCGAGCAAGCACGACGGCAATTTCAATCGGCACAGCGTTTTTGCGGACAAACTTCTTTTGCCCCGAATGATTCTGCCAGTCGCAGACGGCTTGCTCGTCAACGAAACGGATTCAAATGACATCTGGCTTTATCGGGACACAAATGGCGATGGGGTTTCGGACAAAAAAACCCGGATTTTTGACGGCGGCAAACGAGGCGGCAATCTTGAACATCAACAAAGTGGTTTGTTGTGGAATTTGGATAACTGGCTCTACATGGCGGTCAATGATTATCGGCTTCGCCTCAATGGAACCAATGTTTTAAAAGAAACAATTCCCTCCGCCGGTGGGCAATGGGGATTAGCTCGCGACGATTACGGCAAACCATGGTTTATAAATGCAGGCGGAGAAATCGGGCCGCTTAATTTTCAGCAGCCCATCATTTACGGACGCTTTTCATTCAGTGACGAAATTGCCGAGGGCTATCGCGACGTGTGGCCTTTGGTGGGTCTGGCTGACGTGCAAGGTGGCGAAATTCGTTTTCGTCCCGAGGATAAAACGTTGAATCACCTGACGGCAGCTTGTGGCGATGAAATTTTTCGCGGGGATCGATTGCCGGAAGATCTGCGCGGCGATTTGTTATTTGCGGAACCGGTCGGGCGTTTGATCCGACGAACAAAAATTGAGGTGAAAGATGGAGTGACTCACCTAAGAAATCCTTACGTGAGGTCGGAATTTATTTGTTCCACCGATCCGAATTTTCGCCCCGTCAACATGGTCACTGCTCCAGATGGAACGCTTTACATCGTGGACATGTATCGCGGCATCATCCAGGAAGGCAATTGGGTCAAAACGAATTCCTATCTGCGAAAAGTCGTCCAGCAACACCGCCTTGAAAAAAACTTCGGGCGCGGTCGTATCTGGCGATTGGTGCATGACGATTTCACGCCTGGTCCGCAACCGCGCCTGCAAAAGGCTGAGTCCGCGCAACTCGTCCAAACCCTCGCGCACCCTAATGGTTGGTGGCGCGACACGGCGCAGAAACTTTTGGTTCTTCGCCAGGATAAAACGGTTGTCCCGATGCTAATCGAGATGGCGCACCAAAAGGAAAATCATCTCGCGAGAATCCACGCTCTCTGGACGCTCGAAGGCCTCGACGCTTTGACTGCACAGTTGTTGCGGGAAAAATTTGCCGACGCTCATCCGCAGGTTCGCGTCGCCGCAATTCGCGCCAGCGAAACACTTTATAAAAAAGGTGAAACATCTTTGGAGACGGACATCCGCGCGTTGGCCACTGATCCCGATCCGAACGTTGTCATTCAAACCATCATGACGGCCAACCTGCTGAAGTTTAAGGACGCGAAAACGTTTATCGAAAAGACGATGAAACACCAGTCCTCAACGGGCGTGCAGCAAATTGGCGCGCAATTGTTGACGCCTTCGTCTTTGGAAGGACGAGAATTTAACAGTGCAGAAAAGAAATTATTCAGCCGAGGCGAAAGTATTTACAATGAGCTTTGCTTTTCCTGCCACGGAACCGACGCAAAAGGGACGCCGCTGCAAGGCGGAAAAAACAACGCAACCATGGCCCCGCCCTTGGCAGGTTCCAAAACGGTCACCGGTCTGTCAGACGGAATTATTGAAGTGTTGCTTAAAGGTCTGAGTGGTCCGGTGGACGGCAAAACCTACGAGGCGCAAATGGTCCCCATGGAAAGCAACGATGATCCATGGATTTCCGCAGTTGCCTCTTACGTTCGGAACAGCTTCGGGAACAATGCCTCGTTGATCCGCACCAACGACGTGTCGCGACTTCGGACTCTTTTCAAAGAGCGAGAAAAGCCCTGGACGCTTGACGAGATTCAGGATGTGGCTCCCCGGTTTTTGACGAATCGCCTTAATTGGAAAGTAACCGCCAGCCACGTCGCAGACCGTGCCGAGCGTGCCATCGATGGAAAAATAGAAACGCGTTATGAATCAGGCATCGAGCAGACCAATGGAATGTGGTTTCAAATCGAATTGCCCGAGGAAACTACAATCAGCGGGGTGTATCTCGACGCCGCCACTTCGCCCAAAGATTATCCACGACGGCTGAAGGTGGAAGTTTCTGGGAACGGCAAGGACTGGAAGGAATGCGTGGCTAAAGCGCGGGGCAATGCGCGCACCACGGAAATTCTTTTTGCTCCACTTCAAACGAAATTTATTCGCATGACCCAAACGGGTTCCTCGCGAAAATTTTACTGGTCAATCCACGAGTTGCAAATTTTGCAGCCACCTGATCCCGCAAAAATAAAAGCAGCGCAAACTGGCAAGGCCGCTCCGTCGCAATTTGAATAACCAGCACCCCTTCTATCAAGCATCGCTTAGAAATTTGCTTTTACCGTTCAACAAGGTTTAGGGGAACCGGCGATCCGCGCGGCCGTTTTTTTCAGTGTGAGCTTGTCTCCGACCACACACGTCACCGTCGTGCCCAGATTCTCCTTTCCATCGACTTCCACCGTCGCATTGATCATGCGGGCGCGATGTTGCATGACACGTAAACCCATTCCTTTAACTTTCTTTTTCTCTTTGGGAAAACCCTTGCCGTTGTCCTTGATCTGCAGCACGAGCGCTTTGTTTTCCCTCTGCAAGCTGATCCAGATTTTTTTGGCTTTGCCATGTTTGAGAGCATTCGTCGTCGCTTCCTGAGCGATCCGGTATAAATGCACCGCCACCGCGTTGTCTTTGATTTTGATTCCAGGATCGCAATCAGCATGGGAGACAATGGAAAAATATTTTTTTAAATTTTCCGAAAGCTGCTCCAACGCAGCCTGAATGTCGTTGGTGTCCAAAACCGTTGGGCAGAGGCCGCGCGCCACTTCCCGCGCTTGCGCCAAGGATTGCTTGATGAGTTTGACGATCAGGGCTGCATCTTTTTCTTCCGGGGCTTTTTTGGAAGCCAGCTTTTGCTGCAACACCTTCGTCAAAAAACTTATCCCCGTCAGCGATTGGCCCAAGCCATCGTGTAAATCCTGCCCCAAGCGACGCTGTTCCTTTTCACTGATTTCTGAAATTTCCTTCTCCAAATCGCGGCGTTCCGTGATGTCGCGCAATATGTTTAAATTCGAATTGGGAGCAAACTGGCAGGCAGAAAATTCTGCAAAACGCCTTTCACCCGATGATAGGGCGATGGAAAGCTCTCCAAAAGGTTTGTCCTGCAAATCGTGCGCCAGGTTTCCCGTTTTGGTCGCCAGAATGTCAGACATCTTCAACTCCAAAAATTTTTCGCGTGAATAACCAAGAAACTTGCAGGCCGCACTGTTCACTTCGATGACTTTGCCCTCATCGTCAGAAATTAAAATAGCGTCCATGCTCCGCTCAAACAACAGACGAAAGCGGTCCCGGCTGCCACGCAACGCTTTCAAAGTCTCGAAATGTTGCACAGAATAACGGATCGACCTCTCAAGGGTCGCGGCATCCAAATGGTCTTTCACCAGAAAATCTGCCGCGCCCATCCGCGTGGCTTCCATGTCCACCGTCGGATCATCAGCGCCGGTTAAAATAATAATTGGAGCCGACGCTTTGGATGCGACCGCCTTGTTCAGCAAATCGAGACCACTGTCCGGGCC
>JBDSYB010000281.1:0-11022 GCA_039925885.1 Verrucomicrobiota bacterium
CCGGACTAGACGTGAAATTTTTTGCGCTCTCGATATTTTTAACATTTTTTCCGCCGGGCTGGAAGCCCGGCTCTACGGCAGGCACGGATGCCTGCCGCCACTCGCCCGGCTGATGCAACACCACGACTCTCCCCTCGCCCCAGCGCAACGCCGTCTCCACCGAGTCACTCAAGCGCACACGAATTTTCTCATCGATCACCAAACGATCCACCACCGCTTCAATCGTGTGGCGCTGTTTCGCGTCGAGTTTCACGCGCACGTTTGCGCTGAGTTCGACCAATTCGCCATCGACGCGGGCGCGCACGAAACCTTCGCGCGCGAGCCGTTCGATCACGTCGCGAAATTCTCCTTTTTGATCCGACACGACCGGGGCGAGCAACATCACACGCGTTTTCGGCGGCAACGCCAGAATTTTATCCACGATGTCGCTCGTGGTTTGTTGCGTAATCGGTTCGCCGGTTTCTGGACAATGCGGCTGGCCGACGTTCGCAAAGAGCAGACGCAAATAATCGTAAATCTCCGTCGTCGTCGCGATGATCGAGCGCGGGCCGGTGCCGGAACTGCGTTGTTCAATGGCGATGGCGGGAGAAAGTCCCTCGATGAAATCCACGTCCGGCTTTTGCATCTGGTCGAGAAACTGGCGCGCGTAAGCCGAGAGGGACTCAACATATTTGCGCTGGCCCTCGGCGTAAATCGTGTCGAAGGCGAGCGACGATTTCCCCGAGCCGCTCAAGCCAGTGATGACCACCAATTTGTCGCGCGGGATTTCGAGCGTGAGGTTCTTGAGGTTATGCTCACGCGCTCCGCCAATTTTGATAAAGTCCTTCGACATGACTGCGAATTTTGCCACTCAGGCAATCCGCAAAATTAGCGGAGAAGGTTTGGGATGCAAAGGGAATGTCGGCGACGCATCTAATTTCTCATTAACACCGTGGCTTTAGCTCGGTGGGTGCAGGCAATTGGGTGGGTTCAGCCGTTTTAACGGCTTTGGAATGGGCGCGATGCGAAAGCCGTTAAAACGGCTGAATTCGTTGTGACTCGTTTTTCACCGGGCTAAAGCCACGGTGTTAATGAGAGTTACGCATCAATCCAGTTTTGACTTCATCGTGCGAACGGAGCAAAGTCAAACCGTTATGAGCACGCAGGAAATCTTGGTTGAAGAAATCAAAAAGCAGCCTGAACCGGTGCTGCGCGAAGTTCTGCATTACCTGAAATTTCTCGCTCGCCAGCGCGAAGAGGAAACGTGGACTGACGTTCTACCCACCCGCGAAGTTGAACAGGAGGTCTTGCTTGAGATTTATCCCGAAGCGCGCATCACTGAGTTTAATCGCAACAACGAGCAAGCGCTGGCGAATTATCCGTTGAAAAAGAAACAGTGAGAGTCTTTCTCGACGCCAATATTCTTTTTTCAGGCGCGCTTCCGCAAAGTCGGATGCATGCCTTTTTGGAAATCATTTTCAAGCACGCCGAATGTTTGACCAACGATTATGCCATTGCCGAAGCTCGGCGTAATCTTGAATTAAAATTTCCCACACAAGTCCGCGAGCTAGATTCGATCATTAAGAATTGCGAGGTAGTTAGGGTTCTTGTTGGCGAACTTGAAGTTGAATTGAAATCCAAAGACGTTCCGATTCTGAAAGGTGCGATTGTCGGAAAAGCAACCCATCTTCTCACTGGCGACGAACGAGACTTTGGAAAATTTTATGGGAAAACGATTCAAGGAGTGACCATTATTTCGCCGCGAATGTTAGCCGATGAATTTGTGAAACGCGGTTGGCTTTAGATTCGAATTTTGCCACTCAGGCAATCCGCAAATTTAGCGGAGAAGGTTTGGGATGCAAAGGAATGTCAGAAACAAAATAAAATTAACTATATTACTGAGTTCTGAGCCGATAAAAAATGTTGTTCGTTGTTAAAGGCAACGTTACTTCATTCTGAAGATTAGTTAAATTGAGCGTGGGTGCGTTTGTTACTTCAGTCCAATTCGCGATATTCAAATCCAAATTCTGTTGCAACCCAAAATTTATCGAAGGCACAGCCCAAGAAAGAACAATGTTATTATTGGAAGATATTAGATGTAATTGGGGAGAAGGTGTTGTGCGGAAAATCCAAATCCGCCCTTTTCCAATCTCACTTTGGGCAGGCCCGCCCCGGTCGGTCGTGGCAATAAAGGTATTTCCATCGGATGAACAGGCCACTCCACGCCATGCTTGAACTGGAATATTATTGGAAGTCCAAGTGGCTCCGGAATCCACTGATGTATAAAGAGCGCCAAACGGATAACCGCTGCCCTGCCAGTTAGCGGCAATCACTTTAGTTCCGTCTGCTGAGGCAGCTATAGACTGCCAAGTGCCGGGAGGAGAATTATTAGTTTCCCAGGTTGCGCCAGCATTCATTGACCTGTGGATTAAACCATAGGGACTACCGATTCCGTCAACTGCCCACAATTTTGTTCCGTCCGCCGAAGTTGCCACTGCCCAAGCGGCCCACGACGATGGAGTATTGATGTTAGTTGTCCACATCAAACCCGAATTTGTTGAAATGCAAATAGATCGAGGCACAGAGTTACCGCCACCAGCTATCAGTTTCGTGGCGTCCGGGGAACAGGCAATAGCCCAAGTTCCTCCTGGTGCACTATTCGATGTCCAGAGACTTCCGAAGTTTGTTGTCTTGTAAAATTGTCCGAAAAAAGTTTCTACAAATAACTTTGAGCCATCGGCAGAGGAAGCAATTGATCTCCAAGATAAGCGAGGAACACTGTTTGATATCCATGTGGATCCCCCATCCGTTGATGTAAAAATAAATCCAGTTTGTGCGATGGCCGCCAATCTATTTCCATCGCTAGAACTGGCGACGGAGGTCCAACGGTTTGACGGCGATCCAGTTTGAGTCCATGTCATTCCTGAATTCGTTGAAATATAAATTGAACTTGATATCCCGTTGAAAGAGTCACCAGCGACTGCAACCATTTTTGTGGCATCCGCCGATAAGGCGACCGAAGTCCAAAAATTTGTAGGTGCATCACTCTGTAACCAGGTTTGCGAATACGCAGAACCAGAAACTACAAACCAGATGCCAAGCAAGGCAATTTTTAACCGATAATGTTTAGCATTCATTAAACTCGCTCTACAAACCTACGCTGTTCGAAACGCAATTCACGGATGTTAATCTTGGATAGCCCGTTTGGAAAGATTTAGAATTTCCACGCCGACAACCTGATTCTCTTGATTGAAAACGAGCACGACGCCGGGCGAAACCTCTTGTGATTCGACGGTTTTCGAATCGTCCAAACGCAAGAAGTTCGGATCGGATGTATTCCCCCACGTTTAATTTCGGGGTTGGGACCGAACGCATTTACCTATCACTCGTAATTGACGGAGACAATTTCCAACTCTTCTTCGCCTGCGGGGAATCGGAATCGAACCCGTTCTCCAACCTGCGCATTGAGCAAGGCTCGTGCAATGGGCGATCGCCAACTCACCCAATTTCGGTCGATGTCCATCTCGTCCACGCCGACGATGCGATATTCTGTTTCTTCCCCTCCTTTGGTGCGCACTTTTACACTCGCGCCGAAACGCACGACATCATCGGAAGCTGTGGGTGGTTCGACAATTTCCGCCGAAGCCAAACTGACCCGCAGGATGGCGATTTTTTGATCCAGCATTTGCAGTTCGCGTTTGACCGCGTCGGCGTCCAACGAAGCCAGCAAGGACGGTCTTTCTGTTTGTGTTAAATTCTCAAGCTCCCGTCTCAAATTCTTTGCGCCCTCAACGGTGATATAATTTTTGACGCCCGGCGGCAAGGCGGTCGGCATCCGCGTTAAAATCGGCTCCTGCGAAATGTCGTCTTCTCTCGTGAACGCTTTACTCATGAACGAACCTATCACCTCTATTTTGAGGAGGCGAACGGCCACTTAAAATTTTGACGGCCAGAAGGCTTAGGCCAAACAACTCTCACTTGATTTGCGCCGGTGGGATTTTACTTTCGCGAGATGTTCGGAAGGCTGACACTTGGTTTCAAGCGTCCGAGGCTGGAAAATTTTTGTAAAAACTTCAATTCATGTTCGCACATTCAGATAAATTTGTTGATCGCCACATCGGGCCAAGCGCCGATGAAACCGCAAAAATGTTGGAGCAATTGGGTTTTCCGAACCTGGAGGATTTCATCGACAGAGTTGTTCCTCCACAAATTCGCCTGCAAAAACCGCTCAACATTCCTAACGGTTCCAGCGAACACGGCGCGCTGCATGAGCTTCGCGCCATCGCTTCGCAAAATAAAATTTTCCGTTCATTCATCGGCATGGGTTATTCCGATTGCATAACGCCGCCGGTCATTCAACGCAACATTTTGGAAAATCCCGGTTGGTACACGCAATACACGCCGTATCAGGCGGAAATTTCTCAAGGCCGTCTCGAAGCGCTTTTAAATTTTCAAACGATGATTTTGGATTTAACCGGAATGGAAATCGCCAACGCTTCTTTGCTCGATGAAGCGACCGCTTGCGCCGAGGCGATGCATCTTTGCCAGAACATCAAGCCGGACCGAAATTCATTTTTCATTTCTGAAAATTGTCATCCACAGAATATTGATGTCGTCAAAACCCGCGCTGAAGCGTTGGGAATTGAAATCATCGTCGGCAACCACGAAACATTTCAATTCACTGAGAAATTTTTCGGCGCGCTGGTGCAATATCCTGACACGAACGGCGCGATTTTTAATTTTGACGATTTTGTAAAACGAGCGCACAACGCTGGCTCAATCGTCGCGGTCGCCGCTGATTTGCTCGCGCTGACGTTGTTGAAACCTCCGGGAGAATTCGGCGCGGATGTCGCGATTGGCAGCGCGCAGCGGTTTGGAGTTCCGCTCGGTTACGGCGGGCCGCACGCTGCATTTTTTGCGACGCGCAATGTTTACAAACGGCAAATGCCCGGACGCTTGATTGGCGTTTCCAAAGATTCGAACGGTCGCCCTGCCCTGCGGCTTTCGCTGCAAACCCGCGAGCAACATATTCGCCGCGAAAAAGCGACGAGCAACATCTGCACCGCGCAAGCCTTGCTTGCGAACATGGCTTCAATGTATGCGGTTTATCATGGGCCGGATGGTTTGAAGAGGATTGCGCAACGAATTCGTTTGCTCACAAATATTCTCGCGAATGGTTTAAAAAAACTCGGCGGCAAAATCGAAACTGAAAATTTTTTCGACACGTTGAAAATAAATCTCGGCGCAAAAAACAGCGGAGAACTTTTAAAAATCGCCGAAGCGCATTACATGAACTTTCGCGTTTTTAACGCGCAAACTGTTGGCATTTCTCTCGATGAAACGACGATGGAAAAAGATTTGGTTGATATTTTTTCGCTCTTCAATGATGGAAAGCCACCGCAATTTTCACTGGACGATTTAATTGCAGAAACTTCAGGCGATTCGTCACTCGTCACTCGCAAATCAAAATTCCTTCAGCATCCGGTTTTCAACAAATACCATTCGGAAACGGAAATGCTCCGCTACATCAAACGTCTCGAAAACAAAGATCTGTCGCTCACGACTTCCATGATTCCGCTCGGCTCCTGCACGATGAAATTAAATGCGACCGCTGAAATGTTTCCTGTTTCGTGGCCAGAGTTTTCAAAAATTCATCCGTTCGCGCCGCTGACTCAAACGGGCGGTTATCAAATTGTTTTTCGTCAACTTGAGCAATGGCTCGCGGAAATCACCGGCTTCGCAGGAATTTCTTTGCAACCCAATGCCGGTTCGCAAGGCGAATACGCAGGCTTGCTCGTCATCCGAAGATTTCATCAAAGTCGGGGCGGTTCGCATCGCAATATTTGTCTGATTCCGACTTCAGCGCACGGCACAAACCCGGCGAGCGCAGTCATGGCGGGAATGGAAGTTGTCGCCGTCGCTTGCGATGCGAATGGAAATATTGATGTGAATGATCTTCGCGTCAAAGCTGACACGCACAAAAATAACCTTGCGGCGCTGATGGTGACTTATCCTTCCACGCACGGAGTTTTTGAAGAAAGTATTCGCGAGATTTGCAAAATTATTCATGAACAGGGCGGCCAGGTTTACATGGACGGCGCGAACATGAACGCGCAAGTCGGCTTGTGTTCGCCCGGCGATATCGGAGCGGATGTTTGCCATTTGAATTTGCATAAAACGTTTTGCATACCGCACGGCGGCGGCGGGCCGGGCATGGGACCGATTGGAGTTGCGGAACATCTCGTGGAATTTTTGCCGGGACATTCAGCAGTAAATCTCGGCGGAGAAAATTCGATTGGCGCAATTTCCGCCGCGCCGTGGGGCAGCGCGAGCATCCTGACAATTTCCTGGGTTTATATTTCGCTGATGGGCGGCGGCGGTTTAACCGACGCAACGAAAATGGCGATTCTCAATGCGAACTACATGGCGCATCGGTTGAATAAATTTTTTCCCGTCCTCTATAAAGGCAAAGGCAATCTTGTCGCGCACGAATGCATTGTGGATCTGCGCCAGTTTAAAAGTGTGACGGTTGAAGACGTGGCGAAGCGCCTGATGGATTATGGTTTTCATGCGCCCACGATTTCTTTTCCCGTTCCCGGCACGATGATGATCGAGCCGACCGAAAGCGAATCGAAGGAAGAACTGGATCGTTTTTGCGAAGCGATGATTTCCATTCACGCCGAAATTTTGGAAATCGAATCCGGCAAAGGGGACAAACAAAACAACGTCATCAAAAATGCACCACACACCGCCGAAGCTGTGGTTAGCGACAAATGGGATCGTCCTTACTCGCGTGAACAAGCGGCATTCCCAACAAAGTGGACGCGTGAAAATAAATTTTGGCCTGCTGTCGGACGCGTTGACAATGTTTACGGGGACCGAAATTTGATTTGTTCTTGTGTGGGAATGGATTCGTATTCAGCGTGAAAAAGAAATTTTTAATTATCGCCGCAAGTTTATTTGCACTGGCGGTGATCCTCATAGTCACACTATTCGTACTCCGTGGAAAATCCACGGGTGTTTTGGACGATTTGAAATTTACTCGCGCCACTGTTTCATCCAATGAAAATGCTTTTTTCATTTTTGAAAAAGCGCGCGAAGAACTATATTGGCCGGAAACCACGAACGATGTTCTCAATTGGGCAACATGGGACGCCAAAGCGGCAAAGGAGATTTTGGAGGAAAATCAAACGAGCCTGAAATTGATTGACCAGATATTTCTTTGTCCTGGTTTTCAGGTTCCAGAAATCCAGAGCATTGAAGATGACTTTGAGTATCTGGGGGATTTTAAAAAATTGAGTTTCATTGCCTTACTTCGCTCGATTGTTGCATTTCACGAAGGACACGAGAAAGAGGCTTTCGATTCGACACTGCGCGTCGTTCGATTCGGCCATCAAATTGAAGACAAACGGGACGATAATGCATTATCTCGTTGGGTCTGCAGTCAAATTGCTCGCCCTCAAAACGCTGCACGACATGATCGGAAACACGATTCTTTCCTGCGACTCATTGCAAATGTATGAACGCGAGTTGGATCACCTCTTGGCCAACGAATTGGGTTTAACAAACGCCATTAAGTTGGAATATCAAATTCAGTGCAAAATGATCGATGATATGGCGTCAGGAAAACGCGCCGGAACAAATCGGAACACCCAATTACTCGCGGGAGTTTTTTACACGGCTTTACTGAACGCTAGAAAGACGCGTGAAATTTACGCGCAATTTGCCAGAACCGGATTGGCTTCGGTTCAACCGTTTTATAGTGCCATGCCAATCAATTTGATTGTTTTTCCTACAAATCGTTCCACGGTCAAACGGTTACTTTCAGGAAATGCCGTCGGCCAAATACTCGTCGAAATGACCTGGCCCGCTCAAAAAACATTTAGTTCCAAAAAATGTCGCGAGAATGTGGCTGTGGCGGCAACTCAAGCAATTCTCGCTTTGAAATGTTACAAAGAAAAATACGGAAAGCTCCCGTTGGCACTCACTGAACTGGTTCCAGATTTTTTGCCTCAAGTTCCCATTGATGATTTTGACGGCAAGCCCCTGCGTTATTCCGTCGAAAAGAAAATCATTTACTCCGTCGGTCTTGATTCAATTGATTCGGGAGGGCAGCAAACCAATGCCGCAGGCAAATCTTTGGACATTCCTTTTCCAATTAATTTCTGAACACTAATCCGCCCTCATAACTGGATGGTCTGAAATCGAATCCATTACCGCGCGAACTCCTTTAACCAACGCAGCAATCCGTGTTTGCAGCGGCAAATTCGAGGGCGATTCCAACGTGTAGGACAATCGCGTTTTGGCGGTAATGAGGTAGAGCGCCTCGGGCCATTGCGGTCGATCAAACGGATCTTTGTTCGGATGGATGACTCCGTTTTCCGCGGGCCAATTGTCAATCGTGGAACTGCGGTCGATCGGGCAGACTTCGGCGACGCGGCTGATAATTTTTTTGGCGAAGGAGGGTTGGTCATCGGGATTCAATTCGTAAAGATAAAATCCTTTCGCTTCCCAATCCTCGTGCAGGCAAAGCGCTACATCGAAACGCGGTTTGCGTTTCAACCAATCGATGTGTGCGCGAACTTCGTCGGATTGCGCGTCGCGATAGTCGCGATTGAGGTCGATGCCCTTGGCGTTTTCGCGGCGATTGAGCGGAAAGCCGGTGAGGTTCAAACAAGGGCACAAGAAAATATCGACGCCCATCGGCCAGACGTTTTCCTTCAATAATTGGAGGACGGTCAACGGCCCTGCTGGTTCGTCACCGTGAATGCCAGTGGAAAGGTAGATGCGGTGCAACGAAGGTTTGCTCAAACGATGAAAGGCAAGCAGTTCGCCCCCGGGGTTAGCATTTTCATTGGTCGGTTTAACGACGTCCTGCCGCCAACCATTTCGTTCCGCCAAAGAAACGATTTTTTCAAGAACGCTCTGAATTTCAATCGGTTCGCCTTGATAGCCGCGAATCAATCTGGTTGTATCATCCATGGGTTAATTTTCGCTGTTCAGAAGAAACGCGCAAGCGTTCTTAATCGTCCCGTAGGGGGAAATAAAAGTAGGGAAGGCCGCATCATCCCTGTAGTTTGATTTGTGATTATGCCATTGCCACTGCCGATTCACGACTGCCCTCAACGCTGTTGCAGCCAGCTTCCTCCTGGTCACTGAAATCATGGCTGTCCCAACTGGGATCCAAACCCAGGTCTTTGAGCATTTGCAGATCTTTTTCCACGGGCTGATTGAGTGTGGTGAGATAATTTCCGACCATCAATGCACTCGCGCCGGCCATAAAGATCATGCTTTGCGCGTCACGCAAATTCACGGTACGACCGCCAGCGATCATGATTTCCTGACGCGGTAAAATGAAACGAAAGCACGCGATGGTTTTCAAAATTTCCATGACGGGCAGCGGCTCAAGTTTTTCAAAAGGCGTGCCGGGAATGGGATTAAGGATGTTGACGGGCACGACGTTTGCGCCAATCGCTTTCAATTCAAAGGCGAGGTCGCAGCGGTCTTCGCGAGTCTCGCCCATGCCGATGATTCCGCCGGAGCAAATTTTAATCCCAGCTTTTTTCAGGTAGCCAATGGTTTCGAGACGGTCATCAAAAGTGTGCGTGCTGCAAGTCTGTGGAAAAAAGCGGCGCGAACTTTCGAGGTTGTGGCCGTAACATTCCAGTCCGGCGTCCTTCAAGCGATTGGCCACTTCCTGTTTTTTGATGAGACCCAGCGAGGCGTCGGGCCGGGTCTTGCCAGTAGCTTTTAATTCGCGAATGCGGTCGCAAACTTCATCGAGCATCGGGCCTTCGTTCAAACCTTTCCACGCGGCAACAAGACCGACGGCGGTGACTTTATTCTTGTTCGCTTCATCCGCCGCTTCACCGACCGGTTCAGGTTCGATGAAACCATATTTTGGTGAACCGGTTTGGTAATGCGACGATTGCGCGCAGAAACTGCAATTCTCGGAACACGCGCCCGCCTTGGCGTTGACGATGGAACAGAGATGAATCTTGTTGCCCTTGAAGTGTTCGCGGATCCGGTTCGCCCATGAGAGCAGGTCGAGAATATCGGCTGACGATTCGAGGTTAAACAGCCAGCGCGCTTCGTCGCGTGTTACTTGGCCGCCCCCGGTAACACGTTCGCCCAGTTGGGAAAGTTTACAGTGAGTTGTCGCGTCAACAGTTTGTGCGGTCATGGTTGACAGCGTAGGCAAGCGATGAATTTTCGCAAGTCTGATGTGAAACCGGAGACGAAATTTTCGAACGGCAGGCAATGAGGTCGATGCGAGTCCTCAGAAACGTAACTTGGTCGAGACGACTTTTATAGGATGCCACAAAGTCGATGCAGGCCGAAAAAACCACCGTGAATTTTGGCGACGGCTTGGAATTTCACGTCGCCAGGTTTGGTTTTCGCCATCGGCCAACTACAAAAAATAAGCTGGCTTTTCGGACAAAACTTCCGAAACTTCTGTCGTCCAACTGCGACCATTCTACAACTAAACAGGCGTAATTATGTTTTATAAAAACTTCCCTCTACGGCAGATTTTCTTCGGATTTTGTGCCCTTCTTTTTTTCACGAGTCACACCTTTGCGGCAACGCTGACCGTGACCACCACGAACGATAGCGGCGCAGGTTCGCTGCGGCTTCTAGTTTCGAATTCCGTCGCAGGCGACACGATCAATTTTGAGACGAACGTGAACTCTATTGTCTTGAGTAACGGTCCCATCAGCCTCAATAAAAATTTGACCATTCTCGGCCCTGGCCCCTCCCTTTTGCGCATCTTTGGCTCTGGCAGCAACCTGTTCAATGTTAGCCTTGGCACCGTTTTAATTTCTGACATGACCTTGACCAACGGGTTCGCTCTCGGCGGCGGCGGGGTGCAACTTACGGGCGGGACGTTGACCATCAGCAATTGCGCCGTGGGAGGGAACTTTGCCGCGGCGGGACAGGGCGGCCTTGGCGGAGGAATCAATGCATCAGGCGGAAATCTGATTATTGTGAACAGCACTTTTAACGCTAACAAGGCGCACTTGGGAGGCGCTCTCTATAACAGTG
>JBDSYB010000282.1:0-8167 GCA_039925885.1 Verrucomicrobiota bacterium
TTAATCGTTTTCGCCGGAACGTTGGAAAGCAAAAATGGATTGCCACCGCTGGAAATTCCTTTGCGCGCCGAGCCTGGGCGGGCGGAAGATACCTCTCGCTTCGATCCAACTTCCATTCAAATCCCACCGCAAGAGGGAGAACTCCGCCTCGTCGCTCATCCTGAAATGTTAAATATCGCGATTGCGGAGCGTTCTGCGGAGGAAGCAAAAGTTGTGATTGATCAGGCGAAGAAATGGAATCGCGAAAATGGATTTATCGCAGTTGAAAAACCCGTTGTCCAAAAAACGGAAAACGCTTCCTGGTGGACGGAGAATATTTCCAGACCGCTCGCGGATTTTTTGCGCAAAACATTTCCAAAAGGAGTTAAAGCCAGACCCAGCGTGGCAGGAAATGTCGGCCTGGTTTATTTTACGCTCTCCAAAAAACCGCCGACGGAAAAAGAAATCGTCGTTAATTTTGAGCGCAAGAAAAGCGGGCGTGAGTATTTCGGATTCAGCGCGGGAGATCGCGGCTTCAAACTGGTCGAAGGCGAGCGGTTTGTTTTCAACGCGACGAACTGGAACAAACCGTTCGCTGCCGTCGTGCAACTTGATGCAAAACTTCGGCAGGCGTCTTCCGTTTCCTTCACCTCGCGGGCCGGGAATATTCCGCTGGCTTGGACGATCACCCTTTTTCTTTTAGGCGGATTATTTTTGGTCGCTTGTTTTTACCACCAATTCGCCCTGCCCCGTCCAGTCACCGATGTGCCGGTGGGGTCCGGAAAAAATTTTCTCGCCGACTTTTTCGGGACGTTTGCTTCCTATTTTAAAAAGCCGGGCATCGGTATCGCGTTGTCTTTCATTCTATTGTATCGGCTTGCAGAAGCGCAGGCGTTGAAACTGGTCGGCCCGTTTCTACTCGATCCGCGTGAAGCCGGAGGAATCGGCCTGAGCACCAGTCAATTGGGTCTCGCTTACGGAACCATCGGAATTATCGCGCTCACTTGTGGTGGAATCTACGGGGCAATTCTCGCGTCGAAATATGGATTCAAAAAAATGTTGCCGTTCATGGTGTGCGCAATTCACCTTCCGAATTTTGCTTTTCTCTATTTGGCGATTGCGCAACCGGAAAATTTTGCGGTGATCAGCGGTTGCATTGCGATTGAACAATTTGGGTATGGATTCGGTTTTGCGGCTTACATGCTGTTCCTGCTTTATTTCGCGGACGGCCCGAGCAAGACCGCGCACTACGCAATCTGCACTGGTTTCATGGCGCTGGGAATTATGCTGCCGGGCATGTGGAGCGGCTGGCTGCAGGAAATAGTCGGCTACAAAAACTTTTTTGGTTGGATAATGCTTTCGACGATTCCCGGTTTTCTGGTGGCGTTTTTAGTCAAGGTGGATCCGGAATTTGGGAAAAAATTGGTTAGATAAATTCGTGTGAATGGAAAGAATCCCAATAGGGGTAAGGAACTAAAAAGAAGTGGGTGAAATTCGTTGCTTAACGGATCGCCAAAAGATTTTTTTGACGATTTTTAACGATGTTGTTGACCAGCCATTTGGTTTTTTCCCGATAAGAAAATTCGTAGGAGGAAATCCACTCGCGATTGAACGAGAGAGCCACTTTGTTGGAAATGTCTTGAAGCGAGTTTTCGCAGGGCACGAGGGGGTGGTCTGACGCCCGCATATTGTAATCCAGATAACCTTTAGCCTCCGGAATGTAACACACGACGTGGGTTTCTCCCTTCATGCGAATGGCATAAAGTCGGGGTGTGTAACCACTCCGAGTCAAAGTATCAGCCGCCAGGGTGGCAAAATCGTCGCAATCTCCCGATTTTGTGGCCACAAAAATCCTCGGGTCCTGCACTTCCGCATGAAAACAAAATTTAAAATCAGCGAATTGTCGGGCAAAATTCTCGGGAGTCTCAGCGTGAAGTTTCTCTGGTGAAGCCGTAAAACTGAGCAGCAAAATTAAGCTCAAGTAGCCGCAAACTTCTTTGGCGGAAAAAATAAAATTTATCATCATTTTATAATCGGGTTCTGTGGATTTCTTCTCCTTGGAAATCCTGCTCCCTTTCCCGTAATTTCTCTAACGAACCATACTTTTAAGTCCTCATCAGGGAAATCCCTTAAATATTGCGAGGAATATTCCCCATAATTTCCCTTCTGCAAATTATTTTTAGAGGAAAAATAATTTCGGAAGGTGAAGTTTTGCCCGAGCCATTTTTCGGCAAAGCTCTTCCTTGTGAAGTGGCCGGGGAAGACGAAATTAAGGGACGATTTCCCTTAGAAAAGTGAAATCCAAAAAAGGAATTATTATTATGAAAAAGTATTCGGTATTTTGCGCAATCGTCGTTTTAGGAACCTCTCTCGCCCAGAGCCAAACTCCCTCGGGGCAAGGAGTGACTCCGTCGGGCCAAGGAGCAACTCCGTCTGGACAGACCTCAGCCACCGGCAAAAACGCCACTACGCCCACTCAGCCGCGCGGCGCTGTTTCACCTGACGATAACACCAGACAGCGGGTCTTGGCGGAAAGACAGAATCGCCCGAATTTTGGGGGCACCAATCAACATACTTTTGGTACCACCAACCGCCCCTTTGGAACGACGAATCAGGTCACGTTTGGAAATACCAATGCATTACCGTTTTCCACCACCACAAATCGTCCCACTGGCACAACGGACGGAGCAAATAACGATCTCAATGGCGCGAGGGGCTTAAACGGCCCGGGCACCGCTTCGGGACTCACTAATCAAGCCGCCGGGGATTCGGACCAATCGTTTACTCAAGGACTTCGGACTGCCCTCGCCAAATCAGGATCAACTCAAATCTATTTCCCGCAGACTCGTTCAAATATCACGGTGGCGAATCAAAACGGGGTTGTGACTTTACAGGGAACGGTGGCCAACGCGGGAGAACGACAAAGCATCGAAGCTCGCATTAAGAGCATGGGGGGCGTCACTTCGATTAATAACCAGTTGCAAATTTCGGGACAAACGCAGCCGACTGGGACGGAAAATCAACGCAAATTATTGACTCCGTAAATCTCAATGGCTCGTCGAATCCCGCCGCTCGAAAGAGTGTGCGGGATTTTTTTTGCTCGGTAACAACGACTTCCGCCCGTTCAACAGTTCGTCGGCACTTCCTGCAACACTTCGACGCAATGCGGGATTGCACCGACCACAAAGCCCAGGCATTCGACTGCTCCGCTGGGTTTTCCAGGCAGGCAAATCACGAGAGATTTTTCGACGATGACTGCCAAATTGCGCGAGAGAATGGCGTTCTTCGTGATTTTCATGGATTCAATGCGCATGATTTCGCCGAATCCGGGAAGCTCGCGAATGGAAATTTCGCGAACGGCTTCCGGCGTCACGTCGCGCAAAGCCACGCCCGTTCCTCCGGTTGTTAAAATGAGTTGGCAACCTTTGTTAATCTGCTCGCGAATAGCGCGTTGAACTTCCGGTTTTTCATCCGCAACCAGATTTTCTGCCAGAACGCTCCACCCATAATCTGCCGCCGCTTTTTTGAGCGCGGGACCGCCGAGATCGTCGTAAAGCCCTTTGGAAGCGCGGTCTGAAATCGTGATGATGCCAACTTGAATTTGCATAATTATTTCTGGTAGGAGTCGAGGTAACGAGACTTTCATCTTCTCGGAAAAATCAGAGCCTCCTTTCACTTACTTCTTCGTTTTGGAAATGAGTTTCAAATCCGTGATCCGCATCGTTTTATCCACGGCTTTGCACATGTCATAAATCGTTAGCGCCGCGACGCTCACCGCCGTCAACGCTTCCATTTCGATTCCCGTTTGCGCAGTAATCTTGGCCGAAGCGGTGATGACAATTCGATCCGCGCTTTTGGGAATTTCAAAATTAACTTCGCAATGCGTGATCGGCAATGGATGACATAGCGGAATCAACTCGCCCGTTTTTTTCGCCGCCAAGATTCCGGCAATGCGCGCCGTCGCCAAAACATTTCCTTTGGCGATTTTATTTTTTTGAATCAACGCGACGGTGGATTTCTGCAAACGAATTTCTCCGCGCGCCACGGCTTTGCGTTGTGAAACCGGTTTGCTCGAAACATCCACCATGCTGGCTTCGCCGCGAGAATCGATGTGCGAAAGTTTTTTCATTTGGCTTCACTCGCGTAATTCCTTTTCAGCCAATGCAGGGCATTGATTTCTCCATAAAGTCTGGATCGATCAAAATAGATCATTTTTTCGCTGTCGCTCAAGCCGGAGAATTTCGCATCAAAGGTTTTAAGCGTATCGCTGATCTCTGATTTCTGATCTTTGATCTCCTGAATTCGCTCACCGGCTGTTTTTCCCAAGAAATCATAATACGTATCAGCATCCAAGTTTTTGAGCGCCCGGTTCTCCATGCTAAATCCGACAAACTGATTGAGCAAAACAGGATTATTTCCTTCAGTTAGTTTATGACTAGCTTCAATGGCCAGAATTCCTAGTTGCTGAGCCGAGTCCGAATCGCCAGCCGTTTTGTATTTTTGTTGGAGGGTGCCGATTTCTTGCGAGAGCGTTTTCATTTCAGAAAGATTCGGAAGTAAAAGCGAGTATATTCCGAGACCTTTCGCATCCACGGGAGAAAGCCCAGCCAGCAAATACATTTCTTCGCGGCTTTGCATTCGCTCAATGTCGAATGAGTTGTAATTTTTTTTGCTCGCCGCATCCATCTCTACGAGCGCTTTATCCACATTGCCCGCCTTCAAATTATCCAAAGCAGATAGGTAATTAGGCAGTGCATTGTCAGGGGACGCCGCTTTTAATTTCTCCAACCATTGCGGGCGCTCTTCGGGTGGAGTTTGGGAGTTCGGCGAAAGCATCGTCCACAGCACAATCGGATTATCGGGATATTTCTGGAATGCCTCGGCCAACAAATTAGTATCGCACGTCTCAAGAAACGCGTTGAGTAAACCTTCAGGGCTGCGTTTGACCTTCTTTAAATAAGCATCGACCTCTTCGCGAGAAAGTTGTCGCCAATGAAGCCCTAACTCTTTGCCTAAATCTTCCTCGTTTCCTTCAGAAACATTGGTGGTTTCATTTTGGGGCGGAGTTATTGTTTTTTGTGAATCAGAGGCACGTCTGTCTCTGATGGCAGCATTAATTTTGGACGATGTTTCGTTATGTTTTTTTGTCATCGGCTTTAACGCTGAAAACCTATTCGAAAAAATTACTGCAAGAGTCAGGAGGGTAAGAATTAAAATAGCCCGTTTCATTGAATCGATTGTTTCCATTGGACAAACGCCACGCGCATCTGTTCCGCGAGATTCAATTTTATTTTCACATGCTTGGGAATGTAATCTGGCGAAGTCCCCAGCAAATCAGTCGTGACTAAAATTTGTCCGTCGCAATCCGAACCGGAGCCGATGCCGATCGTGGGAATGGAAACGTTCCCAGTGACTTCCTTTGCGACGGCGGGCTTGACCAGTTCCAAAACGACCGCAAATGCTCCGGCTTCTTCCAATGCGATGGCGTCGGCTAACAAATTTTCGCGTTCAATTTCAGTTTTACCTTTGATGTGATAACCGCCTTCTTCGCGGACGTGTTGCGGCAACATTCCGAGGTGTCCGAGAAAAGGAATTCCTGCAGAAATAATTGCGCGCACCTGTTGCAGAATTTCTCGACCGCCTTCCGCTTTCACAGCTTCAGCTCCGGCGGCGACGAGACGCTGCGCATTTTCCAAAGCGGACTTTGGATTGTCGTAAGTTCCGAACGGCAAATCGGCGACAAGCAACGCGTTTGGTTTCGCGCGGGCGGCGGCGCGAAGATGATGTTCCAATTCGTCCATCGTTACTTGCGTCGTGTCGGAATAACCGAGCACCACCATGCCGAGTGAATCGCCGACGAGAATCAGTGGGATTCCGGCTTCGTCGAGCAGTTTGGTCATCGGAAAATCGTAGGCGGTGAGCGCGGCGATTTTCTCACGACCTTTCATCGCACGAATTTTTTCTGCTTTTTCGATGCTCATGAAATCCTGACCGTCATTTAGTTGAAGAATTGCTCGCCCTCACCCTAACCCTCTCCCCCGAGGAGAGGGAATAGCGATTGCGCGTTTCTGGTTTTTCGGATGGCCGCTCAAAAAATCCATCGCATGATTTTACCTGGAGGCTGAAACAATTCTCCCTCTCCTCGGGGGAGAGGGTCGGGGTGAGGGCGAGCGTTTCATTCATCGAATAATTTTTCTAGCGGCGGAAACTTTTCAACAATTCCTCAGGCTGCACCGTGGCGGTGCCGACTTTTCCAACCACAATTCCAGCCGCGTGATTGGAAAAAATAGCGGCTTCAACCGGTGACGCCCCTGCCGCAATCGCCAATGTAAAACTCGCAATCACCGTGTCGCCCGCGCCGGACACATCGAAAACTTCCTGCGCCATTGTCGGAATGTGAAACGGTTTTTGTCCGCGTTGACAGAGCAACATTCCGTGATCGCCAAGTGTGATTAGCAAAACTGCCGGAGACAAATCAGCCAGAAGTTTTTCGGCGACGCGCATTAACTTTTTATCAGCGAGCGGATTGTCAGAGCGCGTGTCATCCGAAAGACGAGCCATCTCAAAAGCTTCTTTGCGATTGGGTGTCACAAGCGAAAGATTTTGCAGCCGCAAATTGTGAACTGGTTTGGGATCCAAGCTCAACCAGATGCCGCGTTCGCAACAAAGTTTTTTGATTTCGTCGAGCAACGGTTGCGTAACGACGCCTTTTCCGTAGTCGCCGAGAATCAAAGCGGACGCACCGCCCAATTTACTTTCCAGAATTGTCAGCAACCGGCGCGAAACTTTTTCATCCACATCATGGCGGCTTTCGCGATCAACCCGAACGACTTGCTGTTGGTGCGCGACGATGCGTGTCTTGATGCTGGTTCTGCGACCGGAATTCGCCACGACACCCGCGCATCCGATTTTATGCTGAGTTAAAATGGACTTCAGTTTTTTGGCGGCATCATCCTGGCCAACGATCCCGAACAATTCGGTTTGCGCATTCAGGTCAACCAGGTTTCGCGCGACGTTCGCCGCGCCGCCGGGCATAAAACTTTCGCGGTCAAACTCAACGACTGGAACGGGCGCTTCCGGCGAAATGCGCGCGACGTGGCCCCAAAGAAATTGGTCAAGCATCACGTCACCGAGGACGAGGATGCGGGTCTGGCGCGCGGCTTCGAGAAGTTGGCGGACACGAGGAAACGTTAAGGCTTTCATTGCGAAAATTAGTTTAGAAATCCCGTCAACGGACTCGTCGCGCTGGCGGTTTCCAATTCAGCGGCCAAACCGATTTCGTAGGCGGCGCGTCCGCATTCGACTGCCATTCTAAATGCGTTGGCCATTCGCAGCGGATTGTTAGCCACGGCAATGGCGGTGTTCACAAGCACCGCGTCCGCGCCCATTTCCATCGCTTCGGCGGCGTGACTGGGTGCGCCAATTCCCGCATCCACCACGACCGGAACAATTGCTTGTTCAATAATGATTTCGATTTGCGCGCGCGTTTCGATTCCGCGATTTGACCCGATGGGCGAACCGAGCGGCATAACGGTCGCGACGCCAATATCCTGCAAACGTTTTGCGAGAACAGGATCCGCATTGATGTAGGGCAACACGACAAAACCTTCTTTGACCAAAAGTTCGGCGGCTTTGAAGGTTTCGATTGGGTCGGGAAGTAAAAAACGCGGGTCGGGATGAATTTCGAGCTTCACCCAATTTGGCAATCCGGCGGCTACGGCGAGGCGGGCGAGGCGTAGAGCTTCCTCAGCGTTCATCGCGCCGCTCGTATTGGGAAGCAGTAGATATTTTTTAGCGTCGATGAATTCCAAAATGTTGGCGAATGGATCGCGTTTGCCGCTCAAATCGGCGCGGCGCAATGCAACCGTTACAATTTCTGCGCCACTGGCTTCGAGGGCGTCGCGCATCAATTCTGGCGCGGCGAATTTCCCTGTTCCGAGGAAAAGGCGGGATCGAAATTCCCTCCCGGCGATGTGCAAATTTTTTAGGGCGACCGACATTCTCGGCGAAGATAGCAGCGAAGATTTGATTGTCGAGAACGGCGCGTGGAACCTGTCAGCGAAGGGTGTGATTAAAAGTGGGTGAGATCGGGCAACAGGAAGAACGCGGGTAGCACCTGCCTCCGGCGGGTGTGAATCAAGGTGAGTCCGTTCGCACCCGCCGGAGGCAGGTGCTACCCCGGCTCACC